>NZ_JAWPOT010000100.1:0-1016 GCF_033344415.1 Vibrio sp. 1727
AAGTTCATATCCCACACTAACGACGCAATGGTGGTACGTGAAAGCACTTGGCCAGTTTTGCGCATCAACAACTCAAGCAGGGCATATTCTTTGGCGGTAAGCGACATCGACTGCCCCGCGCGCGTGGCAACGCGTTTGATCATATCAAGTTCTAAATCTGCCACACGTAATGTTTGCGGCGATGCGACCACTTGCGCGGCAATATGATGACGAAATACGTTTTGAACACGCGCCAGTAGCTCTGCAAACGCGTAAGGTTTTACCACATAGTCATTGGCACCCAGCTCAAAACCGCGCACGCGATCTTCCACTTGCTCCTTCGCTGTCAGCATGATCACTGGAGTGTGAATCCCACTACTGCGCAATGTGTTAAGCACCTGCCAACCATCGAGTTTAGGCAACATAATGTCGAGGAGGATTAAGTCATATTCTTCACTGGTAGCGTGATAAAGCCCATCGACCCCATCATGCACTAAATCCACCACATACCCAGATTCAATCAAACCTTTTTGCAGATATTCTCCGGCTTTGTGCTCATCTTCGACGATCAATATTTTCAACTTTACTTACCTGGTGTGTTAGCGGGAGGATGAGAACCCAGTATAAAGCTCGAAAAAGAGCATGATGTGAACCACACCATACTCTTCCCCATTGGCAAACCATTATCGATTGTTATCGCGTTCGGCATAATGCACTTTGACATTCACTTTGCCCAAATATTCCAACTGACCATCTTCATTCATGCGTTCTTGCACGGTCACGAAGCCTCCATCTTTTAAATGCGTACTGCGAGACTTCACATTAAATGTCAGGATATTGAGCTCTTTATTCAGTTCACGAGCCGACATGGTTTTAAGTGAATTGAGTTCAGACAGTGCCTGTTGATAAGCCTCATCTGACGTTGCCATCGGCGTAACTGAGATGGTTTTCATCTCTTCGCGGCTCACGTAGTTGCCACCAGTGAAAAGTGGTTGAGCGAATGCAGATGCGCTAGTCATTGCCATTACCGTTACAAA
>NZ_JAWPOT010000101.1:0-1010 GCF_033344415.1 Vibrio sp. 1727
CTAAAAACTTTTGTTTGTACGCGATAGCGTGTACCACTTACCTTGTTATTGGTTACAACATTATGTACGTCGATAACGGAGAAGGCGGTTGGTTACGATCGTTCGGTGGGTTGATTGGTACCCAGGGTGAAGGCGCAGACCATTCTCTTGAATCCGACTTTTTCTTCCAAGTGGTATTTGTTGCAACAGCGATGTCTGTTGTTTCGGGGGCCGTTGCAGAGCGCATGAAGCTTTGGTCATTCTTGCTGTTCTCAGCTGTTTTGACCGCGTTCATTTACCCAATGGAAGGCTACTGGACATGGGGCGGTGGCTTCCTATCTGAAGCTGGCTTTAGCGACTTCGCGGGTTCAGGTATTGTTCATATGGCAGGTGCGTCTGCGGCGCTAGCTGGCGTGTTACTGCTTGGTGCTCGTAAAGGTAAATACGGTAAAAATGGTGAAATCTACCCAATTCCTGGCTCGAACATGCCATTAGCAACACTGGGTACGTTTATTCTTTGGTTCGGCTGGTTTGGCTTCAATGGCGGTTCTCAATTGATGGTTTCAGACTTTGAAAACGCAACAGCGGTTGGTCAATTCTTCCTTAACACGAACGCGGCTGCGGCTGCGGGTTCGATTGCTGCATTGTTTGTGTGTAAAACCACTTGGGGTAAAGCAGATTTAACCATGATCCTTAACGGTGCGCTGGCTGGTTTGGTCGCTATCACGGCAGACCCACTATCACCATCACCTTTGTATGCTGTAGCAATCGGTGCGGTATCGGGTGCGCTAGTGGTATTTAGCATCATCGGTCTCGATAAACTGAAGATTGACGATCCTGTAGGTGCAATTTCAGTTCATGGTGTTTGTGGTTTCTTCGGTCTAATGGTTGTTCCTCTAAGCAACGGTGAAGCAACGTTTGGTGCGCAGCTTCTTGGTGCCGCAGTGATCTTTGCTTGGGTATTTGGTGCAAGCTTAGTGGTTTGGGCGATTCTTAAAGCTACGGTTGGTATTCGAGTTACGGAAGAGGAA
>NZ_JAWPOT010000102.1:0-1009 GCF_033344415.1 Vibrio sp. 1727
GAAGCGCAAGCAATCGAGATCGCTAACGATTCGAAGTACGGCTTAGGTGCTGCACTTTGGAGTAGCAATATCAACCGCGTTCATCGCGTAGCAAAACGACTGCAAGCCGGCTCGGTTTGGGTCAACAACTATAACGAAGGTGACATGACGGTTCCATTTGGTGGATTCAAAATGAGCGGAAACGGTCGAGACAAGTCTCTCCACGCGATTGAAAAATTCACCGAAACCAAAACCACTTGGATTCGCCTCCATCCTTAAGCCTGCTGACGATTACGATAAATAAAGGAATAGTTCTATGAACAAGCATACGGATTCGTTCTACGCGCACTCTGTGCCAAACATGCCGGAATACCCACAACTGCAAGACAACATCGAGTGCGATGTGTGTGTAGTCGGTGCGGGATTTTCTGGTCTTTCTTCTGCACTGCACCTAGCAGAAAAAGGTTTTAAAGTCGTTGTGTTAGAAAGCGCAAAAGTGGGCTTTGGAGCAACTGGTCGTAACGGTGGCCAAATCGTTAACAGCTACAGCCGAGATGTTGACGTGATTGAAAGCCGTTACGACCAAAACCAAGCTAAAGCTCTGTGCGATATGATTTTTGAAGGCGGCGATATCATCCGTGGCCTGATCGACAAATACGACATCAACTGTGATTACAAGCAAGGCGGCTTGTTCACGGCACTGAACAGTAAACAACTCAAAGGGCTAGAAGAACATAAGAAGAACTGGGAGCGTTACGGCAACGACCAACTGACTCTGCTTGACGCAGGAGAGGTAGAACAAGCGGTAGGTACGAAAGTGTACACTGGCGGTTTGCTGGATATGCGCGGTGGTCATATTCACCCGCTTAAACTGGCATTGGGTGAAGCTGCTGCGTTTACGTCTCTAGGTGGTCAAATCTTTGAGCAGTCGGCGGTCGTGTCGATTGATAAAGGTATTAACCCAGTAGTGAAAACGGCGAAAGGCAGCGTGAAGAGCAAGTACGTGGTACTGGCAGGTAACGCCTACCTT
>NZ_JAWPOT010000103.1:0-1003 GCF_033344415.1 Vibrio sp. 1727
CGCCAGGTGAAGAAGTGGAAGAGGATGCGAATGCGCAATTTTAAGCAAACTCAACCAAACTTAAACCGTCGCAGAGTGCGAGGGATGACGTTGCTTGAAGTGTTGGTTGCACTGGCTATTTTTGCCACCGCGGCGATCAGTGTGATTCGCTCTGTGAGTCAACACATCAACACAGTCAGCTACTTAGAAGAAAAGATGTTTGCAGCAATGGTTGTGGATAACCAAATGGCGAATGTGATGCTAGATACTGGCGCGCTGAAAGCCAAGAATGGTACCGAAGAGCTAGCAGGGCGTACATGGTATTGGAAAGTCACGCCTGTAGCCACCACGCAGCCATTGCTGAAAGCATTTGATGTAAGTGTCGCGACCGCGAAAAACGCGAGTCCAGTTGTTACGGTAAGAAGCTATGTGGCGCAGTAATCCCAATCGCGCAAATAAGCGCCGTACAGCAAAAGGTTTTACACTCATTGAAGTGCTGGTGTCGATAGCAATCTTTGCCAGTTTGAGCGTGGCGGCATACCAAGTGGTGTCGCAAGTTCAGCGCAGTAACGAGTTGTCGCAAGAGCGAACTCAGCGTTTGAATGAACTGCAACGCGCCATGGTGATGATGGATAACGACTTCCGCCAAATGGCATTGCGTCAAACGCGTACCAACGGCGAAGACCCTGCCGGGCAACTGATCTTTTGGTCGGATTATTTACTCGATTCCGACGCGAAAGGCCTAATGTTTGCACGTGTGGGTTGGCATAACCCGCAGCAACAGTTCCCGCGTGGTGAAGTGACTAAAGTGGGCTATCGCGTTAAAGAAGAAACCCTGCAGCGTGTTTGGTGGCGTTATCCAGATACCCCAGTTGGGCAGGAAGGCATTGTCACTCCGTTGCTGACGCAGATGGAATCTTTCGACATGCGTTTTTATGACGGTAAACAGTGGAAGAAAGAGTGGGACAGCAATAAAGAGTTGCCGAAAGCTGTCTCAGTTGTCTTGAAGTTGAAGGATTACGGT
>NZ_JAWPOT010000104.1:0-999 GCF_033344415.1 Vibrio sp. 1727
CAGCAAAAAGAGAAAATTTGCGACAGTCGCTGGAAAATTACCGAGCAAATTGTTGAGCTGATTCACGCCAGTACCGAACCGCCTTCTGTGTTTCTTAGTGGATCTGCTGTCGGTTATTACGGCGACCAGCAGGATCATCCGTTCGATGAGTGTCTTCATGTGAATAACGACGATTTCCCGCATATGGTTTGCGCTAAGTGGGAACAAATCGCCAAACGAGCCGAGTCCGAACAAACCCGCGTTTGCTTTCTCCGGACAGGCGTCGTACTCGGGCTTAATGGCGGAGCACTCGCGAAAATGCTCTTGCCTTACAAATTGGGGTTAGGCGGACCGCTTGGCAATGGCAATCAATACATGCCTTGGATTCATATCCTCGATATGGTTCGTGCCATTATGTACCTGCTTGAAACCCCTCACGCGCATGGTGCCTTCAACATGTGCGCCCCTCACCCTGTGACTAACCGGATATTTAGCCGCACGTTAGCGAAAACACTCAAACGTCCTCATATTCTATTCACACCTAAATGGGTCATGGCATTGGCGATGGGAGAATCGGCATGTTTGCTGTTTGACAGTATGCGAGCCAAACCTAAGAAACTCACCGAGCTTGGCTTTAAATTTAGTTACTCAAGAATAGAACCAGCACTGAAGCACTTGCTTCAAGATAGAAGCTGTTGAATGATAAAGCTTATCTGTCTCTCGCATTAAGCTAACACATGAATAAATCCATCCTCATTACGGGGTGCTCAACGGGCATCGGGTACGTTTGTGCTCATGCACTCCATAAACAAGGCTTTAACGTCATCGCCTCTTGTAGAAAGCTTGATGACGTTCAACGACTCCAATCAGAAGGGTTAACCTGTATCCAGCTCGACCTCGACGACCCAATAAGCATCACTAGTGGCGCAAAACAAGCGATTGAATTGGCTCAAGGCCAGCTTTATGCCCTATTCAATAACGGCGCATATGGTCAGCCCGGTGCATTAGAAGATCTGCCTA
>NZ_JAWPOT010000105.1:0-998 GCF_033344415.1 Vibrio sp. 1727
CGCGTTACTGAGAACCTAAGCGCGCAAAAAATCGAAATTGATTCTGTTGCAACCGCAGTGAATGAGATGCAAGCCTCGTCTTCCGAGATATCTCATAATGCTCAAGCAACCGCAGATGCGACGCTGAAAGCGCAAAACACCATGACCGATAGCCGCAATGTTATCGATAACGTTAACCATTCCGTTCTCGACCTTGTTGGCGAGTTGGGTGAGATTTCGAAAGTGGTGATGCGTTTGAATCAACAAACGGATCAAATAGGGACGGTTATTGAGGTGATTAATGGCATTGCCGAACAAACCAATCTTCTGGCATTGAATGCTGCGATAGAAGCGGCAAGGGCAGGCGAGCAAGGTCGTGGTTTTGCGGTAGTCGCGGATGAAGTGAGAACGCTTGCCAAACGAACTCAAGAGTCCACAACAGAGATCAAATCTGCGATTGAGAGCATTCAACATGGCAGTAAGTCTGCGGTTTCTGCGTTGGAGAAAGGCAACGAGATGTCTACAGGGACGGTCACTTTGCTTGGAACGGCGCTTGAGAGCATTCAGCAACTAGAGTCGTTGATCCAAGATGTTGTAGAAAGAAATCAACAGATAGCCGTCGCCATCGAAGAGCAGGTCTACGTCACGGATGAAATCAATGAGAACATCCAATCGCTCAATTTGAAATACAGCGAGTCGTATGATCTGATGACAGAAACCAACCAGATGAACAGCAGAGTGCAAAACTGTACGAATGAACTCTCTGACATGATAAAAAAATTCGCATAAGCAGCGGAAGTAAATGGCTTAGTGCTTCTCTAAATAAAGCATAGGGTAGGAGCAAATATGGTTACGCAAAATACCAACTTTTCCCCGGAGCAACCAAAACATGAAAAAGACGAGCAACAGAATGTAGCAATAGTTGAATTCAATAGCAGTGTGCTCAGCAGGCAATCGACGGATTTTTTGACTCATGAAGAGTTAAAAATGTTGGAAGCCGTGATAGGTATCGCTTTTTA
>NZ_JAWPOT010000106.1:0-985 GCF_033344415.1 Vibrio sp. 1727
TCGTAGCCTCATGCCTAAACCTCGTTACAAAACAACTAACTGGACGCAGTACAACAAAGCCTTAATAAACCGTGGTTCTCTGACCTTTTGGATTGATGAGGAAGCGATAGCCGAGTGGAAGCAAAACAAACAAGGCAAGCGCGGCAGACCTCGCCAATTCAGCGACTTAGCCATTACTACTGCACTGATGGTGAAACGCATATTCTCTATGCCGTTGAGAGCACTGCAAGGATTTCTAGACTCGGTATTTAAGCTGGCTAACATCCCGCTAGTTTGTCCCCACTACACCTGTATAAGCCGTCGAGCTAAGGAAGTTGAGGTTTCATTTAAAACTAAAACCAGAGGTGCGATACAACACCTAGCCATTGATGCCACTGGCCTCAAGGTTTATGGCGAAGGCGAATGGAAGGTCAAGAAGCATGGTACTGACGGGAAGCGTAGGGTTTGGCGTAAGCTGCATATCGCAGTAGATACTAGCACCCACGAAATAGTCGCAGCAGAGCTGAGCTTATCTAACGTAACCGATGCCGAAGTACTTCCCAACTTGCTTAAGCAGACACGTCGTAAAATCATTGAGATATCAGGCGATGGTGCTTATGACACAAGGAATTGCCATGATGCCATACGGCTCAAGCGAGCTGTTCCGCTCATTCCGCCACGAGAAGGGGCAGCCTTCTGGGAACGAGGACCTCCTCGCAACTTAGCAGTGGGTTGCCAGAAGCTCTACGGCTCTAACAAGAAATGGAAAAAGCGGTATGGTTATCATAAGCGCTCGCTCTCAGAGACAGCAATGTATCGGGTAAAACAGTTGTTAGGTGGGAAATTAAGCCTGAGGGACTACAACGCTCAAGTTGGTGAGACTTACGCTATGATCAAAGCGCTGAACAAGCTTACAGGGCTAGGTATGCCTGAAACTCAGTATGTTGTTTAAGAACTGAACAACATGGGGCTACCATGTCTTCTCATCGAATTAAGCAACAAAGCC
>NZ_JAWPOT010000107.1:0-976 GCF_033344415.1 Vibrio sp. 1727
TGTTGCAGTAGCTGGAAATATCGCAATGAATCACTATGGCTCTCTCGAAGCAGTTCAGTGGGATAAGCTTGAAGAACTTAACTACTCACGCGATCTAGGTACGTCTGACTTTACTGGCCGCATCATAGATGACAAGAGTGGCAATATGTCAGTGAATAAAACTAGCATTGACTTGGCTGCAAATAAACTCCTTACAACCCTGGGTGTACCACTTTCTGAAGCACGGCAAAAGTTAGAGGATCAGTACTTTGGTTCTCAAAGTATGAGCGATGATAGTGGTGACATTAATGGAGCAACAGAACAAGCCGCTTAACCAAGCTTTAATTAGAGAAGCCCTGACTAAGTTCAGGGCTTTTTGTTGCGAGTAAACAATATAACGCATTCACAATTTTCTCTCCACTAACAGGGGTTTCCCCTAGTCGCCACCGAGGCCCACCCGCCGGACTTACCCCTGCAGCGCTAAGGTTCGTTCCTCACTAAGTGCTGCCGCTCAAGGCTGTTGACCTCCAGCGCTAGGTCGTTGCCAACAAACCCCCGTTGTCACCGTCCTAGCAGAATGCTGGTGGCCATATGATTCGCCTTCGGCGAGCTAAAAGCATTTGTATCGCTTTTCTTAACGGCTTCGCCTAAAAAGCTGACCCTCTATCGAGCCCTATTGTGACGCCCTTGTTCGGGCCAAAGTCAATAAATAAAGTTAAGTATATTTTACTATTTATAGTGTGTTAATATGGTATTTATTGGGGGTGTGAGTTATAATGTTTTTAAGTTAAGAGAACAACTTATTCTTAATCTATTTTTCCGATGCTTGGGGGCAACGATGATTAAACCAATTTCAGTTACTGTATTATTTTCTGAATCAAAAATGCTTGAAGAGAAAGATTACTCTATCGAAGATTTTGAACAACTTGCTCATGAAGTAGCTGCAAAATGCGAACTAGGGTATGAAAAGACAGATGTTAAGGTAACTTTCGATTCT
>NZ_JAWPOT010000108.1:0-973 GCF_033344415.1 Vibrio sp. 1727
CCTAACTCAGGACGGTGTAATTCCAACACTTCGCACAGTTGGCGGCCAATGGTATGCACTGGATTCAACGCCGTCATTGGGTCTTGGAAAATGATCGAAATGCGGTCGCCGCGCATGGCGTACATTTCTTCCGCTGGTAGCGACACCAGATTGGTACCTCGGTAGTTAACTTCACCATTGACAATATTGCCGTAAGGCTTTGGCAACAGTCCCATGATGGACATGGAGGTCACGCTCTTACCACTGCCAGACTCACCAACGAGACCGAGCGTTCGTCCTGCACGAACATCAAAGTTCACGCCATGGAGTACTTTTACCGGGCCATCATCCGTGATGAATTCCACTTCGAGATCTTTTACACTCAAAATTACATCGTTTTCCATAACACATCCTTCCAGCTTATACGTGTCATCAACGACAACAACCGGTTCAAAGGTTTTACCCGACTTCATCGCTTTCTGGGTTTCTTTCTTCACGTCTTTGTCGATCCAATACGTGCCATCACCGATAATTCCGCCACTGAACAACGCTTCTGTCATTCGATTCATTGGTTTCTCTGGCAATTTCAACCAACGCCAGTGTCCATAACGAACGTAAGGTACCATGTAGCCAGTGACAATCACGTGCGCATCAATAATGTCTCGCTGAATCTCATGACCTAGTTGGATCTTCTTATCCATGTCCATGTTAAAGCGATACGCAATGATCTTTTCATCTAGCTCTGGCGTGCTGTAGTTAGTGAATGAGTTCGTTTGTGGTTTGTTCGCGTTCACGGAATGGAAGTATTCCCAATAAGTTGGGATTTCCGAAGTCCCCATATCGAAGAAAGCAAGTTCGTGTTTTTTCTCACGCACATACTTGAACATCGATGAACCATCAATCAGCTTCAGCTCAATGTCCAACCCTGCCAATTTTGCCTGTTCACGCAAGAAAGCAATACGCGGTGTATGAACTGGAGATGAGTACGTCAATT
>NZ_JAWPOT010000109.1:0-966 GCF_033344415.1 Vibrio sp. 1727
GCCTTTTGTGGATTTTCTACTTCACTTGCATATGAGGTGGTAATTTCTAAACCAGTCAATGAAAGCACTACAGCGGTGAAACCTGCTCCAATTCCATCTTGAGAGAAATCGGGTAGCCAGTCAGAGACATGACTAAGGGAGATATGAGACTCACCCGGATTGGTATATGCCCAGTAACCACCCAAGCCAATGATCAGCAAAATTGGGAAAATGAGCCCTAGAGTGCCAAACACGTTTGTGATCATCGATGACAAACGTAAGCCGAATATATTTACCAATGTTAGCGCCCAAAAAATCACGTTAATCATGATTAACATGAAAATATTATTCTGCGCCAGTTCAGGGACAAATGGGTAGGCACCTGTAGCGACAATGAAAGAGATCAGAGGAGGGTAATAAACGATATTTTCCGCATATTGATACCAAACGGTCGCAAAGCCGAAGTTAGGTCCAATCGTTTCTTTTCCCCAAAGATAGACGCCACCCTGTTGAGGGTAAGTCGTGCTTAGCTCGGCACACACTAAAGCCGTGGGAACAAAAAAGCATAAACCAGCAAGTAAAAAGAAAGAGATGGCATGACTACCAAATAAGGCGGCACCCGGTATGTTTCTGATGCTATCAACGGATGTAACCGTAATCATGATCACAGAGAAAACACTGAGTTTAACAGCGGACTTGGCGATATTGCTCATTCGATACCTTTAATAAACGAGCCACGAATTCATGGTTGGAAAACCCGCGTGCTACAAGTAAGACGCGCGTATTGTAGGGTTGTTATAAACGGCGGGTATATAGCGAAAAATGGTATGTATTTACCCAAAAATGAACCGAAAACTCAGTGATTTATTTGTAATCAATGTAAACGTTTGCGTTAGTGTGTTGGCGCGAAAAAAGTAAAAAGACACACAACAAACTGCCACAGGTTGACCTTCACCCGAGGGTAAGCGTTAAGTTAAAGGGAACGAA
>NZ_JAWPOT010000010.1:0-175535 GCF_033344415.1 Vibrio sp. 1727
TGAAACTCGGTATGTTGTTTAAGAACTGATCAACATGGGGCTACCATGTCTTCTCACCGAATTAAGCAACAAAGCCGCAGAACGTGTGAAGAAACTCATCAAAGATAAAAGTATCAGTGAGCAGCAATACGATGACGCCATTGCTGCGCACGCCGCAGCGATTGCTTCGGTAGAAGAGGCGAAAGCGACGCTGGTTTCAGCAAGGCTCGATCTTGAATTTAGCTCTGTGCGTGCTCCTTTCTCTGGCCGCGTGGGTTTCAGCAACTTCCGAGTGGGTGACCGTATTTCGAAAATTCAACTCGTTCCTCTTGTTTCGATCACTCAAATCGACCCAATTCGCTTTGGCTTTGATGTGGATGAGAAGCTCTACCGCCGCGTAAGAAGTGCCATTGATGTGGCTCATCGTAACGATGACAAACTGGATGTTGATTTAACACTGACGCTTTCAGACGGTTCATTGTATCCGCTTGATGGCAAGATCTACGCCGTTGGCAACAAGATCGATTTAGAAACAGGCTCAATTCGAGCAGAAGCACAATTCGATAACCCAACTTACGCGCTTATGCCGGGTGAATATGGCAACTTGACCATCAAGCTGCGCAACAAAACCATTGATGGTTTGCTTATCCCATCGGCGGCTGTTCAACAAGACCAAGCGGGTGACTACGTCATGGTGGTTGGTGATGATCACGTGGTGTCTCGTCGTAACGTTGAACTCGGTCAGACCTACGGTGTGAAACGTGCTGTGCTGACTGGCTTGGCGGCTAACGAAAAAGTCATCGTCAATGGTCTACAAAAAGTGCGTCCGGGTGCAACGGTGAAAGACGTTGAACTACAGAGTGAACAAGGCTGAGTGAGTACTGATGTTAAGTAAATTTTTCATTCACCGGCCGAAGTTTGCTTTGGTGATCTCACTGGCGATGACATTGATGGGTATGATCGCCCTGAAAGTCTTGCCAATTTCTGAGTATCCTCAAATCTCTCCAACGGTAATTACGGTGAGCACCATGTATCCGGGTGCAAACGCGGACGTGGTTAAAAAGACGGTAGCACAACCGATAGAAGCCAAAGTCAACGGCGTTGAAGACATGATTTACATGTCTTCTGTGATTGGTAACGATGGCTCATACACATTGCGTATTTACTTCCGAGTGGGCGCAGATGGCGATATGGCGCAGGTTCGTGTGAACAACTTGGTGGCACAGGCGACGTCGTCTCTACCACAAGAAGTAAACCAAATCGGTGTGACGGTTAAGAAGAAATCTTCCGACATGCTGGGCGTTATCACACTGCGTTCCCCGAAACAGTCTTACGACAGTATCTACCTTTCTAACTACGCGGATCTCAATATCGTTGAGCGTCTAAAACGTATCGAAGGTATGAGTGACATTACGCTGCTGGGTAAGAAAGACTACTCAATGCGTATTTGGTTGAACCCAAATAAATTGGCCACCTTGAAGCTTTCTGCTAGCGATGTTATCGGCGCAATTAAAACGCAAAACATCCAAGTGGCGGCGGGTAAGATCGGTGGTATGCCAGCTCCGGGTGACCAGCAATATCAATATGTTTTGCAAACCAAAGGCCGCCTTACTTCTGCGGAAGAGTTCGAGAACATCATCATCCGTGCGAGCAAGAAAGGTTCTTTGATTCGCTTGAAAGATGTGGCTCGTGTCGAAGTTGGCGCACAAGGCTACGAAGCTGATGGTCGTATGAATAACGAACCAGCCGCCGTTCTGGCCTTGTACCAGTTGCCGACAGCGAACGCGCTAGACGTGATGGAACGCGTGAAAGAGGCCATGAAAGAGTACGAGAAATCGTTCCCAGATGATTTGGTCTACGACATCGCGTATGACTCTACCGAATACGTAGAGACGTCGATTGATGAAGTGTACGAGACGCTGGTGATTGCGGTACTTCTTGTAACCTTCGTTGTGTACGTTTTCTTGCAGAACTGGCGAGCGACCATCATTCCAACCTTAGCGATTCCGGTTTCCATCATTGCGACGTTCGCAATCATGGGCGTGATGGGCATGACCATTAACACGATCTCGTTGTTTGGCTTGATCCTCGCCATCGGTATCGTGGTGGACGATGCGATCATCGTGGTAGAGAACGTGGAACGGGTTATCCATGAAGAGCATTTAGACCCGATTCCGGCCACTATCCAAGCTATGAAAGAAGTGACGGGGCCAGTATTGGCAACAACGCTTATTTTGTTGGCGGTATTCGTACCGGTTGCGCTATTGCCGGGTATTTCTGGTCGAATGTTCAACCAGTTCGCGGTCACCATCTGTGTGTCGGTGCTGATCTCTGCGATCAACGCATTAACGTTAACGCCAGCGCTTTGTGCGTTGATGTTGAAATCAACTCACTCACAACCTATTGCGCCTTTGCGTGCGTTTAACCGAGGTTTTGAAGCAATAACGCGCAAATACCAAGGTTTAGTTGGCTTCTTGAGCCGCCGCATTGTGCTGAGTATCGGTGTTTATGGCGCGCTTATTGCGGTGCTGGCATTTGCGTTCATGACCGTACCTTCATCTTTCGTACCAAACGAAGATAAAGGCGTGTTCATGGTCGAAATGCGTTTGCCAGACGCAGCAGCATTGCAGCGTACTGCACCATTAATGAAGAAGTACGTTGATGAGCTAAAACAGATGGAAGGTGTGGAGAACGTGGTTTCGGTTGCGGGCTTCTCGGTAATTAACATGGCGTCGATTCCAAACTCGGGCATGTTGATCATCAAACTGGATAACTGGAGCAAACGTAAAGACCCTGAGCTACACCAACGTGCGTTGATGAACAAAGTTAACCAAATGCTGAACTCAACGCCAGATGCCGCTTCGTTCGTTTTCGCGACGCCGGCAATCAAAGGCATGGGTGCGGTGGATGGTTTCAACCTTGTGCTGCAAGACAACTTGGGCCGTTCTCCACAAGAGTTGGCAAAAACAACCGCTGATTTTGTTGCCCAAATCAACCAACTGCCTGAAGTGGCGCGTGCGTTCTCGATTTTCCGTGCGAACATTCCGCAACGTTACATCGATATTGACCGCGATAAAGCGATTTCGATGGGCGTACCGTTGAATGAAATCTTCAGCACACTGCAAGCACAGTTGGGCGGTGCATACATTTCTGACTTCAACTTGTTTGGTCGTTCGTACCAAGTGAAAGTGCAAGCAGAAGAGCAATACCGTGACAACATCGACGACATCGACCATCTGTTTGTTCGCTCAAGCTCTGGAAAAATGGTGTCACTGGCAACGCTAGTGAAAGTGAAGCCGATCTTCGGCCCTGATACCTTATCGAACTACAACATGTTCAGTTCTGCAACCGTGAACGGTGCGCCAGCGCCAGGTTACAGCTCGGGTGATGTTGTAAAGGCCATTGAAAAACTGGCTGCGGAATCTTTGCCAAGTGGTTACTCGTACGAGTGGTCAGGCATGACTTACCAAGAGATGAAAGCAGGCAACATGGCGCCAATCGCGTTCGCATTGTCTTTGCTATTCACCTACTTGTTCTTGGTGGCTCAGTACGAAAGTTGGACTATTCCTGCTGCGGTAATGATGGCGGTTCCAGTCGCGATTCTCGGCGCAATGGGCACGCTACTGCTGGTGGGACAACCGTTCGATTTGTACGTGCAGATTGGTGTGGTCATCTTGATCGGTATGTCCGCCAAAGTGGCGATTCTTATCGTGGAATTTGCCAAAGTTCTGCGAGAAGAAAAGGGCTTATCAATCATTGATGCTGCCAAAGAAGCTGCTCGAATCCGTTTCCGTGCAGTACAGATGACTGCGTTCGCCTTCATCTGGGGGGTATTCCCGTTGGTGATTGCATCGGGTGCCGGTGCGGCATCTCGTCACTCACTGGGCTTTGCGGTATTCGGTGGCATGATTCTCTCTACGTTTGTAGGCACGTTGCTGACGCCGGTGTTCTTCGTGATGATGCAATCTCTGCGCGAGAAGTTTAAGCGAAAGAAACCCACTGAACTTGAGGTGAGCGAGCAATAACGCTGATTTCAACTGACTGACTCCACAACACCCCCACGCTGTGTGCGATTGGCCAATGCCTTTCATTGATATACAACCACCGTCGCAGCGTGGGTTCCCCAAACAATAATAGGTTTTAGCATGAAAAATCTTTCAAAAATCGTCGTAGCGAGCTCTCTACTGACGTGTGCTGCTGCGCAAGCGGGTGGGTTATACCTTTACGAAACAACTGCATCGGATATTGGTTTGGCATCCGCTGGTATGGCGGCTCGTGCGCAAGATGCCTCAGTAATGGCAGCAAACCCGGCTGGTCTGGCGAATGTTTCTGGTAAATCTTTCTCTGGTAACCTGATTGGCCTTTACGGTGACGCGCAACTAGACACGATGACTGGCGATGCGGGCAACGTGATTGGTTTTGTTCCTATGGCGTCGGCATTTTACAGCCAACAAGTAAACGACAAATGGACGCTGGGTATTGGTCTGTATGGCAACTACGGCCTTGGCCTCGAGTACGAAGGTCTTTTGGATAATCATTTAGATATTCCTACAGCAACGACGCAAGCCTTAACCATTCAACCTTCCGCTTCTTACCGCATCAATGATCACTGGTCTGTGGGTGCGGCGCTTGGTATTCAGTACGGTATGTATGAAGTGGAAACGAAGGGAGTCTTGAACTTCAATGACGAAGACCAAGATACTCAGGTCAACGGCCGAGTAGGTGTGCTTTATGAGGCAACATCAGGCACGCGTCTTGGTCTGTCTTACTCTTCTGAAGCCGAATTTGAATTCGACAAGAGTAACTCCATTGCTCCACAACAACTGATCTTCAGTGCTTACCACGAAGTGAATGATGACCTAGCGGTGATGTGGAACGTGAACTGGCAAGACTGGAGCGAATACACAACCACGCTGAACGTAGAGACACAAGACACTTACCAAATCGCATTAGGTACTCAGTACAAACTGAATGAAAAAATGATGTGGAATGCAGGTTTTGCATTCGATACCAGCATGTATGAAAGTCAATCAAACGGTGACATTACCGTTCCTACTGGCAAGGCGTACCGCATTGGTACAGGCATTGATTACAAATTGGATTCAGAAAACTCAATTGGTTTCGCGTTGGAAGCGATCTTGATGGAATCGTCGGAAACGCCACGCTTACAAGCTGGCTTTGATGAGCCTGCGCTGTACTTCATGAGCATGAGCCACAACTGGAAAAACTAATCATTCCTAATCGCTAAAACGCCTTCCTTACAGGCCATTCTACCCTAACTACCTGCACTGGATGCTGTCACGCCATCTAAGGTAGTTAGGGCGCTTTTGTCACATCCAGTGAGTGATGATTCAAAAAATATCTGCGCAGCTAAGTGCGGGTATTCAACATCTCAAAGGACTAAAAAATGAAAAACAAACTAGCGTTAGTGTGTACGACTTTGTTGGTCAGTACGCTGGCTCATGGTGCCGAGCATCGAGTAAAAGACAATAAAAACAAGTTGGCGGATGACCCAACAAAAGTCATCACGAAATTTGGCGCGTCTTACGCAAACAACTACGATTTTGATGATCAAAACATCTCATTCTCGGGCTCACTTGCGCTTGACCAAGCGCGCAAAATTAACCTGCGTATCAATGATGATGCGAGCGAGTGGCGTATTGGTGGCTCGTGGTTGTTTCCGGTCGGTATCGTGAACTTCAACTTCGGTAAAAATGAATACGTAAACGGCGCGGATCAAACCAACTACAGCGTTGGTACCTTTATGCCGCTAAGTTATTTCGGGATTGAGCCAGCAGGCTTCCAAATTTTCCCAATGGCAGGCTATACGTACAACACTGGTGATGTTCCTGTTTGTGACGGTGCAGAAAGTAGCCACTGTAGCGAGCCTAACTTTACGGGCACTCCAAGTGCAGAGAATGGCTTCAATATGATGAGCTCTTCAGGCAGCAGCGGTTACGTTGGTGCATTTGCGCTGAAATCGTTTACCAAAGAACTGACGTTAATCAGCTTCGCTGCAGGCACTTACGGCTCAGAAAACAGTGAAGGAGAGAACTACAAAGGCTTCTTTGGTGGTATCGGCCTTGGTTACCTTGTGAACAAACGCCACTCTTTTAACGTAATGACGTTTGTCATGGACAACAACACCTATTTGGATGAAGCAGACAAGCGCATCGTATTATCATATCAATATCAATTTGAATAAATAAAAACGCAGCCCAAACAGCTGCGTTTTTACTTTGATAGAATGAACTAGTGAATTGAGTTGTTTTCTTCGATCTTTTTCTGGTACTGGTGTTTTAATATATACATGCGCTTAACATCGCTGTAAGCGCCGTTAATAAAGTATTCTTCTACAAGGTGACCTTCTTCGATAAAGCCGCACTTTTTGTATAAGTGAATAGCGACTTCGTTATCCACTGCGACTAATAAGTAGATTTTACGTAGATTAAGAATTGAGAATGAGTAATCTAACGCACGATTAATCATCTCTGTCGCATAACCTCGGCCTTGATGCTCTGGGGCGATGATTATCTGAAATTCCGCGCTGCGGTGAATGTAGTTAATCTCGATCAGCTCAACTAAGCCAATTACGATGCCGTCTTCATCTTCGACGACAAAACGTCTTTCAGCGTCATCATGTATATGTTTTCGATAAAGTTCTTCGAGCTCGTCATAAGACTCGTAAGGTTCTTCGAACCAGTAGGCCATGATATTTCGGTTGTTATTCAGTTCATGAATAAAGCGCAAATCAGAACGCTCTAATGCACGCATTTTTAGGCCTTTCTTCATCATTTTTCTCCAATGAGGGCGGAGAATACCTCCGCACTTGATGCTAGAAAATATTACCGTATTTCACAAGAATCGCGCATCTTTTTTTGGAAAATATCCTGTGATTTTCAATGTGGAAACTTAGAGTTCACGACAAATATAAATTAATCTTTACGATAAAAAACTCGATTAGGTGCTTTGCCTAATATCGTATTAAATACCGCGCAACGACTTAGTGTCTTAATCTAAACAAACAAGGTATTCAATATGTTTTCAATCGGTGACGTAGTAGTAGCGACTAAAGGTATCGATCTTGGCGAAATGGTTGTTACAGGTTTAAGCAGTGGCGGTTTTTACACACATGTAAAAGCAGGCGAAAAAACACTAACTTACCCAGCTAAAGATCTTAAGAAAGCATAATTAAATTTGCTCATTCTTATTTTTAACTGGCTTAAAGTTCGTACTAGTTATTTTAAGCGGGTTAGAATCGATAAAAGGTAGCGCAATGAGTCGCTACCTTTTTTTATTTTTTCTACCTTTCTTCACCAATATGAAGCTCAACGCGATTTCTTCCGGTTTCCTTTGCCTTGTAAAGTGCTAAGTCTGCGCGTTTAACAAGTGGTTCAAATGAGTCGTCGAGACGACAGACTTGAGTTACCCCAATACTCGCGGTGAAGCTCATATCACAACCTGAATGTTGAACGGTCGTCGTTTCTAGTGCATTACGAATCGTTTCTAATGTGTCTAGAGCTTGCTGTGATGAGCGACTTCTTAATACGATGGCAAACTCTTCACCACCAACTCTGGCAAGTAAGTCACAATCAAGTAGATGACTTTTAATAGTATTAACTGCATGGATCAGTGATTTATCGCCTGCGTCATGACCAAATCGGTCATTGAGGCTTTTAAAATTGTCGAGATCTAAAATAGCAACATGGAAGTCAATGCCCTGGGTTCGGTATTCATTTAGGCGGCTTTCGATTTGTCGCATGAACTCTCTGCGGTTTGGAATACCTGTTAGATCATCCGTCGTGGCGAGGTGCTCCATTTTCATAATCTGTATATGAAGGGCAATGTTCAAAGCAATCCAATTAGCGATGCACTGAAGCTGTGCCGCTTGTTCGTTTGTGTAAATGTGCGTTTGATGATGCGCAACATTAAGCGTTCCTAGGCAGACTTTACCGTGCATTAAAGGCGCGTCCATACACGTACCCATACCATTGGATGCGAGCATCACACAATCGATCTCATCAGATTGCGTAACATCGTCGCAGATCATCAGTTGTTGCTTTTTGAACACTCGGCCAACAAACGCTTGATGAATGGGCACTAAAAATTCAGCGGGAATCGCTTTACTACCAGAGAAAGAGTAGACCTTTAAATGATCATTGTTTTCATAAAGTGTGATACTCGCACGGTCAGAATTAAATATACGATTTATCCATTCTGCCACCGTATCAAGTACTTGCTGTAGTGTTTCCGATTGAGCTAAAAAGTGAACAAACCCTATCGGCATACATATCGGACTTTCCATGTTTTGCATCGATAAGTCATCAGGGTTAAAAGTTCTTTCAAGTCTCAATAGACATCTCCTTGGCAATGTTGCAAATACCAACAATAAATTACGTGAAGCTATTTTGTAGAAAATGTGCTTCTTGGTAAGAGTATGGTTTAATTATCGCCGTTTGTGTGCATTTGGTTGCTTAATGTGGGCGTTAACTCACCCTAAATAAGTAAATCTTATACCTATTTATAAGTAAGTCATTACTCAATAAGTGGTGTTTTTAAGATGGAAGTACAGAATGAGCCCTTCTGGAATAGAAGGGCTAGAAAAGGATACAAATAGGGTCAGGTGAGTGGTGACTTAATTGTCTTTGTACTTTTGTAAAATCAACTGACTTATCTGCGCAACGAGTTGGTCCCTAGCTTGAAGTGAGAGCTCGGTTTCTGTGACATAAATACTAATGTAAACAGGTCGATGATTTTCCTTCCATATAATCGCGTTAATGCCACGCGAACCATGACCTCCCGCACCAGAACGGTCTGCAATAGACCAACCTGTTGGTAATACAGAACGCATTAACGAGTCTGAAACTTTGTTGTCCTGCATCCAGATTTTTAATTGTACACGAGACTCATAAGACAACGTTTCGCCTTCGACCAAAGTTCGAAGAGTGTTTAGTATGGCGTTAGGTGTGGTTGTGTCGCGGCTGTCGCCTGGTGTGGCTTCGTTCAAGCGAGGTTCTATTCTGTCTAGGCGCGTTGCTTTATCTCCAATTGTTCGCAGAAACATTGTTACGGCCTTAGGGCCGCCAATTTCATTTAATACTAAGTTGGCTGCGGTATTATCACTCATTAACATAGCGGCTTCACACGCGTGCTCTATGCGTGTGTTTTGGCCTGCGAGCTTATCCATCACTGGAGACCATACAACGATACTGCGCTCATCGACTTTTGCGGTCGCATTTTTACTTAGCTTACCGCTGTCCATATCACTTAGCATTTTGGCACAAGCTAGGGTTTTGAATGTGCTCATGAGTGGGAAGCGTTCATCGCCACGGTAATCCCAACGCTCGTCTGCTTGGGTATCCCAAACTGACACCCCAATTCTGCTTGAGGTTTGTTGCTCGAGGAGAGAAATGTCCTCATTCAGTTGGGACGCGTAACTTAGGGTTGAGCAAACCATTAGCCCAGCCAACAAAAATAACTTTTTCATGGATCGTGTTCTTCAATTTTAGTTTTAGTTCGCACGGTAGCGATGTCACGTAAACTATAACGAGCCAATACTCTAAACACTGTTAAATCTATGTCTATTTTATGTAGGATTCTTTGCAATACGCTTAAACGGTCTCAATATGGGGAGAAGAGTGTTGCTATCAAGGCCTGTAGTTTGGCTTATATATTACGTCGGTGATTCGGTCACAAAAATATCTTAGCGAGAGACACTGGCTCAGAATTTCTTATCATGAGCTAACGAATAGTTTGATCCAGAAATAAAAGGAGCTGAATCATCAGCTCCTTTGTCTATTTGGATAATTACTTACAGTTCAATCTTTTTAACCATGCCCGATTCTGCATGGCCCGGGATGTTACAAGCGAACTCAACCTTGTTGTCTCCGTGGAAATGCCACAACAGCTGCTTCGCTTTACCCGGTTCTACCGTCACAGAGTTGCCCGAGTCGTGCATATGATCACCACTCATTGTCTTCATCATTTCGCGATGTTCTAGCTGCTCTTTAGCCGAACCAATCGTAAACTCGTGGTTGATCTTACCTGTGTTCATGACTACAAACTGCACCACATCGTTTGGCTCAATCTTAACGTCTTTTTTGAACTTGATGCTCATGTCATCACCCAAGATAACGTGTACCACCTTGTCTGGCTTTGCCCCTTTTGCTGGCATACCTACTGCCGACATGCCCGGCATATCCATCATGTTTGAATGGTCCATTTTACTGTGGTCCATCTTCATGCTGCCGTGGTCCATATTTTCATGCTTCATGTTGCTATGATCCATGTTCGCGTGGTCCATGTTTGAATGATCCATTTGGGCAAACGCAGTCGTTGTTGTTAGGGCTAGAGCAAGAGTGATTAGTGTCTTTTTCATTTTTATATCCTTGTTTTAATTCATTAATAACTTGGTTGCTTCCCCTCAAACGAATTGATTGAGGGGAAGGTAGGGATTAAGCCTTGTTGTTTACATCACTAGCTTGAGTGCTAGCTTGGTGATTAGTCGCATTGCTAGGACGCAACTCACGTTGTTTCCACAGCTTGAAGATGGCTGGAAGCACCAACAGCGTCAGCAGCAGTGCCGATGCCATACCGCCAATCATTGGTGCAGCGATACGTTGCATCACTTCTGACCCTGTACCTTCGCCGTACATGATCGGAATCAGACCAATAATGACCGTCAGTACCGTCATCATTACTGGGCGAACACGCAGGCCTGCACCTTCACGAATGGCATCGGTTAGGTCTTTCGCCTCAAGCTTCTGTTGGCTCTCTTCCGCATCTAGCTTCTTGTAGTGCCATGCTTGGTTGAGGTAGACGAGCATGATGACCCCAATCTCAACCGCGACGCCTGCTAGGGCAATAAAGCCGACCCCAACGGCAATCGAGAAGTTGTAGTTGAGGATATGCATGAGCCACAAACCACCGACCATAGCGAGGGGTAGGGTAAGCATGATGATCATCACTTCACCGACACGACGGAAGCTGAAGTAAAGCAGCAGCATAATGATAGCGATGGTGATTGGTACCACGACACTCAAGCGGTCTTTCGCACGCTCCATGTATTCGTATTGACCAGACCAAGCCAGCGAGTAACCCGCAGGAAGTTCCAATTGATCAGCAACAACCTGTTGCGCTTCCACGACGTAAGAGCCAAGGTCACGACCATCGATGTCGACAAATACCCAGCCGTTTGGACGTGCGTTTTCTGTCTTGATCATTGGAGGACCATCTTCGTAACGAATGTCCGCTACGTCAGCCAGCGCAATACGAGCGCCATTTGGTGTCACCAATGGTAGGTTTTGCAGTTTAACCACTGAATCTCGGTAGTCTTGTGGGTAACGAACGTTGATTGGGTAACGCTCCAAGCCTTCGATGGTTTCACCCACATTCATGCCACCCACTGCAGTGGAGATCACTTGCTGAACGTCTTTGATGCTTAAGCCATAACGCGCTGCGGCACGACGTTTAATGTCGATCGTGACATAACGACCACCTGCTACACGTTCTGCGTAAACCGATGCCGTGCCTTGTACGCCATTAAGAATTGGCTCTAGCTGAGAACCGATCTTCTCAATCACTTTCAGATCAGGTCCGGCGATCTTAATACCGATGGGGGTTTTGATACCCGTTGCCAACATGTCGATACGCGTTTTGATCGGCATTACCCAAGCGTTAGTAAGACCAGGGAACTGAACCAGCTTGTCGAACTCTTTGCGCAGTGACTCGGTTGTTACCCCTTCACGCCATTGATCGCGTGGCTTCAACTGAATCACGGTTTCAATCATGGTGAGTGGCGCTGGATCGGTTGCGGTCTCAGCTCGGCCAATTTTGCCCCATACGGTTTTCACTTCTGGAACGGTTTTGATCAGTTTGTTGGTTTGCTGTAGAAGCTCACGCGCCTTACCAATTGAGATACCCGGATAGGTCGTTGGCATGTACATCAAGTCGCCTTCATCCAGCGGCGGGATGAACTCGCTACCCAGTTTACTGGTTGGGTAGTAAGCCGATGCCATTAGACCTAATGCGATAACAATCATGGTCTTAGGGTATTTTAAGCTGGTGTTCAACAACGGGCGGTACAACGCGACCAAGCCGCGGTTAACAGGGTTTTTGTGTTCCGGTAACACCTTACCGCGAATGAAGTAGCCCATAAGTACAGGCACGAGCGTGATTGCCAAACCTGCTGCCGCTGCCATGGCGTAAGTCTTAGTGAACGCAAGCGGCGAGAACATTTTGCCTTCTTGGCCTTCTAAGGCGAACACCGGTACGAAGCTAAGAGTGATGATCAGCAACGAGAAGAACAGCGGTGCGCCGACCTCTTCTGCGGCTTTGCCAATTACTTGCCAGCGGTTTTTGTCGGTCAGTGGCGTTCGTTCAATGTGCTTGTGAACGTTTTCAATCATCACGATTGCACCATCCACCATGGCACCGATGGCAATCGCAATACCACCCAAAGACATGATGTTGGCGTTGATGCCTTGCCAATGCATTACGATAAACGCACTAAGAATACCAACCGGTAGGCTCAGAGCGATAACCAACGAAGAACGAATGTGGAACAGGAACAACGCACACACAATCGCGACGACGATGAACTCTTCTGCGAGCTTTTTCCATAGGTTTTCTACCGCTGAATCGATAAGGGTAGAGCGGTCGTAGGTTGCAACAATTTCCACGCCTTCTGGTAGGCTGCGTTGCAGGTCGGCGAGTTTGTCTTTGACTTTCGCAATCACTTCACTCGCGTTCTCGCCAAAGCGCATTACGATAACGCCACCCACTGCTTCACCTTCGCCATTCAACTCTGAGATACCTCGTCGCATTTGTGGACCAAGGTTAATGTCTGCGATGTCTCCTAATAGCAACGGCGTGCCTTTCTCGGTGACTTTTAGCGGCAGTGATTTTATGTCTTCAATGCTGGTTAGGTAACCCGTGGTACGAACCATGTGTTCGGCTTCGGCCACTTCGATAACGGACGCGCCGGTCTCTTGGTTACCGTTTTGGATTGCCATGTTCACTTGTTGCAGAGTGAGGTTGTAAGCACGAAGCTTGGCAGGATCAACCTGCACTTGATACTGCTTCACCATACCGCCCACGGTAGCGACTTCAGAAACGCCATCAACGGTTTGCAATTCGTACTTCAAGAACCAGTCTTGCAGGCTGCGAAGATCCGCCAAATCATGCTTGCCGGTTTTGTCTTGTAATACGTAGCTGTAAACCCAGCCCACGCCCGTTGCATCAGGACCTAGGGTTGGTTTTGCGTTCGGTGGCAGCTTGGGTGCTACTTGGCTTAAGTACTCCAACACGCGTGAACGTGCCCAGTACATGTCGGTATCATCGTTGAAAATGATATAAACGTAAGAGTCACCAAAGAAAGAGTAGCCACGAACCGTCTCAGCACCCGGCACGGCAAGCATGGCGGTGGTGAGCGGGTAAGTAACTTGATCCTCGACGACTTGAGGAGCTTGCCCCGGATAGCTTGTCTTGATGATCACTTGCACATCAGAAAGATCCGGAATCGCATCAACAGGCGTATTCTTTACACTGTAAAGTCCGCCTAATATAAGGGCTAAGGTCGCGACCAACACTAGGAATCGGTTGCTCAGTGACCAACGAATAATAGCATTGATCATAATTAACCCTCGACGGCTGCTGTTGCAGGAACTAGCTGTTTAAGAACGTAGTCAGAACCTTGTTTTTCAACTAGAAATCGAACTTTCTGTCCTTCTTCAAAACCCGATAGATCAACATCTTCACCCACAGAGAAGTTCATCTCGCCAGCATCCCAGTTCCATTCTGCAACCGGTAGGTGGTTTAAGGTGATCATGCCAAAATCAGCCATCAGCATCGTGATGTCACCAGTTAGCCAAACTTCTGCTGCAATGACGCTGTTGTCTGCCCTATAGTCAACGATTTGGTACTGACCGGACTCCGTCTTTTGCATTTCAAATTCGATAGCCTGACCTTTTTTCAAGTCACCCATCTCAACGCCATCTGCAAAAGTGAAGTTCATTACCATGCCCGGCCAATCCCATTCTGGTACAGGCTGGTGGTTGATGGTCAGCATGCGGTGATCTTTCATTACGTCTGTGATCTCACCTTTGGCCCATGCTGTTTCCGCCGCTGCTTCTACACCATTGATGCGAGACAGATCCGCCGACTGGCTTGATTCAGAGTCGAGCATGAAGTGAGATGAAGTAACGATCTTGTCGCCTTTTTTAAGTCCTTGTAATACTTCGATTTGTTCGCCAGCTTCGCGGCCAACTTCAATTCGAGCAGAACGGTATTTGCCATCACCTTCCGCCAGAACAACGCGAGTCATACCGCCAGAGCGGATAACAGATGATTTAGGAATCGTTAATACTGCGTCGTCAGTGACAGGCTGCAAGGCAATATTGGCGAACATGTTTGGCTTCAATGCGCCATCTGGGTTAGGGAATTTAAGGCGCACACGCAACGTACGTGTTTTCGGATCAAGGATTGGGTACACGTAATCGACAACACCTTGCCATTCATTGCCCGGAATCGCGTCAAGGGTCATCGTGGCTTGAGAACCCGCTTTCATCCAGTGCGCTTGACGCTCAAAGACTTCTGCATCAACCCAAACATTGTCCAAAGGACCTGCACTGATCACCGCTTGAGCAGGGGATAAATAGCCACCTTCACGCACGTTTAAGCTCGCGATAACGCCATCAGCAGGCGCTTTGATTTCAATGGTTTGCGATGCTTTACCGCTACGAGTAATGGATTTGATTTGAGCGCGGTCAACCCCAAGCGTTACCAAGCGTTCGGTCGCGCCTTTTACAAGACCTTTGCGGCCAGTGCGGTACGCATTTAGCAATTCTTCTTGTGCTTTAACCAGTTCAGGAGAGTAGAGCGTGAAAAGCACATCGCCTTTCTTCACTTTCTCACCGACGGCATTGATGTAGAGTTTTTCTACCCAACCCGCCACACGAACGTTGGTTTGCCATAACAGACTTTCATCAAAGGCAATATAGCCAACCGTTTCGATGCGTGGTGATAGCTGTTGTAGTGTCGCGTTTGCGGTTTTAACCCCGAGGTTGTTTTCTACTGAAGGGTCAATAGTCACTGTACCCGGTGCGTCTTGTTCACCGGATAGGTCTTCTGCGTAAACCGGAATCAAATCCATGCCCATTGGGGATTTACCCGGCTTGTCGCGTTTGTAGTTCGGATCCATTGGGGCAACCCAGTAAAGCGGATCATTAGAGCTTGCAGTAGGTTCGCCACCCATCGCACTCATGTCGTGAGCCGAACCCGTAAGAAAATGATTAGCACCAAACCCTAAAGCACCACCAACAATCAGCGCGATGGTTGCAATTTTTAATGTTTTCATTGTATTACCTTATTTTCCCCTTCACATTTGACGCTACAGCGTTGTTGCCTGCTCTCGTTCACCCAAATCACATAGCAGATCTATGCTCATGGGATTCTCTCGTTTGCCGCCTAGCTGCAGCCCCAACTGTCTTGGGGAATCACAAATTAATATGTCGAAATAGAGCGAGCTTCCGGTGAAGCCACTTGGTAGTCGAAACCACCGAGTAGGGTGGCTAAATTGCTGTTTGCGATGTTGAGATCGGTCAGCAGACGTTGTTGCTCTAATTGCAGAGCCAACTCGTCAGTCGTGGCAGAAATCACATCGTTAAACTGCGCTGTGTTGTTTTGATAACCCCGCTCAACGGCTTGAATGCGCGCTTTCGCTTGAGGCAATAAGGTGGATTGATAACGTTCTAAACGCTGGGTTAAGTTGCCGCGATCAACCAGCAAAGTGTTCACCTTGGCATTCATCTGCGTTAGTAAGGTGTCTTTTTGTGATTGTGCCGCGCCAACTTGGTATTGAGCGGCAGCAAGATTGCGATCTTGGCGGTCACCCGTAAACAACGGAATGTCCATGGTTAGGTAAGCGCTGACCAAGTCTGATGCTGGCTCACCCATCATGTTGTCGGCTTGGCGGTAGGCGTACATTACTTCGACGCCAAATTGTGGGTTGTAGGCTTGCTCAGCAATTTCCACCTGAGTTTTATTGGCAGAGATGCTGACGTCGGCCATCTTAACCATCGGGTGTTGGCTGAGTTGTTGATAATGCTTGGTGGAACCCTGACTAGCAGCAAGTTTGCCGTTCAGTGTGTCCCAATTAAGTTGGTTGCTCGCGTGCAGAGCCTGTTCATTCGCCAACCAATCTGAACCCAACCATTCGGAGAGTTGAGAGATAAGACGACGTTGCATTTGTGCATTGGCTTGCAGTTTCTCATCCAACTTGCTGACTTGTAATTGAGCGTTGAGTAGGTCTTGCGCTTCACTCTTACCAATCGAATAGTTGGTTTGAATAAAGCTTTCCATCTCCTTCATCAACTTGCGGTTCTCAAGCATGATTTGCTCCGCGCGTTGCTGGTAACCAAGCTCTAACCAAAGTTGAGTCATGCTGTTGGCTACCTCAAGCTCACGAGCATGCACTTGAAGCCCAAGGCCGTCAGCTTGTTGATTGGCTTTCTTCTGCTGTAAATCAAGCGTCGACCCACGCTCAAATTGTTGCATTAAACCAACGGAGATATTGGTCATTGGGTCTTCATCGAATTTGAAGCTGTCGACAGGCAAGCCACCAAAACCCACTTTCAGTTTTGGGTCCATCAAGGTCGCGCTCGCGACGCCCGTTTCACGCATGGCAGCAGATTGCGCAGAGTATTGCTTACGATTGCCATCGTTACTCAAAGCGACGTTGATCAGTTGGGCAAGCTTGGTCGTTGAAGCTCGCTCACTTGATGCGGAATTTTGCGCTGCGTGTGTCTCTTTACCAGCGGCGTTAACCAAGGTTGGCGCAGCGACCAGAGCCACCATAAAAATAGGTGCAGCTAAGCGGTATGGTTTGATATCCATAATCTAAATCCAGTGTTCGCCGGATCGATGGAGGTGCGGATTTTATTGCGGGAACAGTAAAGCCTTGTTACCTCATCGCTCAGGCGCATTAAAACAACCTGCGATACACGCGCAGGGTCGAATGCTAGGACGGATTTAGGCTATAGGAGGTCGGTATAGGTCGCGGCTGACGTGTACGACTGGGGAAGCAACTTCAGGAGTAATAGTTGCGCGATAGACGACGGGCATTGGGCTATTGATAGGATTCGGTAGGGGGACGAAAACTATCGTACACGCGGCAGTACAGCAGGTATGAACCATGCCGGAGCCTCCACCACAGTTCATGCTGGTTTCTCTTGCATCGCCATCTTCGGACATAGAAGCGTCTGTCATGGAGACGTCCATCATGCCAGGCATACCGCAGTGTTCGCTGTCACTCATCATAGAAGGATGGTGAGCCATGCCAATAGACATCATTTGAATATTCATCAACGGCTCACTGTTCGCCACACTAGATACCAATAGCACTAGCGTCGTGAAGAGAGTTAACCAGATTGTATGCAGCGATTTTAAGTGCATACCCTTTCCCATGTGTTTGATGAAAATGATGAAAACCCTTCGATTCTAAAGGTTAACCTAAGGGTAAGGTCAATCATTTATTACTCTTATTATCAAAATAGTCCAACCCTTCTGTTTTCGCACTTAAACGTTTGTTAAACACCGAGTGTTGAAAGTTAGCGAAAGAAGCTCTCGCTTTTTATGACACGTGAAAAATGTGGTTTATAAGTTTTACATCACACTAACTTGTCTTACAAATGATTATCCTTATAAAATGCATGGTTTTACTTGTGCAGATTTGGATTTGCTTTGCTGCGGGGGTTGCATGATAGAAATTGTCATCGATGGAAAATATAGAATTGTAGAAGAGGGTCTAACCCTTTTAGAAGCAGCAAAAGTGTGTGGGGTCGAGATCCCATCGCTGTGCGGAATGAACAAAAGTAATGAAAAAGTACCGTGTGACTTGTGTGTGGTTGAAGTCGAAAGCGGCGGTACTAAGCGTGCGTGTGAACTTGAAGTTTACCGCGGCCTTAATGTGGTCACGCAATCAGAACAATTAAGCGAGCACCGCAGAAAAGCACTTAACCGTATCATGACGGATCATTACGCCGATTGTGAAGCGCCATGTAAAACAGCATGTCCAGCGGGCGTGGATATCCAGTCGTACCTATATCACATCGCACAGAACGATCATCAAAAAGCGATTGAAGTGATTAAGCGTACGTTGCCTATGCCGTTATCGATTGGCCGCGTATGCCCGGCATTTTGTGAGAGCGAATGTCGCCGTTCGTTAGTCGATGAGCCTATTGCAATTCGTCAGCTTAAACGTCATGCCGCGGATGCGGATTTGTCTGAGCATGAAGCCTACGTACCAGAAAAGAAACCAAGCAAAGGTTTGAACATTGCCGTCGTCGGCAGTGGTCCTGGTGGTCTGACAGCTGGCTACTACCTATCGAACGAAGGCTACGACGTTACGGTTTTTGAATCCATGCCAAAAGCGGGCGGTTGGTTGCGTTATGGCATTCCAGAATACCGTTTACCAAAAGACATTCTCGATAAAGAAATCGAACTGATGTGCCGCAATGGCATGCAAGTTCACACCAATCAAAAGCTGGGTGTGGATTTCACGCTTTCTCAATTGAGTGAAGAATACGACGCAGTGTGTTTGGCTGTTGGCGCGTCTCAAGCGGTTGAAATGCATTACACAGGCAGCGACCTTGAAGGTTGCTACTTAGGCGTTGATTACCTTAAAGATTACGTTACTGAGCAAAACTATGTAACGGGTCATAAAGTCGCGGTGATCGGTGGTGGTAACACAGCAATTGACTGTGCTCGTACTGCGCGTCGTGCTGGTGCAGACACCACGTTGATTTATCGTCGTACACGTGACGAAATGCCGGCAGAAGACTACGAGATTGTCGAAGCGGAACACGAAGGGGTGAAATTCCACTTCTTGACCAACCCTGCAGAAAACCTTGCCGATGAAACCGGACGCGTGAATGCGATTCGTCTAGAGCGCATGGCGTTGGGTGAGCCGGACGCATCTGGTCGTCGAAGCCCAAAACCAACCGGCGAGTTCTTTACCGAAGAGTTCGACACCGTGATTGCGGCAGTATCGCAAAAGCCAGATCTGAGCTTCCTCGAAGGCGAAGATTTGTCGATTCCGCTTACGCGCTGGAACACCTCTGATGCCGATGAAAAGACCATGCACACCGGCACGGGTAACATCTTCAGTATCGGTGATTTCCGCCGTGGTCCAGCAACGGCAGTTGAAGCCGTGGGTGATGGTCGCGTTGCGGCAAAAGCCATTGACCTGTTTTTGAATGGCGATATGGCCGATATGCCAAAGGCAGCGTTCAACTCGCGCAAAGAGAAGAAACTCTCTCAAGTTGATCCGCTTCACTTCGAGAACATCCAGAAAGTCGCTCGATCTATCATGCCTGAACTGACTCCAGCACAACGCGAGCAAAGCTTCGCTGAAGTGGAGTTGGGCTTTGATAACGAAGAAGCAATGAAGGAAGCTGCGCGCTGTCTAGAATGTGGCTGTCAGGCAAATACTGATTGTGCGCTGCGTGATTACTCCACCGAATATGAAGCTGAGCAAAGCTTTGACTTCTCCTTGCAGATTAAATCACACCAAGATTGGTTAGATCTTCGTGCGAAAGACTTGCGTCATAAGTACGAAGTTGACCGCAGTTCTGAGTTTATTGAGTTTGATGCCAACCGCTGTATTAGTTGTGGTCAGTGCATCCAAGCGTGCCGCGACAAAGCCGTGCACGGTGTACTGAACTTTGTGTGCGACAAACAAGGTCGCCCTGCATTACGTCCTGACGATCGTCCACACTTTGGAAGTAACAAGAATGGCTTAACCCTAATGGGCGATTCGAACTGCGTGCAATGTGGTGCGTGTGTTCAAGTGTGTCCAACGGGCGCGATGGTTGATAGTCGTGACCGTTCGCAAGGTCGTACTGAAGATCTGAAAGCGGTCGACACCATTTGTACATACTGTGGTGTGGGTTGTAAGTTGACTATGTTCGTGGACGAAGCAACCAATACGATTCGTTACGTGAAAGGCGGTGACTCGCCGGTTAACCAAGGCATGCTGTGTGTGAAAGGGCGCTTTGGTTTTGACTTCATCGGCAGTGAAGAGCGTCTTACCACGCCATTGATTCGTAAAGACGGTTGGTTGCAGCCTGCAAGTTGGGAAGAGGCGATTCAACTGATTGCGAACAAGTTCTCTGGCATCAAGCAAGATTTTGGCAGCAACGCATTGGCGGGTTTCTCTTCAGCGAAAACCACTAACGAAGACAACTACGCATTCCAAAAATTTGTCCGTCGTGAACTGGGCACTAACAATGTCGACCACTGTGCGCGTTTGTGTCACGCATCGAGTGTAACCGGTCTTGAGGCGTCACTGGGTAGTGGTGCAATGACCAACGACATTCCTAGCATTAAGCACTCGGATGTGATCTTCATTATTGGTTCGGATACCACATCGGCGCACCCGATTATCGCTTCACATATCAAACAAGCAATTCGTCACCACGGTGCTCGCTTGATTGTGGCTGACCCGAAACGTGTTGATATGGCAGAGCATGCTGAGCTGTATATGGCGCACCGTCCGGGTACGGATGTGATGCTCCTAAATGGCGTCATGCAGCAGATCATCAAGAACGGTTGGTACGATCAAGAGTACATCGAAGAACGTGTCGATGGCTTTGATACCTTGTTGCAAGAAGTAATGTCACCAGCTTACAACCTCGATAAAGTGGAGTTGGTTACGGGCGTTAAAGCTGAAGACATTCAAGCAATGGCGCGCATGATCGGTACGGCAGATCGTACGGCTGTTTACTACTCGATGGGTATCACTCAGCACACGACAGGTCATGACAACGTGCGTTCTATCGCTAACCTGCAATTGCTGTGTGGCAACATCGGTATTGAAGGTGGTGGTATTAACCCGCTACGTGGTCAATCTAACGTGCAAGGCGCGTGTGATATGGGCGCTTTGCCAAACAGCTTCCCGGGCTATCAAAAGGTATACAACCCAATTGTGCGTCAGAAGTTTGCGATTGAATGGAACGCACCAAATCTGCCTTCTGAGCAAGGTCTAACCCTGACAGAAATCATTGATGCGGCTTGCCATCGTGACGTTCGTGGTATGTACATCATGGGTGAGAACCCAGTGTTGAGTGACCCGAACCAAGCGCATGTGATTGAAGGTTTAGAAACGCTCGACTTCTTGGTGGTTCAAGACATCTTCCTAACGGAGACTGCACAATACGCGGATGTGGTTCTACCTTCTTGCTCGTTTGCAGAGAAAGCGGGTCACTTCACCAATACGGAGCGTCGTGTTCAGCGTGTGAATCCGGTCGTAACGGCACCGGGTGAAGCGAAAGAAGATTGGTGGATTATTCAAGAAATTGCCAATGCCATGGGCAGTGATTGGGATTACCACTGCGTGTCTGATATCACCAATGAAATCACACGAGTGACACCTCAATACGCGGGTCTTCGTTGGGATGCCATTACGCCAAACGGTGTGCAATGGCCGAGCAACAAGAACAACCCGGCAGGTACTCGCATCATGCACCAAACCCAGTTTACTCGTGGTAAAGGGCAAATGGTGGGCGTACCGTTCCGTTATGCGGCTGAACTGCCAGATGAGGAGTATCCGCTTGTGTTAACGACTGGTCGTGTGCTTGAGCAGTTCCATACCGGCACTATGACGCGCAAAACCAAAGGGTTGGATAACCTGGCTGGTCCACGTGCGATGGTGAGCGTGGAAGACGCAGAAGCGCTTGGCATCAGTAATGGTCAGCGTCTGACGGTGTCTACACGTCGCGGCAGCATTGAGATTGATGCCTTTGTGACTAAGCGGATTCAAAAAGGTGTGGTGTTCATTCCATTTCACTTTGTTGAATCGCCAGTCAACCGTTTAACGACAACGGCGACGGACCCGCATGCGAAGATCCCTGAGTTCAAGGTCGCTGCGGTTAAAGTGGAAGTGAGCGAAAAAACAACGCAGACAGAGTCTCTCGAAGATAGTTACCAACACGTTTAAATTCGGTGAGTCACATTGTTGTGGTCACTGACAATTTGAGCCTAGTTGATGGGCGGATAATCTAATCTTGATTTCCGCTCTCACTACATTCACTCGGATTGTCTTTTTCTTCCAACTCCTTTTACTTTTCTGTTATCACCGCGCTCCGGTTAGTTTTCCTTTCTTACTTCTTACTTCTTACTTCTTGCTGTCTCTGTGGCGTATTTTTGTTCAAGCCCATGATGAGAGTGCAATAAAGTTTGTTGTTGAGCTTGTCATAGAATTGACTGTCTCTGACTGTCCTCTGTTATTTGGGCAAGTTCTATAACCTAAACTTTGCTCGCTTCCTATACTGAATTAACGAAGCAAGATTTTTATAACAACAAGAGGAAGCTTGTATGACAAGAACAACCTCATTTGCACTCGTTTTATTACTTATGTGCGCATACTTTGGTTACAACCGTTATTATGTATACCCCCAGCAGTTGGAAACACAGGCGAAGTCCATGCTAATACAAATGGCAAATCGCGAAGAGTGGGTCGATGTGTTTGAGATGATGAATCGCGTAGACGCGCACAAGGGCCATTTGGAACTTGTTGCTGACGTGACATCCTCTGATGGTCAGCGTGCGTACAGTGAAGGTATTATCACGTACACGGATCGCGAAGGCGTTGTCTGTAAACAGGTAGTGTTCAACTTTAAAATAAACTCTTTGAAAAACTACAATATTTCCGATTTACGAGATTGTTCCTACGGTGAGTACTATTAATATTGTCTGAGAGTTGAGCTCGATAGCGCAGTGTATGAATACAGAAACAAAAAATAGCCCTTCGTTGGGGCTATTTTTGTTTTTAAGGAATGAACGTAATATCGTGGAATTAGTCGAGTGATTTTTTGAAGCGAAATGAAGCGACAATAAGGCCGATAACGGTGAATCCAAGTAACCAAACTGTATCTCGCCATAGCTCCATTAGGTCTGCACCACGCAGCACAACACCACGAATAATGCGCATAAAGTGAGTGGCTGGTAGGGCTTCTGATATCCATTGTGCGGCGACGGGCATTCCTTCATAAGGGAACATAAATCCGGACAGAAGAATCGACGGCAAAAGAATAAACACCGTCATCTGCATGGCCTGAAGCTGTGTCGTCGCAATGGTGGATATCACCAAACCTAAGGTTAAACTCGCGGCGATAAACAGCAGCGTGCCAAACAGTATCTGACTAATGGCGCCGTTTATCGGCACACCAAATATCCAGTGCCCCAAGCCTAAAATGATAAACACTTGTATCAGACCAACAAAGATGTAGGGAATGATCTTCGCCACCATGAGTTCGATGGAGTGGATTGGCGTAGTAATCAATAACTCCAAATTGCCTCGTTCCCGTTCCCGAACAATGGCCGCACTGGTGAACAAGATCATCGTCATAGTCAGAATCACGCCCAATAGACCGGGGACAATGTTCACCGCCGAGCGCCGACTCGGGTTGTAATACAGCGCAACTTCAAAGGTTTTGGTTGGAGCAGGGCGTATCTCAAAATCAAAATCCGTTAACGGCATGGTTTGCAGTGAGAGAATCGCAGAACTGATCATGGTGTCTGAACCATCCACAATCCACTGCCCAAGCTCTCTGCCTTGCACCATACGTTGGGTTAAGTCGCTAGGCAGAATTAAAGCCGCTCGTACCAAGCCGTCTTGAATGGCTTGCTCGGCTTCTGATGCGGTAGCGAAGGTTTCGACCACATCGACCACTTGCGTGACTTTGACGGACTCGGTGATCACACGCCCAGCAGTACTGCCACTTTGATCGACGACGCCAACGGGAATGTTGCGAATATCGGTATTAATGGCAAAGCCGAACAGCAGGAGCTGAATCAACGGGATCATCACGACCATGCCAAAGGTAATGCGGTCGCGTGAAAGCTGACGGATCTCTTTGATCATTACCGCTTTCATACGGGCAATAGATTTCATCATTGGCGACCTTCTCCCGTAACACTGACAAACACATCTTCCAAGCTAGGACGAGCAATGTTCATCTCGCAGCCATCAAGCTCAGGAAAGGTTTGGGTTAACCATTCGATCGGTTGTTCGATGTGCTGGTGGATCAAAATGCGTAAGCGGATTCCTAGCTGTGCGGCAGAACGGACTTCTTCGCGTCGAATGACTTTCTCTTTTAGCTCGCGTAAGTTATCCGCTTTGACTTCGACGATGTTAACGCCCATTTGCGCCATGAGTTCTTCTGGCTCACCATCGGCGCGGATTTCCCCCGCTTCCATAATCGCCAGACGATGGCAGCGCTCTGCTTCATCCATGTAGTGCGTTGTGACCAAAATCGTCGTGCCTTGGTCAGAGAGATCAAACAACTGCTCCCAGAAATCGCGTCGGTTTTCTGGGTCAACCGCAGATGTGGGCTCATCGAGAAACAACAGTTCTGGTTTGTGCATGGTCGCTGCCGCGAGAGACAAGCGCTGCTTCTGACCTCCACTCATTCCACCGACGCGCTGTTTGCGCAGTTGGTCGAGACCGTAGGTTGATAATTGTTCTTCGATGCGAGCTTTTAGAGCTTTGGTTTCCATTCCAAAGATTTGTCCAATAAACTCAAGGTTCTCTTGAACCGTCAGATCATCATAGAGGGAGAACTTTTGTGTCATGTAGCCAATCTTGAGGCGCAGAAGCTCCGATTGTTTTGGGATCTCTAGCCCGAGTACATCGACATTGCCCTCGCTTGGGCTAAGCAAGCCAGTCAACACACGAATGGTTGTCGATTTACCGCAACCGTTAGGGCCAAGAAAACCATAAATACTGCCTTTGGGCACATTAAGCGTGATGTTGTTGATGGCGGTGAAGTCACCAAACTTTTTCACTACATTTTCAGCTTGAATCGCGTATTCGGTCATCGGCTTACTCCACCAAATCTACTTGCGCTGGAATACCTGAAGGCAAGGATTGTGCGGAGTCTTGTAGGTCGACTTCTGCTAGGTACATCAAACGCGAGCGTTCTTCCTCGGTAAGCGCGAAATAAGGTGTGAATGAAGGCTCAGTCGCAACCCAACGAACAGTGCCGCTATATGGTTGCTCAACGCCATCTACATGCACGTTAACCGTCTTACCCGGCACAAAATCGACTCGGTAGGTGGCAGGAACATAAACGCGAGCGTATGGGACGCGACTGGCTTGGATTACAGCAACCACACCATTCACTGGAACGCGTTCGCCAAGGTTAAACGGTAGGTTATCTAACAAGCCATCTCGCGTGGCCGTGATGGTGAGTTCTGCTAGTTTCTGTTCTTGCAGTGCCACATCGGCTTTTGCTGCCATGAGTGCGGCTTTCGCTTGTTCAATATCTTCAGGACGAGAGCCAGCGGTCAGTTTGCTGAACTCTTCTTGTGAGGAGTCTAGCTCTGCACGGGCAGAATCTCTGGCTGCTAAAGCGGTGTCTTTTTCTGATTGGCTGATGAGCTTTTTACGAACTAATTCCGCTTTACGTTGGTAGTTCTTTTGCGCTTCAACCAATTGAGCTTCCGCTCTGGCAACACGAGCTTGCGCTGCGGCGATGTCTTCTGGTCGCTCACCATTGGTCAATTTCAAAAGATAAGCGTCAGCCTTGGCTTGTTCGGCTACGGCGTGAGCTAAAACGGCTTCTTGGTTCTTTGTATCGAGCTGAACCAGCACTTCTCCTTCGGTGACTTGGCTGCCTTCCTTGATGGGTAGGGCACGAATTATCTCGCTAGAGGTAGCAGTAAAGGTTACGCGGTCACGTTCTAGTGTGCCAAGGGCTTGCTGTCCATCATCTTTGGAGCAGGCAGTTAAAAGAGTCAGGGCTAGGGTGCCAAGAATGATTCGCTTCATCATGCGATGCTTCCTCTAAGAAGGTGAGCTCGAACTCGTATCAAGCTATAGAAGAGTGTGGGACTGCATTCAGTGTAACGTGAGTCAGTTTTGTCCGGCTAGGAAGTTAATTCCTTCAATATTCATCAATTGATTAATTATTGAAGCTGGCTTGATCCTGCGAAAGCCGTGCTTTACTTGGCTCTTTTAAGTTGATTACATGAATATCATTTAAACAAAAATCTTGCCTTTCATGTAGAGCACGCCGTCGCCAGATACTCTTACTTGTTCGCCAGTAACTTCACAGTGCAAAATGCCTCCGCGCTGAGAAGCTTGGTAAGCGACCAGTGATGTTTTGCCTAACGCTTCTGCCCAGAACGGTGCTAACCCAGCGTGAATCGAGCCAGTTACGGGGTCTTCGTCACCACCATTTGCAGGCCAAAAGTAACGAGATACAAAGTCTTGTTGATCGCCTTTCGCGGTAACGACCACATCGTAAGGAGCGAGTGTCTTGAGGTGCTCTGAACGGTATTGAACCTCAAGTACCTCCTGCTGGTTGCCGACCACCACGAAATACGCTTGAGGGCTAAGCAGTACGCGTTCCACATCGCAACTTAGGCCTTCAATCAATGCCGAGGGAATATCAGAAACGGCTTTTGGAGGACGAGCAGGGAACGTCATCTCGATCTTACCTTGCGCATTCTTCTCTACGGTGAGGGTTCCTACTTCCAGAGTATGAAATTCAATCGTGCCATTAATGCCAAACTCATCAAACAGAACTAACGACGAGGCCAGTGTCGCGTGTCCACAGAAATCGATTTCAGTAATCGGAGAGAACCAACGAATCTCATATTGGTTTGCGCCAATGGACTTTAGGAAAGCCGTCTCTGATAAGTTGTTTTCTGTCGCGATATTTTGCATCAACTCTGGGGCTAGCCATTCCTCTAACGGTACGACCGCTGCTGAGTTGCCTTTGAATTGCGTATCGGTGAAGGCGTCCACCACGTAGATATCCAATTCCATTTTCCTTCCTTGTTCCGTGAGCGATTAATTAGCATAAACCAAGTGCAATTAAGAGAGTAAGAAATTTGTGTTAGAATCTTAAAGTGTCAAAATTATAGATTGTTTTGTGTTTTTTGATACTTACTGACAAGGATTCGGACTGCTGGGTACTTACACTAGTGTTGAATTCATTGAAAGGAAGAAAAACATGAAAGCGATCTACAAATCAGTTTTGGCATTGAGTGTTTTTGCGGTCGGTTCTGCCCATGCATTTGAACTCGTGAGTAGAGATATTCAAGAAGGCCACCCGATGGCGAAGACATTTGAATACTCTGGTTGGGGATGTGATGGCGGGAATCAATCACCACAATTGATGTGGAAAGAAGCTCCAAAGGGCACAAAAAGTTTTGCGATCACCATGTATGACCCCGACGCGCCAACAGGCAGTGGTTTTTGGCATTGGATAGCGTTTAATATTCCATCCACCGTTAGCGAGCTGCCTCGAGGCATTGATATGAACAAGTTAGGCGGCAAAGAATCTCGTATTGACTACGGCACAACGGGGTTCGGCGGCGCGTGTCCTCCAAAGAATGATGGGATGCATCGTTACCAGTTTACGGTGTGGGCATTGCCAACTGAAGAACTGAATTTGGATGAAAACACGCCACCAGCCATTGGAGGGTTTACTTTGAATAGTGTTGCTTTGGGTAAAGCGACATTAGCCACGACTTACACGCGATAATTGAATATAAGGGGAGAGAATGGGTCACCAATATCAGGTTACGCTGTTTCGTGCGGAGCAGCAGCAGAAGCTTCGTAATGTCAGGATTCACTCCCCAAGCCTTATTCAGATTGTTAAGGGGAGTAAACATCTTTTCTGGAAAGATGGAGTACTCGACATCCATCATCCAAATATCATGCTTTGTGAAGCAAATGCATCCCTAAATTTTGAAAATCTTCCTCTACAAGGGCGATTTCTTTCTCGAATGTTCAGTTTTCACTGTGTGCCTAGCGATGAAATGTTGGAGCTAAGCATGAGCAACGCATTAGGAAACTATGTACCCGTTGTTGAGACAGATAAAGCATTGCAAGCGACGTTAAATGCTTTGTTTTCGTTTGAGCGGGAAAGCTTAAGTGAAGCGACACAACGCTATTGGATTATGGGCCTATATCAGCAGCTAGCTGAGAGAGGGTTATTGCATCGGTTGTTCTCGAGTTCACATATCTCTTTTAGTCAGAAACTTAGTCGTTACTTATCGCGCTCTCCAGGGGAGGAGCATCCATTAGATATGGTCGCGGGGCACTTTGCTATGAGCCGAGCAACATTGATACGAAAACTGAAACAAGAAGGTACCCAGTATCGTGAAGTATTGGCAGAAGTGCGCTTAAATCACGCACTTTACTTGATGCAAAATGGCTCGTATAACGTTGCGCTGCTCGCACAGTTGTGTGGTTATCAGTCAGAGGGGCGTTTTAGCCAACGCTTTAAAAGTAAGTTCGGCCTAACGCCCAGCGAGTATATTAAAACGGTAGTGAGTTAATGTTTTACCGCTTTTGTATTTTTTGTGCTTTTTAGGTTAGTCATAATATTTGGCCTTCATTCGCAATGCTACATTCACCAAAGCAATCAACACAGGCACTTCGATCAGCGGGCCAATGACACCAGCAAAAGCTTGGTCTGAGTTTAGGCCAAACACCGCGATAGAAACCGCAATAGCCAATTCAAAGTTGTTGCCTGTTGCCGTGAAAGCAATCGACGCGTTTTTGTCGTAGTCGATGCCCATTTTCTTACCGACGAAGAAGCTGACAAAGAACATCAACACAAAGTAGATAGCCAGTGGAATTGCTACACGGAATACATCCATTGGCAGTTCAAGAATCATTTCACCTTTCAAGCTGAACATCAGTACGATGGTTGCAAGCAGGGCGATAAGCGTAATCGGTGAAATGCGTGGGATGAACACGTCGTTGTACCATTGTTCACCTTTCGCAGCGACTAGCCATTTACGGCTTAGGAATCCCGCTAGGAATGGGATACCAAGGTAAATCAGAACACTTTCCGCGATGTCCATCATCGAGATATCAACCACGAAACCTTCGTAGCCAAAGACTGGTGGCAACACTGTGATGAACAACCATGCCATCACACTGTAAGTCACGATTTGGAAAGCGCTGTTTAGTGCAACTAGGGCTGCGCCGTATTCTTTGTTACCGCCACCGATATCGTTCCATACCAATACCATCGCAATACAACGAGCAAGACCGATCAGAATGATACCAACCATATAACCCGGATGATCACCTAGGAAAGTCAATGCAAGGATGAACATCAAAATAGGGCCGACAATCCAGTTCATGACCAAAGACAGCGTGATCGCTTTTTTGTCTTTCGTCACTGTGCCTAGCAAGTTGTAGTTCACCTTTGCGAGTGGCGGGTACATCATCAAAATCAAACCAATCGCTAGCGGTACGTTTGTGCTACCAACTGACATTGACTCGTTCCACTCAGCAACTTGAGGGAATGCTGCGCCAATACCTACACCGATTGCCATTGCCACAAAAATCCACACCGTTAGGTAACGGTCCAAGAAGCTCATTTTGTCGCTGGCACTATTTAAAACTTGAGTAGTCATAGTGTTCTCTTATTCGTTTATCGTCGAAAGGCGATATTTAAAGGTATAGTTTATCTCTGCACGCCTGAACAGCGTGCAAAGGGCATTAATCAAATAACTTGGAAAATCCTAGATTGAACTGATCAAACGCGTCGCGTTGAATGCGGTAACACACCTTAGGTGGGTTTGGCTCGGCGCTGATAAAGCCAGCTTGCTTTAGAATACGTAAGTGCTCGGAAACAGTAGATTGCGCAAGACCCAGTTCAGAAACCAAATCACTGTTCAAACAACCGCCCATTGTATCAAGCGTGTGCAGGATATGCAGAATGCGTAAACGTGCTGGGTGTGACAAAGCTTTTGCTTGTGCGGCTAGAGTTTGTTCTTTCTCGAGCTGTTGTTGTGTTGTCTGAAAAACAACTTCGCACGTGTCCTTGCACTTATCACTCATTCGCTGGCCTTAATAGTTAATCGTCGAATTACGATAAAGTGTACGCCTGCTCTGTGGAAGATGCAACAACTCGATGAAAAAATTAATCGTAAAATAACGATGAATAAAAAATTGAAAAAATATATGTTTTAAAAACAGTGATATAATAAAAAATTAAGTAGGTTACTAAAAGTTAACTAATTGCACTATATTTCTAGGTTACCATAATAAACCACATCCGACGCACAATGGTTACTGCGTCATCTTGTGAACTTATTTAAAGGTAATCCCATGAGCAACGTACTGATCATCAATGCACACGAACCATCACCATATTCAGAAGGTCGTCTAAATGCTTCTCTTGTCGACAAAGCACAGACGCTTCTGCAAGCAAAAGGCCATGAGGTTCGCGTTGTGACAATGCAAGATGAGATCAACGTAGATGAGCAACTCGCACACTTTGAGTGGGCTGATCGCGTGATCATCCAAAGCCCAATCAACTGGATGTCTGTGCCTTGGTCATTCAAAAAATACATGGACGACGTGTTTACTGCGGGTATGGGCGGCGCACTATGTGCATTCGATGGCCGTAGCGCAGAAGAACCAAAGAAAAACTATGGTACAGGCGGCACTCAAACCAACAGCAAATACATGCTGTCACTGACATTCAACGCGCCAGAAGAATCGTTTGATGATGAGAGCGAATACCTATTCCAAGGTAAAGGCGTGGACGATTTGATGTTCCACATGCACGCTAACTTCCGCTTCTTTGGTATGTCAGCACTGCCTACATTCGCTTGTTACGACGTGATGAAGAACGCAGATATCGAAAACGATTTTGTTCGTTTCGAAGCTCACATTAACGAAAACTTCTAATCCTTTTAGAAAGATAGTGCGAACTGAATGATGAATTGAGATGGACTGCTACATGCGGTCCATTTTTATTTGTTTGCGGCGAGGTGACGTTTTTATTACTCTAAAGCACTAAATGTATCTAGCTTACTTTTCGTTACCTAGATTAGGTGCGTATCTTGAGGTGTATTGTGGAAAGCAGAATCAGTGTAGATAGCAAAGGTCGTAAGTCAGTGGCGAACGTATGTGCGGAGCCATGTGCTATCGAGAAAGGGATGCGTCTAATTGGTGGTAAATGGAAAGGTTCTCTGATTTATCATTTGAAAGACGGCCCAGTTCGTTTCAATGACTTAGCACGCATGCTAGGCGGTGCAAGTAAAAAGATGATCGACCAACGCCTGAAAGAGTTAGAAGCGGAAGGTATGGTGGTGCGCAAAGTGATCAGCGACCGCCCAATTGCAGTCAGCTATGAACTAACAGAGTTCGGCCGTACCGCACTTAAGATTCTTGATGATTTGCGAATTTGGTCTGAAAAGCATCAAATTGAGCTTCGTTAAGACCAAAGTAGTTAATCGCAAACGTCACTCTCTTTTGAAAGCTGATTAACAATACATCGCCGTTTATACCCAAGTAACTTAGATGTACTTCATTCAAATCGTAATTTGTTTCGTAAAACAACGTACTCTTTCGAGTCAGGCATATCGAAGCTACTTGAGCATAATCGTACTTTTTAAGTTTTTGATTTTTAGTTATTATTTTATCATACTTAGTAAGTTGTAGAATAAATCACTCACTTCAGTTGAATTTAAAAAAGCACTATTTAATTCCAGTTTCTTTTCAAAATCGGAATATTTATCGAATTCCTCTTTCTCAACTAAACCTATTGGTGAGTTGTCGTTAACGTGGCTTTCATATTTTTTGATGGTATATAATTTAGACTTTTCGTCAAAATATTGAATTATCTTAATGTTAACGTCAGGTCTCTCCGTATTATACGTGATCGTAATTTTTTCATAATCTTTATTAATCGGAGTCGTAAGCCCTGTAGGGTAGATGATTTTAAACCCATTAATGTCATTCTTCTTCGTGCTTTTATAATGTTTTGAGTATGAAAAGTTTTCAATTGCACTTTTAGTGACGATAATTGACTCACCTTTCTTTAAACCGTATTCGGTACATTCATAATCGTCGACAACCGTAGAATTTCTTTTCTTTTCAATCAGGTAGGACATAGTTGCAGATGTCCCTCCGTGTTCCAGTTTTTGTTGGTTTACAGAACAATAGAAATGACCTTTGTCCACCGTCATTGCGTTGACTTGTTCCGGATTTGAAATGGTGGGATGTATATCTTTTGCTGGATCGTTGTCGCTTCCTCCTGAACCGCATCCAACTAATCCGATACAAACGGCCATATAAAGCAAAGAGATTTTATTCATACTGTATTTCTCAATTAAGATGTGTGATTGCAAATAACGATTAATTATATTTTTATAAATTGAAATGTTTTTTATTTTAATTGAACGGTGTTTTATTGGTAATTTAATCGTTTGCTTTTATTTTGTCTCTTACGGTATCTATGTTTTCATTTATGGTATGAATTATTAGATTTGCACAATTGTGAGTTGCAATAGGATAATAATCGCTAGCCAACTACTTGTGTAGGTACCGTTATGATTTATATATCCGTTAAGTCTAAGTTTTTAGTCTTAATTTCATGTATTTATCGTGAAAGTGACTTAGAAGTAAATAACTAACGTTGTTTGAGGGGAGCCTGGGCTTCACTGATCTTGTTTTTCATCAAGGCGTTGTATAATGAACAAGGACTCTATTTCCAACTTGTTGATACATATCAGATCTCACGGATCTGATATGCATTCCAAGTTATTCTCACTAAGGCAAGAATCCTAGCTTATTTAAGGATAGAAAGTTTACTTGGGTGCAGAAGATATTAGTAATCCAATGTGCCACGGATAGGGTAGTTATTGTTTGGATCGCGAATCCATGCCAATCCGCGTGATAGCGCGCCAAGCTCAGGGCGAACAAACGGGTTGTTTGAAATATCCACCACGTGTAAGTCGCCGTGTTCATTCACCACAAACAGACCTGGTTCTGCGAAATTATGATCGGTTTCCTGTTCAGATCGAGGAATAGATACATACAAGCCTAGCGTTTTCATTTGTTCTTCGGTCAGGCCGTAAGCGATAGGGAAGCTGATTTCGAGTTTCTCTAGATGTCCCTCTAGCTGTGCTTTTGAATCGCCAGAAACGGCAAGAATATCGACGCCAGCATCAGCGAAAGCCTGTTTGTAACTCTCAAGCTCATTGAGGTACTTAGTACAAAGAGGGCAGTGTTTACCACGATAAACGAATACTGCTTGCCAAGTCGCATCACCTTGCGGCTGACCCAACGTTACGCTTGAACCATCTAGCAAAGTGGCTTGAAGATGAGGGAAGCTGTCGCCCGCTTTAAGTTTCACTGAAGTTGCCATATTGACTCCCGAATTGGTGGTGTATATCCATGAATGCCCCTTTCTCAACAAAGCGATTGGGGGATGAGACTTCAATGTAGACTCTGTTTTGCGGTGTTTCAACTAGTTAACTTTTAGTAACCTGCAATAAGGTAGTAGAGTGCAAAAGATGAAAAAGCAGAACTTAAGATACAACGAAGTGGGGGTGTAATATCAGGAGCTAAGTTCTGCTTGAGGTTAGGCTATGACCACTGGAACATATCGTTAAGATAAACCAGAGTCATCACTTCTATTTTATTACTCGATTGAGCTAGGCGTTGCTGAAAAAAGTACGCCATCATTGGCTTCTTCATTTCTTCCTCCTTTACGCTGACGAGTAAATTATGCGTATAAAAGGGGAGATAAAAAAGAGAGTGCTTTTGTTAACTTTATTCCTAATAACGTAAATATCTGGGGCTTTAAAGCCGAATTTGGAGGTTAATTGTGGAAAAGGGGAACAGATAATTAGGAAGTTTTCTTATTTTATTGCCGCCAACTTAAGTAAACTATTCCTATCCACAAACTTCACAGCTCTAAGGTTGATTCAGTGTCTGATCTCAATTTGTTTCGCTATTACCAACGATTACTCTCGTTTAGCGTTGGTGATGAAACAAAAACCACGTTACAGGACATTGCCGACATCATGTTCACTTCTTCTCGGCATGCTCGTAGCCTGCTAACGCAAATGCAGCAGAAGGCGTGGTTGAGCTGGCACCCGAAAGCTGGGCGGAACCAACGATCGACTCTTATTCTGAATATGGAGTTAGACGTTTTAAAAGAGAGCTTGGCTCTTGAACGTATCAAGCTAGGCAAGTATGAAAAAGCACTGGCGATATTAGATGAAGACGAAATGGCATTTGGCCGTTTGTTAAAAACAACGTCTGGTGCTTCTGTTCAAGAAGGACAGCTCAATATTCAATTAACCTATAAGCGAATGTTTGAGCGCGTCGTTCCACATCAACTTCAGCGTAGCAGCGAACGTTTCTTATTAAGGCAAATCTATTGTTGCTTAGTTTCGAGTGATAACAATGGGAAAGTGCAACCAGAACTCGCACATCACTGGCGTTATGACGAAGACACCTACGAATGGACTTTCTACCTTCGTCCAGGTCTGACTTTTCATAATGGTAATTCCATTGATGCAGAAACAGTGGTTAGCTTGTTTGCAAAGTTGAGTTCATTACAGTACTACGAAAAAGAGTTGGCACATGTTGCTAACATTACTGCGCCAACGCCATTGAAAGTTGTTTTTAAGCTTAATCGAGCTGACTTGGGCTTTGCTGGACTTATTTCTGGTGTGAAATACGGCATTCAACCAGTAAGCCAAGTTAACGTAGCGAATAACAAGCTGGTGGTCGGAAGTGGCCCATTCTCTGTTGTCGAGCACAATGAAAGTCGTTTAAAACTGCAAGCATTTAATGGTTACTATGCATGTAGAGTTCTAACGGATTTGGTGACTATCTGGATTGTTAATGACGAGCAAATGGAGAACCCGTCATTGGCAGCAAATACGTTGCAAAGGGATACTTCGCCCGAGGAGGATTTGTGTGGACACTATATGTCGACGCAAAACCGAGAAAACTCATCGGCGAGCAAGCGTAGTCGAATAGAAGATGGTTGCTTATTCGCCTTATTTAATCAGCACGCTAAGCACAAACTCTCTTTAGCGCAGCGCCGTTATATTAGTGAGCTAATTCAACCTGAGCGCTTGGCCGAAGTGATGCGCCGCGAGAATATTGTATTTGGGAGTATACCCGCTTATAACCTGCTACCAGGTTGGAAGCCAGTGCTCCGTCCGTTCAGTGAGCCGCTTAAGTTACCTAAACACATTACGATAGCAGGATATAACTATACCGCGTTGCGTCGCTGTGCGCGGGCTATTTCTAATCGTTTGGCGAGTGTTGGCAGTAAAGTAGAAATTGTTATGTATTCCTACCGTGAGCTGAACGAGAAGGCTAAGAACGGTGAGCTAAATGAGACAATGGTCGTAACGAACATAAACCTAGATGATAATCGTCATGCCTCTGCGTTCACGAACTTCTTCAGCAACGCTGTGCTATTCCACACTTTGGGAGAAAAGAACGCACAATGGTTAGATGAACAACTACAGAGAGTCAGATCTTTCGTTCCACTTGAGGACTATCTTAATGCATTGGAGCCAATTGCATCGACGTTGATCAGCGAGTATTGGATTGCACCCATGTTCCACCATACACAAACTTTGCGTTTCCAAGGTGTATTGGAAGATGTTGCTTTAACCAACTGGGGTTGGCCAGATATTCGCTCGGTGTGGTCGGCGGATTAACTGTCTTACTTATTTAGCAAAGTATTGCTTCACGAATTCAATGAAGGCTTTGGTTTTCGCCGATTGATAGATAAGTTGCGGATACACCAAGTACACTGCGTTGTGCTGGTGGTCGGTTTCTTCCGATAGAACCTGCACTAGTCGGCCATTATCAACGTCTTGCTCGACAAAGTAACTTGCTAATCGAGCGATGCCATTGCCGGACAGGGCTGATTCTTTGAGTAAGCGGTTTTCGTTGCTAGAAAGCCAACCTTGGGTTTGAACTGTTCCCGTTTTTAACGGCCACTCTTTTTGATGCAATGTGGTTAAGCATTGATGTTGTTTTAAATCCGCTAACGTTTCCGGCGTGCCTTCTTCTTGCAGATACTGAGGAGAAGCAACCAGCCAGTGGTGGTAATCCAAAAGATGATGCGCAATCATATTTTCGGGCGGCGTTCTTGTCGCTCGAAACGCAAAGTCGACGCTGGTTTCCGTCAGATTAAACGCTTGATAGCTAGAAAGGATCTCGAACTCTACGTTTGGATGAAGAGCGCGAAACGCCACGCACAAATCATGCAGTACCGCTTCAGCAAACATCTTGGGAGCGGTAAGCCGAATCAGACCGTCTATTTGTTCAGATTGCTGACTTAAACTCTTTTCCATTTCCATTACGCGGCGTTTGAGCTCTTCCGCTTGCGCAAAGATCGACTCACCCTCTGCCGTCAATCTCACGCTGCGTGTGGTTCGAACAATCAAAGGCGTGGCGAGCTCCGATTCCAATCGCTTGATTTGTTCTGACAGGTAACTTTTAGAAATGCCAAGTTGCTCCGCTGCCCTAGAAAAGTTGAGTGTTTGAGCCACTTCGGCAAACAGCATCAGTTTTTCAATTCTTTTGTAATCTGTCATCTTGATTACTCACTCTGATTGTTCGTCTTTATTGTTCGCTTTAATTGTTCGGTAGCGAGGATAATGAATTCGATTTTACGGTATTAAACTATTTTTTACGAACGGTAAGATGGTTCGAGTTAATTTCAGAAATTGAAAATGCAGAAATCGGAAAAGTGAGAACAACGATGAACAATCCAACACTACCGCTCGCCAAAACCTTACCTAACGTTAGCCGCGTGGTCTTCGGCTGCATGGGGCTTGGAGGGGAGTGGAATCGCAACCCATTAACCGCCCAAGATGAAAACCAAGCTTATGCCGCTGTAGAGGCAGCATTAGAGGTAGGCATTAATCTCTTTGATCATGCGGATATCTACAAATTCGGTAAGGCTGAAGAAGTGTTTGGGCGCATCTTAGCCAATGACTCAACCTTACGAGAACGAATTTATCTGCAATCTAAGTGCGGCATCCGTCTAGGAGATGAGCAAGGTGTTAAGCAGTATGACTTCTCTGCTAAATGGGTGACGGCTTCTGTTGAGGGCATTCTTGAGCGCCTTGGCGTGGAGAATCTTGACGTTTTGATGCTGCATCGTCCTGATCCTTTGGTTGAGTTTGAAGAACTTGGCACAGCGCTACAAGCCCTGAAACAAGCTGGCAAAGTTAACCACTTCGGTGTTTCTAACATGAACAGTGCTCAAATTGATCTTCTCCAACAAGCAACGGGCGAAATTGTTGTGGCGAACCAGTTGGAAATGAGTCTGGCTAAGTCTGACTTCATAAAGCAGGGCATGGGGCTTCCTTCGTCTGCATCTGATTACGTTGCGGGAACACTGGAGCATGCCCGTAAGCACAATATCCAACTGCAAGCGTGGGGCAGTATGGCGCAAGGAAGATTCTCAGAGCGTGGCTTACATTCTGATGATCACAATACCAGACAGACTGCGGAGATGGTGATGGCGCTAGCAGCTGAATATGGCGTGTCGCCTGAGGCGATTGTTTTAGCCTTCCTAATGCGTCATCCAAACCAAATTCAGCCTGTTATTGGTACTGCAAACCCACAGCGTATTCGCGCTTGTGCTCAAGTAGAGAACGTCACGCTATCACGCAGCCATTGGTATGGCTTGTTTGAGAAAACTCTTGGCCATGAGATCCCGTAGGAGAGAAAAATGAAATACGTACAAGTTCAAACTCTGATTCAAACGGCATTGGAAATTGCCACTACTCGCAAGCAAAATATTGCGGTTGCCGTGGTTGATACGCATGGTGAATTGCTCGGTTTTGCCCGAATGGATGATGTGAGCGTGCAAGCAGGTTTGTTGGCACAAAACAAAGCTTACACCTCGGCTAGAGACCGTCAGCCTAGCGGCAATCTGGGTGCTTGGGCTCGTGAGACGGGTAAGCAGTTGAGTTATTGGACTGACCCGAAGATCACAGGCTTTATGGGTGGGGTACCTGTAGAACAAGATGGGAAAGTCGTCGGTGCAATTGGTATCAGTGGTTTGGCTGAGCAAGATGATGAAGCACTTGCGATGGAAGTATTAAACGCGCGTTGAGTATAATGTTTATCAGTAGGTGTGATGCTTTGTCCAGCTTTGTACTCACTGTAGGGACTCAAGTTCACAGGCTTCGTCGAGTCACAATGCTATCGAATAGCCTGAAGTAAGCAGAAGTTGAAATCGCGAACTATGATTAATTTATTTGAAAGCTTTGAGGCCTAAATATGTTTCATAAGGTATTCGTTTCGCTATTTTTTGTTCTCCTCTCAGGCTGTGGTACGAGTGACAGCGCGTTAAAAGAGAGCGGTTATGATGAAGCTTATATCCAAGGCTTTCATGACGGTCGGCATAGTGGTATGCAAGAGGCAGGGAATGATTTTGAACACTATATTAAGGACGAAACAAGGTATCAAACCGACTCCGATTATCGGCAAGGCTGGGATGCTGGTGAGGTAGAGGGTAACAAGTTACAAAAGCAGGCGACCGCGATAGGACAAGGCATGATTGATAATTCATATGAAGAACGTGATGTCTTTGATCCTGATAAAGTGGCGAAAGATGCAATAAAAGGCGTTGATACATCGGAATTGAAAAGCCTAGAGTAACGGACTGATATAAAGAATAAAACTCGTCATTTGACGAGTTTTATTTTTGTCTAAACGATTCATGTTTCAACGCTCAACAGGGCATTCATCGTTTGGGTATGAGCAATGTCGTTAATCACCTTTCTTGTTCTTTTGTTCAAGGACTAACGATAATAGGCGAACGAGCAGGGACGGAGCTTCCGGTGAGAGCAATCTCGCCACGGCCGTTAGGTCATTTGCTGTGACATGCTGAACATCACGTACATCTAAAGCAATATCTAGGTCAGTCAAATGAAGCGAACGCAATATGGCACGATATTGTGAGAGTTTAAGATCGGACTCTCCGCGCTCGATCCTTTGATATGTTTTTACGCTCATTCCAGCGATGTTTGCCATTTGCTCACGGGAGAGGCCATTCGATTTTCGTCTTGCGATCAGTGCTTGAATTATAGGGTCTACCTGCATGTGCTCTCCTGAAAGGACAGTTTTGACCTAAACGGAGCAAGAAGTGGACCAGTTTAACCACCACATATTTACCTGCTTTGCAATCAGTATAAAAATAACTGTCTTATAAAAACGTAAATATTTTAGTCAGTTATTAACTCAATGGAAAAGTATCAATCATACAAATCAATAGAAACGAAAGCTTCTATTCGCAAAATGCAACGCATTTTAGATCATTTATTTAGTGAAATTGATCAGCAACATCGTGAGACTAAAGAGAATGTTGTGACACTGATTCAACAGTCACAACAGCGATTGATGAACTACAAAGAGCTTTACCTTCACAAAGAATCGATAAGTGAAGTAGAGCTGCGGATGGCGCATGAAAATATGAGTGAGACTGAGAAGCAGGTCGCCGATATGGGTATTCCAGTGTTAACTTATATCATTGGCGCGCTAGATAAAGCGTATTAACACAGTCGTAAAGTCGGGCGATACAAGATTTACGCAATTTCGATCAATTGATGACATCTAAAAGAAAGGATGCAAATGCTGGGGAACCACACCCAGCATTCGAACACTCATTTACCTATATTTTCGAACCGTAAATCAGTGTTTAGAGGTATGTGAACCGAACAGTGTCGGTACGCAGCGAATAATAGCGATATTGTCCGATCTAGGCTACGTCCTTGGAATCTAACACCTTCACTTAAACTGTAAATTAATCTGTACACCCAGCCAAATTGAGCCATTGAGCACGTTCTTCCTTCTCTTTAAGCGATAAAAGACTAATTAGTGACGAAAAAAACAACACATCTTAGGTAAAAGATAAGAGTTGTTAAAATATATCGCTATAAGATTGACCTTTTGCTTTTCAATCGTCCTGCTTATGCCTTACAATCTTTTCGAACCAAATCCATTCATAACGAATGGGGTTGATGAATTAAGATGAACAATTTTGCTTCGAACCCAAAGTTGCGCACATTTCATCAACGATGACATCGCCAAAAACGACTCTCAAGTGTTCATGTGCAAATGATTAACCACCTTTTGTTGCGTGTTTTCTTAGCCATACAGGGCTCTTGTAACATAGTGCTCTTGTAACCAAATTTTGACTAAGTCGGAGCGTTTTGTTGTGTGCTTTAGATAAAGCACAACTGGTGAGAAATTAACGGATTGAATTTAGAGGTATTAACCGTGAACCTAAAACTTGTCGGCAGCTCCCTGATCGTTGCAGGTACTGCTCTTGGCGCTGGTATGCTTGCTATACCAATGGTGCTTGCTCAATTTGGCCTCCTTTGGGGCACTCTTCTTATGTTGTTCATCTGGGCTGGAACGACTTATGCTGCGCTGCTCCTTCTTGAAGCCAGTTGTAAAGTAGGTGGTGGTGTGAGCATGAATGCAATTGCTCGCGAAACGCTTGGTAAAGGAGGCCAGTTGGTAACCAACAGCTTGCTTTACGCCCTGTTAGTTTGTCTATTAATGGCTTACATCATTGGTGCGGGTGATCTCGTACAAAAAGTAACAGCCTCATTTGGGCTTCCAACATCTACGATCTCAAGCCAAGTCGGTTTTACTCTTTTAGTTGGTATCATTGTTTCGGCAGGTACAGGGGTAGTAGATAAGCTGAATCGCGGTTTGTTCCTAGGCATGATCGTAGCGCTGATCCTGACACTTTTTGCGCTTGCACCAAGCGTCTCGTTTGAAGGACTTGATGAGGTTGTGAGCGACGATAAAATGGCACTTATCAAAACCAGTTCGGTGCTTTTCACCAGTTTCGGTTTTATGGTCGTGATCCCATCGCTTGTAACTTACAACAAAGAAGCGAGTAAAACACAGCTGCGTAATATGATTATCGTGGGCTCAACTATTCCGCTTGTTTGTTACCTATTATGGTTGTTAGCGGTTGTCGGCAACCTACCACCTCATGAGCTTGTTCAATACTCCAACGTAACAGAGTTGATATCGGTACTAGGTCAGCAATACGAGGGCTTAGATTTCATCCTATCCATGTTTACTGGTTTGGCACTACTAACGTCGTTCTTAGGTGTTGCAATGGCGCTATACGATCAAAATGCAGACCTACTGAAAGCAAGTAAGCCAGTGATTTTTGTTACTACTTTTGTGCTACCACTATTAGGTGCTGTATTTGCGCCAGAACACTTCCTAGCTATTCTCAGCTACGCGGGGATTATTCTCGTGTTTCTCGCGGTCTTTGTCCCATTATCAATGACCATGAAAGTGCGCCGAGTGCCGGTAGAAGATGACAATATTTATGAAGCTGGTGGCGGCGCAATGGGAATGAGCATGATCTTCCTATTCGGCTGTTTCTTGCTGTTTGCCCAAGCAGTATAGAATCACGCTAGTTTATTTAAAAACTGAGCCGCTCGTAGTCAAACGGGCGGCTTTTTTGTGTTCATAGCCGAACCCAGGCCACTCGAAGTCATCAGTATTTGTGATGTTTGACGTTTCTCTGATAATCACGGTTAGCGCTGACTTTTTAGTAAAACTCCTTAGCGAAAGGCTGACATGTACAGTGATTCACCCTTCTATTATATCGATGTTGATATGAATAAGAGGCTCTGTTGTGTCAAAGCAATTATCTTTTGCCATGGTTGGCGTTATGTTGTCTTTAGGTGTGTTGAGTACAGAAGCGGTGGCTGACCCGAAGCATAAGCATGGACATCGGTACGATCACCATCATGCGCATCACCACCATCATAAACACAAGCGCAAGCACAAGCACAAGCATAAACACAAACATCGTGACGTTATTTATGTGGAGACCCGACGACCAAGGCGCAGTTACTATTACCATGACCGAATTCCTCGGAATAGTACCTACATAAAGATTGGAGATTTCACTTATCTAAAAGTGGACGACCGCTATTATCGTCGTTCTAATGACCGTTATATCCATGTCGAGTTCAATTAAACTTGAAAGGACACATAGTCGGCGTTCTTGTAATGTTGAGCTTAATAGCACCAACATGGCACATGTAACATCGACCAATACTAGGGTTGAGGGTTAAAAACAAAAACAGCGAGCCGGTGCTCGCTGTTTTTGCTTAAATGAGTGTTAGACAGTAAATCTATTTAAGATTTGATCTTGTTTATGTACATCTTCTTGTTGCGCCTGCATCGCGTCGTTGGTTCGATTTGCTGATTCGGCGACTTGAGTCGATAGGTCTTTAATATTCACCGTATTGTTGTTGATCTCTTCAGCGACAAGGCTTTGCTCTTCCGCTGCTGAGGCAATTTGCAAGTTCATATCGGAAATACGCTGAATCGCGTCACGAATGCGTTGTAACGCACTATTTGCTAAACCCGCTTTTTCAACGGCCTCTATAGCACTACCTTTGCTTTGATGCATGGCATTTGCCACAGATGAAGCGCCAGATTGTAGTTGCTCAATCATAGTACGAATCTCTGTTGTCGACTCTTGAGTACGTTGTGCCAGTGTACGTACTTCATCTGCAACAACGGCGAAGCCTCGGCCAGATTCTCCCGCACGTGCAGCCTCGATTGCGGCATTCAACGCGAGTAAGTTTGTTTGGTCCGCAATATCGTTGATGACTTTTAGAATCGTTTCGATATTGGCGGTAGCAGATTCCAACACTTGTACTTCTTCGACTGCAAGGTCAATGCTATCGGAAAGCATGTTTATCGTTTGTGTCGATTCACCAACGATAGAAGACCCCTCAACCGTTGCTTGGTCGGCTTCTTTAGCTGCACTTGCCGCACCTTGCGCATTATTAGCAACCTCTGTCGCGGTGACAGACATCTCATGCATCGCGGTAGCAAGTTGTTCTAGCTCTTGCAGCTGAGTGTGAATTGCGCCTGCCGAGTCTTTTGCGCCCTCAGCGGTGATTTGAGTTCCGTTTAAAATTTGATCAGAAATACGTTTCGACTCAATGATTTGCTGTTGTAAGTTCTCCATGAACGTATTGAAGTTTGTGGCAAGCTCAGAAAACTCTTGGTCAGTATCTGTTTCGAGGCGTTGTGTAAGGTCGCCTTTCCCTGATGCTACATCTTTAATCGCATTGTTTAGCGTGTCCAAAGGACGCATGAGAGTGCGAATCAACAGAGTTAGGGCGATGATAGATGCAATCACGGCAATGATTGAATAAATAATAGCGTTGTTACGAAGCTCTCCTACGGCAGAATAGGCAACAGCTTCATCGATCACCGAACCTACGTACCAGTTCTCGCCAGGAATGTGAGTCAGGTTAACCATGTAGCGGTTGCCATCAATCTCAACATGTTGTGCTGATTGCGTAAGTTCGATTTGCGGGAGGTAGCTACCGACCTTCTCGCCGTTATACTTACTTTGAGGGTGAGCAATGGTTGTGCCATCAGCGGTGATCAGAAATAAGTAACCAGCATCAAACAGATTCACTTGGTTGACCAGATCAGAAAGGGTAGTTAATTCGAGGTCATAAAACATACCGGCTAAAAACTGGCCATTTTCTTTTACTGGCGTACCAACAGAGATGATAACGTTTTTCGAAGACGCATCGACGTACGGATCGGTTACGACCAAATCGCCTTTGCTCTTAGCTGCAATAAACCAAGGACGCTGACGTGGGTCGTAGTCTGGACCCGCATCCCAGCCGTCGTCATTTTCAATCACAAAGCCATTACTTTCATAACCAAAACCGATGGCAAGGAAGCTGCTTTTTGGCGTCGGTCTTTCAAGTATGTTTTGAACATAGCTATGTGAACTGGGATCAAGCTCAATCACTTCAGTAATGGAGCGAGCGAGATCCTTCTTTGCATTCATTTCTGATTGCACAGTGTTACCAACACTGGTCAATATCTCGTTTACACTTGAGTCGATTTGCTCCTGAGTTTGGGAGCGGATGGTCATAACTTGTTGTGTCGACAATAACGACACGGTAATTAGCAGCAAAAATGAAGAGGCTGTGACAACCTTATGTCTGAATTTCATGAGCTTTCCTCTGATTCTCCCGGTTGGTTCCACTTTGCTTTCGCCTCTTTTAAACCGAGCGAATTGGGCATAAAGAGAAACCTATTGTGTTTGGTTATATTTTTATCGACATCTTTGTCAAAAACATGAACTCATTTGTCGTCTTTTTTAACTAAATTTAAACAAACCGACAATTTACGTTAAAACTTGTGAGTGTGATCATGTTTGCGAGCTCGATTAATGAAATCGTCATAATGAAAAGAATTGCTTAACAAACAGTGGTATCAACTGGTTTTACAGGTGAGGTGATGAAAATTTTGTTGGTGCTGACAGGTGTTTTGTTTAAGTTTTGTCTTTGTAAATTATGAGCTTTTTACTAAAAGCCTAATGTGGACGGAGTTTTAGGTATAAAAAAGGCCCCGACGATGCGGAGCCTTTGTTAATTGACGTCTCGATTTTAGAAAATAAGATGAGCAACGCCAGCAATCACAGGTAACGTGATTAACGTACGTAAAATGAAAATTACGAAGAGCTCTACAATGTTTACTGGAATTTTGCTGCCTAACAGTAGGGCACCTACTTCCGACATGTAGATAAGCTGAGTTACTGACATTGCTGCAATAACAAAACGTGTCATTTCGTTATCGATTGAGGCCGCTAAAATTGCTGGAATAAACATATCTGCAAAGCCAACAACTATTGTCTGTGATGCTGCAACAGCTTCAGGGACTTGCAGTAGCTCTAGGTATGGGATAAACGGTTGACCCAGAATTGCAAATACAGGCGTGTATTCTGCAATCACCAATGCGACGGTACCAAGACCCATAACTACAGGTAGTACGCCAAATACCATGTCGACTGCGTTGTGTACGCCTTCTTTAAATACAGACTGAACCGATGTGACTTGACCAGCACGCTTAAGAGCTAGATCCATACCCCAAGAGAATGTGGTGTGGCCTTCTGGCACTGCATCTGCGTCTTTATCTGGGTTGCTGCCGTCAATGTAGCGATCTTTCTTCAGACTAAGCGGAGGCAGGCGAGGAATGATAATCGCAGCTACGATACCAGCTAGACAGATAGCGCCGTAGAAAGGCAAAAATAAGTGCTCTAGTTTTACCTGAGCGATAACAACTAAGCTAAACGTGATCGATACTGCTGAGAAAGTGGTCCCGACAACAGCCGCTTCACGCTGAGTATAGAACTTATTTTCGTATTGCTTGCTGGTTAGCAAGATACCAACACTTCCGTCGCCTAACCAAGATGCCATACAGTCAATTGCACTGCGGCCAGGTAGGTTGAATACCGGACGCATTATTTTACTGAGTAACGCACCAAATAGCTCCAGAAGACCGAAGTTCAAAAGAAGCGGAAGCAGTAAACCCGCGAAAATGAAAACGGCAAACAGAGTAGGTAGAAGACCAGTAAGAACAAGCCCGCCAGTGTTCTCTTCCCAAATTGCTTTTGGACCCACTTGGAAGAACGTCATTAACACGGCAGCGCCGCCGATTAAACGAACAACGAGCCAAAGTGGAGATGGGTTGAAGAGACCGTTTAAAAAACCATTACGTAAAATTGCAGCTGGCTTAAAAATTTTGCAAAGAACAGAAGCAACGGCCATGAAAGCGATGATACTGGTGACGATAGCAATCAAGGTATCGCCTAACACCGCTGGGATGACTTTTGCCATCACTGCAACGGGAATGGTTAGGCCGCCATCGTAAGAGATCGGAGCCATAAAGAGTAGAAGACCAATTAGGGAAGGGATGAAAAACATCCAAAAGTTGCCCTTAGGAGCTTCGGTAGCATTAGTGGTGTTATGCATAGTTGTCTCGTGTTACTACTAGTCAATACTTGCCATTTCCATGACATAAATATTCACTAAACATCCGTATTTAATCACAGTTTTGCGGAGGGTACCCGCAAACTGCATCCATTGCAATACTATTCATTAAATACATCTAGTTATTCAGCCGATTTGTCGGGTAATTGGTCAAATAACGTCTAAGTGTATGCGAATATGTTGCTTGTGTTAGAAAATTGTAGCACGAGGGGCGAATTGCGCAGTGAATTATGGGGCGCATTGTGACTGGAATAATAAAATGGTAAACAAATGTGATTTTGATCTGACTAACTTCTTAGCCAGAAATTCAGTTAGCCTTATCTATTCTAAGGTTTTTAGTGGTGTCAAAATACCGTTCAGCGTTTCTTGTACCGTTGCAGTGTGAACCTATTGAGCCAAATCCGATTGAAGCATGTCGCTTCAATCGGATCGAAATTTTATGCTTTTTGTTGACGGCTAAGTATGTATAGGTAACTCCAGTAAATCAGAGCCGTAGAAAAAGCCAATATTGCTGGGAAAACCAGCGTATATAAACCATATACCGTAAATAGAGCCGCTCCCGCGACGCCGCCAAACAAAAAGCCAAAGAAAATGAATAGGAATAATTTTGCTTTACGTCGGTCAAATTGACGACCTCTCAAGCTCTCTCCAATCATAATCCCTAGATCGGTGATGATTCCGGTCATATGTGTGGTTCTGACTACTGCGCCGCTAAACGTGGTGATCATTGCGTTTTGTAGTCCACATGCTGCTGATGCTAGATATTGGCCGTACAAATCCCCTTGTACCAAAAAGCCCAAGCTGAGTAAGAGCAAGCTCCCTTCTATGCACAGTGCAACACCATATCTTCGCCCTAGTTTTAACGCACTGCTTTCAATAAAAAAGCCGCTAAAGGCAGCACCAATCAAAAAGCTAAATACGATGAAGAGCAGGTGAATGGAGCTATCCACACCTGTTAGCAAGCTGTTCCCTAGCTGAGTTACGGTTCCCGAAAGATGAGTTATCGCTTGGTGTTGAAAGCCGAGAAGACCAACGGCGTTGACGCAGCCCGCGAGAAGAGCTAGTAGAAACGCGCCATATTCCACCCAACGAGGAAGTCTGGAAATCACAATAAACCCCCACCAAATATTAGGAGCCGATTATAACGCTCACACCGAGTTACGAAACCCTTTACAGTAAAACTCGATTGATCATTCTCAAAAAAATCTCACTTATAGGGTGTTTGTCCGAGCCAAAGTAAATATGTGAACGTGGATTGCCCGCTAGCAGATGTGTTCCGTTGTGCATTCGAAACTCACCCACCCGTGTTTCATTTGTTCATAGACTGAAACGGTAGGTTGGTGGAACTCTTTATCGGTAAATAGACCGACAGGAATGATCATGATTTCTGGGTATGCAGCAACGAACAACCTCATTGTCGTGCCGCAGGATGGACAAAAGTCATACTGAACCTCACTGCCATCATCGCCAATTCGGGTATAGCTAGTGACTTCACCGTTTAAAGTGACGTGCTCTTTTTCAAAGCGAGCTTGTACCCCAAAAACACTGCCAGTTCGTTTTTGGCATTCGAAGCAATGGCAGACAGACGTGTGGGTGGGCTCTCCCTTACAACGGATCTCAACTAAACCGCAGGCGCACTCGCATGTATGAATGGTTTTTGTCATCGTGATTACCTATTTGTCCCAATACACCAATAGACCTAGAGCACAGAGCTTGTGTCACTAGCTCGTTATGAGCTCTGGACTTGAAACTATTTGGATACAATCAGTTTAGTTTAATTTTGAAACACTTGAAGAGGTGAAATCATTTGGGTATACAATGGTATACTCGCTTTTTCGTTTATACCTTGAAACAAGGAAGCTTTCATGACTCACAAAAAAATCCTGCCGATACCACTTATTCTACTTATTCCAATCGTTTTATTAGTTGTGGTTGTGATCGCAGGTGTTTATCGTTTTAGTTTGTCTGATGACGAGATCATGGCTAAGTTTCCTCAAACAAAAGTAGAAACGAACGTTATTGTGCAAGAGACGCTTGGTATCACTGCACGTAATCCTTGGACGATACAAGTCCCCGAGCAGGGTGCGGTCACTTTTCTTGATGAGTGGGATAAAGAAAACGGCTATTTGATAGGTGACTATGATGCAGGTGCGACGAAAGGTCAGGTACTTGTTCCAACTGCGTCGATTAGTCAGCGTGAGATTGAAGGTGTTTCATGGGTTGTTGCACCGATGATTGTAACGACACAAGGTAGCGGTTCGTTTAACTATGTTGGCTTGTTCAAGTTTGACCCCGTGCCGAGCCGAGTTGTCCTTTTAGACAGTATTTTTGTTGGTGACCGCGTGAAATTTACTCAGCTCGAATGGAAAAGTGATACAACTATCACGCTTTCATATTTAGCGCACGGTGACGATCAAGCAATGGCAGACAAGCCAAATCAATTCAATTCATCCACATTACAGCGTGTAGGGAATAACTTACATATGCAACAGTGATGAATTTTTTTTGAGTTCTGTAAAAATTCAGTATTTTCTGCGCTAGATCTCGAAATTTCCTAGTGATTTCTTATTCGGGAATGCATAAGCTATGAGCCTTGTTTGAAAGGAGATAGTAATTCCCGTGTCTACAAATGAAATTACAAGACGGTTGCCGAATCTGACAAGTCGTAGAGCGCTGCTGTTATACTCCTTGCCAGTTTTAGTTGCGATTGGTGTTTCTCACTCTCTCAAAGAGTCATCTTTAACCAAAACCATCGCATTGAACCTACCTGAATCTCAGGTCGTTGAAAAAATTCTTGATGCGACAACTGCCGAAGTTGTCACTCCCCCGAACTTCGAATATCAAATCCAAGCAGGTGACAACCTAAGCACTATTTTTAGTCAGCTCGGTTTCGGTTACAGCTCGTTAATGAAAGTAATGGAAACGGATTTGAACTACTTGGCACTTGATACACTTAAGCCGGGCAATACGCTCCGTTTCTGGCGTGATGATGCGACAGGCGAGTTAGCGAAAATGGAACTGCAATTTTCTATTGCAGATAAAGTGGTCTACAAGCTGAATAGTGATGGTAGCTATGACTTTACTGATATTTCCATTCCTGGCGTGTGGAGCCAAGAACCTTTAGTTGGCGTTATTCAAGGCAGTTTTTCTTCTTCTGCGAGTCGTTTAGGTTTAACGTCGGCGGAAGTGAGTCAAGTCGTAAGCTTACTCAAAGAACAACTTAACTTTGGACGTGATCTTCGTGCAGGTGATCGATTTGAAGTTGTTCGTCGCTCACAAAGCATCAATGGTGTACCAACAGGTAAGAACGAAATTGAGGCGATTAAGATTTATAATCGCGGCCGCGAGATCACCGCTTACCTTCATACTGATGGTCAATTCTACAATGCCAAAGGTGAAAGCTTACAGCGCGCATTCCAGCGTTACCCTGTAAGTAGCCGTTGGCGTATCAGTTCTGGCTTTAATCCTAATCGTTTACATCCAGTAACGGGGCGTGTTGCGCCGCACAACGGCACTGACTTTGCTGTACCAACCGGTACACCAGTCGTTTCTACTGGTGATGGTACAGTGATCATGACTCGTAAACACCCTTATGCGGGTAACTACGTGGTTGTTGAGCACGGCAGCAAATACAAAACCCGTTACTTACACCTAAGTAAGATTTTGGTGAAGAAAGGGCAAAAGGTTTCTCGAGGCCAGCGTATCGGTCTTTCTGGTAAAACAGGTCGAGTGACTGGGCCACACCTTCACTATGAGTTGATTGAATACGGCCGTCCAGTTAACGCTATGCGAGCAAATATCCCAATGGCGAGTTCTGTTCCTAAGAAAGAGATGGCTACTTTTGTCGCGAACAGAGATGAAATGGATAGACTATTACGCGATAAAGAGAAAGCAGTGCTGTAATAAAGTACTTCGCTCAAAAAACAAAAAGAGACTAAGCATAGCTTGGTCTCTTTTACTTTGTGCATTAACTAGATTTGAATTCTATGACAGCAGTCTGTTCAGTACGTTAGGCACTCCGCACTTCACGTTCATTTATCAGGTGTACGATTTCTTCAACACTGTGTGGACGAGAGTAAAAATAACCTTGGATGTAGTGGCAGCCCATTTCAATTAACTTTTGTAGTGCTCTATCGTCTTCTACGCCTTCGGCAATCAAATCCACATCAAGCAGCTCTGCCAATTGCGCTATCAAAAACACTACTTGTTCAGAGGTTGTATTTGAGAGCACGTTCTGCACAAAGGTAGCATCGATTTTGATGCTATCAATCGGATAATTGTGTATATAGTTCAAGCTTGAGTATCCCGTACCAAAATCATCCAGTGCGACTTTAAAACCCAAGTATCGCAACGAGTTAAGTACCATCTGTTCACGGCCACTTTGTGAGAGTAAGACGGTCTCGGTGAGCTCTATAACAAAGTCTTTTGCTTCGTGCTGATACTTTTCAACCATGTTGGTTAAGTGATTAATATAACGGTTGGAATCAACCAGCTCATACGCTGAGCAATTGATGGAGAGTTTGACTTTATAGCCTAGGTTCGCTTCGAGTTCTTGCTTTGCGATACACGCGAGTTCAATAATCCGTTCACCTAACTCGATAATCAGGCCTGATTGCTCGGCAGCTTCAATGAACTCCGCTGGAGAGATATTTCCATAGATATTGCTATTCCAACGAGTCAAAATTTCAAAGTAATTCCAGCGGTCGCTCGTGATATCGACGATCGGTTGAACCACTACATATAACTCATCGCTGTCTTGTATATCAGTACTTAGCTGGATTCGCATTGCCTCAATAAGCTGCGTCCTACGGTGGTATAACGCACTAAGGTGTGTGTCGTAATGCTGAATCCGTGTATCGCGGTGTTTTTTACAATCTTTGAGAGCGAGACTGGCATTCAAAATCAGCTCATCGCTGTTCAACATATGTACTGGGGCACGTGCAATACCAATACTAACGGTGAAAGAAATCCGGTTAGATTTGTCGCTGTAGCCGCTTTCAATTTTGTCGAGTACTTCCTGACACACGGCGACAGGATCTTCGTCGTACGTGATGAAGGCGAATTCATCTCCTGCAACACGGAACGCATTGTTTGGCGACGACAAGCTCTGTTGAATGGCGTTAGCTGTGAACTTAATGATTTGGTCGCCGATATAGTTTCCGTTGATATCATTGATCGATTTGAAATTATCGATATCAAGATACGCCAAACTGAATGGGCGAGTCGCCTGCTGCGTTAATGTCTCCAAGGTATCAGCTAAACAGCTACGGTTGAGCAGTCCAGTTAGGTTATCATGCGATACCTCATAGCTAAGCTGATTAAGAAGCTTATCTGAACGTTCACTGACCCACTTTTCACGTAAGCTATGAATAATGACATTGGCATAAAATCGGTGGAAGTCGAGGATATCTTGCGCTTCTTTCGCGTGGATGCTTCGGGTAAAGGTAGACAGTAAAATTCCCAGAACTTCGCCATTTTGTGTCTTCAATGGCAGGCCAATGTAAGCTTGAATGCCATCTTCTTGAAACATCTGATCTTCAGGAAAACGCTTGTATACCTGGTCTTGATAGAAAATATGTTCGCCAATGTCTTTCGCCACTTTTTCACAGGGGGTGCCTGAAAGGTGGTAGCTTAGGTTGTCTGTAATTTTTCCATTGCTGGCGAAGGAGATGGTATGAGCCGAATGCTGAAGATGCGCAACTTCTACAACGCAAGTGCAATGGCTCTGCAAGTGTTGATGAATATCTAGCGTGACTCGGTTTAGCTGAGCCGTGCCGTTTAGCTTCAATATCTCATCAATTTTGTGGAAACTGATTTGTACCTGACCCATTGAGCATTTCACCTAGCGTTGTTATTAACATATCGTGTAAGACACGACGAATTATTATTTGATATGCATCAAATAAACTATCGGTTACTAAGGCAGATTTTTCAAATTTTGTGAACGAACAAATCATTATTTTCATGTTTTTATGCTTGAACCTTTTAAAGCTATAACGATAAAAACGCTAAGCTAGGCGCGCTTCTCCTCTTCCAATCGTGATTTGAGATAATCGAGGAATAGCTTAGTTCGGGTATGCTGATAATCCAGCTTTGGATAGTAGGCATATACAGTGGCTTTATCCGCTGTGATATCGGGCAGGATAGGGACTAACGCGCCGGATTTGAGATCATCTTTGATCATGACGTTGTTCGTCATCAAAATACCCATGCCTCTTTTGGCACCATGAAACAGCGCTTCTGGGTTGGTCGTGGCAAAGTTACCGGACAAGCTGATACGTTTGCCTCGATTTGTTTTGATTTCTCGTGAGGGTTTTTCTCCCCAAATCAGGACATTATGCTCTGTCAGATCCTCAACGCATTGTGGTGTGCCATATTTCTTTAGATAACTAGGCGCGGCGTAAAACTGGGCTTTATGTTCGAAAAGTGCAGTAGCTTTGAAACTTAGAGAGTTCAGTTGCTCTAATTCCCGGCTAATAAACAGGTCTAAGCTTAGCTCTGGCAATTGGCCTGGTAGCGTTGTTGTTAATTGAAGTGTGATGTCTGGATATTTATCAAGAAAATCATCAAGATAATGAACTAGAAATTTAGAACCAACGGCCAGCGTTGCCCCAATTTTTAATAGCCCCGCTGGTGATTGGTTGACTGAGCGAGTTTCATCTAATACCGATTGCCATGAATCAAGCTGACTTTTTGCTCGTTGATAAAACAGCGCACCAGCTTCAGTTTGGCTAATTGAGCGGGTCGTACGTTTGAGTAGTTGAACGCCAATTTTATCTTCTAGCCATTGAACTCGCTTACTGATAGCTGAGCTGGTGGTATTGAGTTTCCGCGCTGCTGCATTAAAGCTACCTTCTTCGACCACACGAATATAACTCTTCACGCTCTGAATCCAGTCCATTGTATCTCCTTGGGAATTAATTCCTTTCCAACTTAGCTGATTATCATCTTTGAGTATCAAATATACACTGTTTGCCATCAATCTGTCACAAAGTAGGAGGAACGTTTGCGTAAAACACCATTGTTATTAGCGATGATGATCATTGCCACAGGCCAAGTTGGCGTTAGTATTTATCTTCCTTCTTTGCCGTTGATTGGTCATGACTTGAATTTGCCGCAACATTCGATTCAGAATCTCGTCACGCTATTTCTCGTTGGCTTCGGTATCTCTCAGCTTTTTTACGGCCCATTGTCTGATGCGATTGGTCGTCGGCCGGTGTTTATTCTGGGGCAAAGTGTATATCTAGTTGGTACGGTTATTTGCATCGCGTTTTCGGACAACATTGTTGCCCTTGAAGCGGGACGGTTACTGCAAGGCCTAGGAGCGGGCAGCGCTTCGGTACTTGGTCGGTCAGTACTGCGTGATAGTTATGACGGTATGCAATTAACCAAAGCGCTATCTTATATTTCAGTCACGGCATCTGTGATGCCAATTATTGCTCCGCTGTTTGGTGGCTGGATTGCTTTTCACCTGAGTTGGCATGCTGTCTTCGTGTTTGTACTGATTTACTTAATGGCAATTTTTACACTTGGTTTATTGGTGCTGCCAGAAACGCTGCCTTATCCGAAGAGAAAATTTAAAGTAGGCGAAGTAAGCGCGAACTATTTGCGTCTGTTAACGAATACACAAGTGATTGGTAGTGCGAGCTACAACTGGCTTAGTTATTTATCGGCTCTGGTTACTCTCTCCTTGTATCCATTTTTAATGCAACAAGAGTTAGGATTAACGGCGGCAGATTACGGCTCTTTGATGATCATACCATCAGTTGGTTTGCTGACGGGTAGCTTAGTGCTGAACTTGATCAATGCTCGTTACAAAGCTCAGCAAATCTTGCTGATGAGTTTCGCGATTGTTGCTGTTGCAGGCTTCATGTTGTTGGTTATCCCCTTCAGTGTATTTTCATTGCTGACGGCATTCACGTGTTTAAGTTTTGCTCAAGGAATGTCATTCCCGGTATCGATCAGTTTGCTACTTTCACCACATAAGCAACAGGCAGGCGCGGTTTCTGCGCTATCTGGTTCTATTCAAATGTGTTTAGCAGGTTTGTTTGGTGGGTACTTAGTAGACTCATGGGTTACGAATCAGCAGCAGCTTGGGGTGTTTTATTTGTTTATTGCGTTACTTTCTTGCTTTGTTCTTGTACTAAGCCAATTTCGTAAAGTGCCAGAAGGGACGGTTCAAGCAGAAACTTCCATCTGAATATACTTGCAACCAGAAGGTCGGCTTTCTAAAATGCGCAGCTAAATTAAGTCTGGCCTGTTGTGTATACTGAATGACTTGGTTTGAAAGGAAGAGGGCGAACCTTGATACTTCTCTCAAGCTTGGAATACATTTCTGCCCAATGGCTATCCGATCTCTAATCGTTAGGTGAAAGAATGCAACAAAACGAATTTGAAACACTGGTAAAAGAAATTACTCAGCAAGAAAGCATGCCAAAGGCACTTGAAATCTTGAAGGCGTGTGAGGAAGAAGAAGTTGCACAAGCGGCGCAATCCCTAACGGGTCAGTTTGGCCTTGCAGAAGTTGATGGTGAGAAACGTATTTACCATATTACCACTCAAGAAGATGAGTCCGGAGAAGAGCAAGAATACGTAGAGCACGTCATGAATGAAGGCGATCACTTGATCAAGTTTGCTGCGTGGTTCTTTGAAACATTCTTTGAAATCAAACAGAAAGATACGTACGTCGCAGCGGGTAAAACATACCAACAACCTAAGCGATAGACGCTCATTTCAAGAAATCCACGAAAATCAAACTGAAAGTTAATTACAAAATAAATGTGACTGGAGTCTTGTTTTTATCTAATTGTGGTGTAAAATTACAACATAGTTAAGTCAATACATTCAGGAGAAGGTCATGGGTAACGAACTTGGTGGTGCTTATATTGGCCAGATGATTGCAAAAGACGCGATGCACAAAGCGCTTTACGGTAAAGCGAAGAAGAAAAAAGCTTCTGTTTTTGCTCGTGTTATTAAAAAACTGGCGAAATAATTTAAAAAGCCCTGATTGAAAAATCAGGGCTTTTTGCTTTTCTCTGTTTTGTTGTTAGTAAGTAGCCAACATATTGCACAACATTGGCAAAACGCTACTCAAAGACTGATGACATTTAAATCTAGAATTACGCGGATTGGCTTGGTATCTCCACAACATTGTTAGGCACTTTATCTAGCCCCTTTGCTGATAACCACTTTTCTAAATCGTCAGCGCCTCCAATATATTTTCCATCTAACCAGATTTGCGGCACTGTTACCGGTGTTTTTTCGCCAATGATGGCTTTTACTTCAGGAATCATGCGGTATAAGGCGGCGCTGTCTTTAACTACATCATGGTACTCATACTGAACGCCAGCCTCGTCAAGTAATTGTTTGGCTTTGACACAGTAAGGGCAAGTTGCTTTACCATAAACAATGTTGCCTTTTAGCTCATCGCGTTTTACCCACTCAGCAATAACAGACTGTACAAGCACACCCCGATTCAATGCTTCTCCTTGACTGATAACTTTCCCTTCGACAAGAAGAATGGGTGCATGCCAAGCACCAGCTTTTAATGGTTCCCACCAGTGCGATAACCAATCTTTTACTTCAAGTTCAACGGGCACATCGGCTAGTTCGTTTTCAAAAGTATCCTTTAAAATATCCTTGGTTAATGTACATTCACCACAAGGAATATTGACTTTGAATGGGCCCCAACTACCAGCCCAGCGATACAGTGTAATTTTGATTGGTTGACTCATATGGGTTCCTCATTTCCTTTCCTGAAAATATAGAACTTTTAAATTAGATTTTTCTTTCAACTAACTTTGTCTTTTTCGCTTCCCAATGCGTAATAAACGCAATAGATGCAATAATAATCGCAGCACCTAACCATAAACGACCAGGTGGCACCCAACCAAACACCAACCAACCAGCAACAACATTCAAAGGCAGTTTGGCGTGATCAAATGGTTGCACAAATGAGGCGTCTGCTACTGCATATGCTTTAACGATAGCCCACTGAGCGAGTGCTGTAAGTGCACCTGCGGCTAAAAGCACACCCCATATCGTCCACGTATCTGGCATAGTAAACGTCGGTATCGCTAACAAGATATTAAATGGCGTTATCAGCAGTAACAAATAGACGACCATGGTTGAAGGCGGATCGTTTACCGACATTTTTTTAACCATTAATGAATACGCTGCCCAGAAAAATGCGGCGCCAACAGGGAGCAGGGTCGCCCATGTAAATGAGTCTGCCCAAGGCTCAAGAATGATCATGGCACCAACAAACCCCGTCAACGTAGCGAGCCAGCGTGCAGTACCTACTTTCTCTTTGAGTAACAAGCCAGAACCAACTGTGGCAAATAACGGAGAGGTCATGAGAAGTGCAATGCCTTGCCAAATTGGAACTGGGTAAGCGAGAGCCCATAACCAAAGTTGAATCCCGATAACAGAGAGAAAAATGCGGAATGCATGCCAGCCAAAGTGTTGGGTTCTTAAAGAACGCCTAATCCCAAGTGTACGTAGGTAGGGCAGAATAACAAACAAGGCGATTGCATATTGGAATAACGCAAATGTGGTGGAAGAGACACCAAAGTTGATGCTAGCAATTTGGGCGAAGCTGTTCACTATGGCGAATGCCAAGCCAGCTGTTAGCATCCAGGACGCACCTTGAACAGGATGATGATTCAATTGAAAAATTCCAGTTTGATAGAGGTGGCGGGATCATACGTCCTATTGTTTTTCGCGCCAATAAAAAAATGCCTCCCAGAGGGAGGCGACATTACCAATTCAAAGGACGTGCCTGTTATAACAGGTACAAAGAACGAGAAGCACAAACGCTGCCATGCATTTGCATAAATAATATTGCAGAACACGTGCCAACTTTTATATATTTGATTTTAAATGGTTTTTTGGTTTTTCTATGTTGTCGATTAGATGAAATGCACTAACTTAGTGATCAATCGCATTAAAAGAGGGCAGAAGTAGGCGTCGTTACGGTCGTTTTTCATTGCTGAGCGATGCTTGGATAGTGTGAAAACTTATCGAGTTGTGTTGGGGTACATAAAAAATGGCCAGCAAAGGTGCTGGCCAAGTGGACTCGCTCTTAGGACAAGAGTGAATTAGAAATCGTAACGTACGCCTAGGCGTAGTGTGTCTTCACCTTGAACCACTTTCACTTTACCATCTACTACATCCTTCTTTTCATCGAGTTGGTTGATGTAGTAAGACAGGTAAGTACGGAAGTTGCTGTTTAGTTTGTAGTAACCAACAAGCTCGATACCTTCAACAGTGTCGTACTTTGAACCGTTGTCTGGATCATTCTCTTGAGCTGTGTATAGAGCTGCAAGTGTCACTTTGCTTGCTACTTTGTAGCTTGCGACTAGCTCGTAAGCCGTAAAGTCTTCAGAGTCAGTCAGGGAACCTTGAGAATAAGTACCTGCTAGGTAAAGGTTGTCCATCGAGTAAGCGATACCACCTAGAATTTGATCTTCAGAGTTATCTTTATCTACATCGCCACCAGAGTATGCAAGACCAAAGTCGAGGCCCATTGGTAGTGAGTACATTCCAGAGATGCCGTATTTATCTTCGTTATCGCTAGAGTTTGCTTGGTAGGTTGCTTGAAGTTGTAGTGCATCAAACGCACCACGGTATGCGAAAACGCTGTCTTGCTTATCAGAAGACGAATCAATAACTTGCTGAACACCAGAGAATTCAGTGATATCCGTCATGTCAGAGATGATGACTGCAGCCATGTCTTGACGACCTACAGAGAAAGCACCGATATCAGAGTCGACGCCTGCATACATGTAGCGGTTTTTGAATTCACTCTTGCCCGTTTTTTGTTCGGCTTCGTAAACACCGAAAGCAGAAAGGCCGTTGCCGATGTCTGTTTTACCTTTTAGGTTAAGACGAGCACGGCTTTTATCTTCCATGGAACCTTCAACTTCAGCACCGTCTGAACCGATGAAGTCACCACGAAACTCAACGCGGCCGCCAACTTTTAATTCAGTACCGTCGTTTTTGTATACAGTTGCTGCGAATGATGGTGCTGATACCAATGCTGTAAGAATTGCAGTAGTTAGTGCTGCCTTTTTCATTTTCTTATTACCCTAGTTGTAATCGATGGGCTTTCTTGCCCGATGTGTTGATGACGCTAAGGTAAAGGCTGAAAATGAAAGATAGATTTCTGTTAAGTTATGATTTGATTGCACTTTTATTGCTGGCGAGAATAAGTGCCCCTTCTCATACCACTTATAAAAAGAAAGGTTTATCTTTTTTGAGGTTTTTTCCTCTCCGTTGAAGACTGTGTTTTTTTCAAAAAGTTCCTGAATTGTTTCTTGACCCTAAATGTAAGTAAACATTTCAATTTGGCAGGGAAGTTTGGCCTAAAAATAGCGAATCATCAGCTATTTGTGAGCTAACTCTCTCTAAAGCATTTCTTATTGTAAGGTTTTTATTTCTCGATTTCTTGAAGGCTAAGTAAACGATTGCTTTTTAGGTTTTGTCTGAGATCTTTTCACTCGGTTGTCAGGAACTAATCAAATAAAGTGTCGGCAGTTGTTACACAAAGGTAAAACTAATCTGGTGGAAACGATGCCTCGGATAGCCTTTGTATTCCTCTCTTTGTTCATCATTTCGTTTTTACGAAAGTGAACCAAAGCCGGGTCTAAAACTGACTAACCAACTAATAAGTAATGGATTTAGAAATGAATAAAAAATTATTAGCAGCGGCAATCGCGGCAGCAACCTTCGGTACTCAAGCAGTTGCAGTGGAACTATATAATAACGATGGCACAACATTTTCGATGGGCGGCCACGTTTCTGTTAATTTAAATGGATCAGAGCAAGGTGACACGGATGTGGGTACTAACTCTCCTCGTATCAATATCTCTGCGACACAGGATTTGGGTAATGGCTTCACCGCAGACGCACGTGGTGAATGGGCGCTAAACTACTTAGACGGTGGTGAAGAGTCGTTTAAAACTCGTCTAGGTTACTTAGGTATAACACATGAGGTTTATGGTCGTGCAGTAGGTGGTACGCAATGGTCACCTTACTACGATGTCGCAGGTATTGCAGATATGCCAATCGCGTTTGCAAACGACTTCATCTATGACGATCATGGAAACCTTGGCACTGGCCGTGCGGATAAAATGCTTTCTTACCGTAATGCCATCGAGCTGGGTGAAGCGGGTGTGATCAACTTTGGTCTTGGTTGGCAGGGTGCAAACGATGATTACACGCGCAACGATGCTGGAGTTATAACTGGCGGTGCTAAATACGATGACCGTGTGCAAGCTGCGCTTTCTTACTCAATCATGGGCGCTAAAATCGGTTACTCTTACAATGGCGGCGATTTCCAGCACCCTGCATATGCAGGTAAGCACACGGCGGAATCACACGTTGTATCAGCATCTTACGGTGCGTACGGCCAAGGCCTATTCCTTGCTGCAGTTTATGGTTCAAACGAAAACATGAACTTCAGTGCAAAAGGTGACCGTTTAGAAGAAAGTGATGCGTACGAGGCGATCATCGCATACGCTCTGGCGAACAGCCTAAACTTGAGTGTTAACTATGAAATGGTGGAAGGTAAAGAGTTTAAGAACTCTAAAACAGAAACTGCTCGTGAAGAAATGGCACTACAAGCAGAATACAACTTCACGCCTAAATTTGTTGGTTACGCGGGTTACCAATTTGACCTAAATGACGACAATGGTCGTGAAACTGATGACAAATGGGCGTTAGGTGCTCGTTACTACCTATAATAGGGTTTAGCGAGAACTATTATTCAAGCTCATTGATCTAAAGCCAGCCTCGTGCTGGCTTTTTTGTCTATTTGTTTTACAAATACTTTGCTGTTTCAATTAGATGATACAAAACTCAAAACGGGGTGAATGTCTTATTTTTTACACTAGAGGTTGCTATTTAGTGTCGTTAAGTCAATAGGTTAGATTATGATGGGATTTTTGTTTTGCAGGGAAGAATGATGAGTGTTATTCAAGTTGAAGAAAAGAAAGTAGAAGTGGGTAAAGTGCTTTGTGTTGGACGAAATTACGTTGAACATATTCATGAGCTTAATAATGCAATGCCTGAGCAAATGGTGGTATTTAATAAACCCGCAACTTCCGTATCAACAACTCTGCGTTCATTCCATCAAGAGCCCCTTCATTATGAGGCTGAAATCTGCTTTTTGATCAAGGATGGACGTTATTCAGCGGTTGGTTTGGGATTGGATCTGACCAAGCGTGGTTTGCAATCCTCGCTTAAAAATCAGGGGTTGCCGTGGGAGCGAGCTAAGGCATTTGATGGCTCTGCTGTGTTTAGTCGGTTTGTCTCTTTGGATAACATTGATATCAATGACCTTAACCTTGAGCTCTTAATTAACTGTGTTCGTGTACAAAAAGGTCACGTTAACCAAATGCTCTATCCGCCGCTAACTATCCTGGATGAATTAACCAGTTACACAACACTTCAAGATGGCGATGTAGTGATGACTGGTACACCAAAGGGCGTTGGTGAGGTACATGAAGGTGACATCTTCCTTGGTCGATTAAAGTGTGGCGATGTCACCTTGTTGGAGATTGAGTGGTTGGCGGATTAAAGCCAAATTCGCAGAATGAGAAATACCACCATACTGATAACCGTCGTTAAAAGAACATTTTTAGTAAAATAAGCGATTAAAGAAGCCAGTACGGCAGCCAGTAAAAATGGGTTTTGCACATTGACGCTGAGCTCCCCATCGGGAATGAAAACGATAGGTGCCCAGATCGCAGTCAGTACTGCGGGGCTAGCGTAATTGAGTACTTTTTGAGTGCGCGTCCCTAATCGCAATGGCAGCTTGGGTTCTAAAAACAAGTAGCGGCTGGTGAAAACAAGTACCGTCATCAGTAAAATAGCCAACATGATCATTAGCGTTTCTCCTTTACTTGTTCCACAAAGTAACCAGTAAGCATGGCTAAAATGCTCGAAATCATCAAACTTCCCTCAATTTGATAATAGGTTAGGGCAACTGAGCTCACCAAAGCCACAATAACACTCGCGAGCACCGCTGCATTTTTAATGGTGGGTACTACTATCGCGATAAAAGTTGCGGCCACAGCAAATTCCAAACCCATTTCGTTCAGTTCAGGGATTAGACTTCCCGCAATAATGCCCGTCAATGTCGCGACATTCCAAAACAGGTAAAAACTCAGACCAGCCCCAAGTGCATACCAGCGATTAAATTGTCTATCGAAATGGTGGCCTACAATCGCAAACAGCTCGTCAGTAAGTAAGAAGCCGAGTGATAATCGCCATTTTAGAGGGAGCGGTGCAATTTTACTGCGCATCGATACACTGTAGAGGAAGTGTCGAGAGGTGATAAAAAACGTTGTCAGTAACATGGTCACTAGACCTGCTCCCGTTTTAATCATTCCCATCGCGACGAGCTGTGCAGAACCTGCGAACAAAATGGCGGATAGTGCTTGTCCTTCCAAAGGGTGAAGCCCAGTATCAATTGCGAATGAGCCTGCGAGTAAGCCCCAAGGGAGCACTGCGATACTCAGAGGCATCATCGCAAGTGTACCTTGCCAAAATAGCGTGGCTTTTGATTCTTTTTGTAACGGCAAAGTGTGGTCCATAGTTTCTTCTTATTTATTCCTAAATCAGATTACCAAGATAGCTCGGTAGTCGCATAACGCCTTGTACAATATTGCTGCTTTAGCTGTGACGGACGTATTGGCCGGGAGTGACGCCAATGGCTTTTTTAAAGTGTCGATGCAGATGGCTCTGATCATGGAAGCCACATTCTTGTGCCACGTCTGAAATTTTTTGTCCCATTTTTAGTAGCTTCTTCGCCATACGTAAACGTTGCTGAATTTGATAGGCATGAGGCGGAAAGCCAAATTGCTTTTGAAACTCTCTCAGCAGATGAAAAGGGCTTAATCCAGACAGTTTCGCGAGTTCTTCTAGTGAGACGTCCGTTTGTGGAAAGTCTTCCAAAAATTCTCTGACGAGCTGCACTTGTCGCTGAGCTCTGGTTGACTCTTTCAGTGGTGTCCGATGAGTGCTGTGTTTACTGGCTAGCTTGATCAACGTGCCGTAAACCAAAGTTTCTCTCAATAAACGGTTGTCTGATTTTTCTAGTGTTTCAAATACCAGTCGTAACTGACTAGCCAGCTCAGGATCGTAAACCACAGGTTGAGGGAAATAGGGCAGAGCTACATTTGGTGAGCCAAGCTCTTGTCCTAAAGTTTGAAACTGCTGAGGTACGGGGTACATTGCTTTGTATTCCCAGCCGCCTTCCGAGGCTGAATGCCCGTTGTGTACTTCATCTGCATTAACAAGGATGATGCTGTCCTGTGGCGCGATATGATTCCCGCCCGTCCTAAAAAATTGTTGTGCCCCTTTTTCGATGACACCAATAGTGTAACCTTCGTGGCTATGGCGTGAAAAATTCTGCTTCTCATACTTTGCATCGAGAAGCTCTAAACCTCCGAGCTCTTGAGCTATCTTGAAGGTAGCGATTTCCTTATTCTTTTCTTTCATCTTTATCCGGTCTGCTCAAGAAAATCATTTTAGAAGTGTAACGGATCCATCGTGCTTATTTTTGTACAAAATTGCTATTCGATTTTGATAAACAGGCGAATTGATTGCTATTTTTCACATGGGCAAACTATGATTTTTATTTTTTGAATTATCTTGGCTATTTTGGGCTGGATGATGTCATTTTGTTGGTATAACATTCGCCGCCTTGTTGTAGAAAAGCGGTTTCATCATGATTGATTTATCTGTACTTCCTGTTTATCTCACCGCAGTAATGGCTTTGTTGCTATTACCAGGGCCCGATATGTTGCTGATAGCGAGTTCTAGTATGAGTTACGGTAAGAAGGTCGGTCTTTTTGCTAGCTTAGGCAATGCGACGTCTGGTGTTATTCTTACTTTGCTTGCTGCGATGGGCGTATCTACCCTGATTGCCATGAGCCCAATAGCCCTTAAAGTCCTTCATCTACTAGGTGGCGCTTACTTGTTAAAAATGGGTTGGGACTGCTTACGAGCTGAGGCATCTTCGGCTCCAGAGCTTGATGGTCAAAACAAAATGGCATCAACTTATTATCAACGTGCTTTGATGAGTAATTTGCTCAACCCTAAAGCCTTGGTCTTTTTTGTGATGTTTTTGCCGCAGTTTGTCTCAAGCAATATCACGGCATCTTCTGGTGAGCAGATGCTAGCGCTAGGGTTATTGTTGAACGTTCTTGGCTTGTCATTCAATTTATTACTTGTTGGGTTAGCAGGCACATTGGGCAAAGGGCTGCTCGAGAACGAAAAATTCCGCACGTATCAACATAAACTAATGGGGTTAGTGTTTGTTATTCTGGCGTTGTGGATACTGAGTAGTTTCGCCTTGTAAAGTTATCATATGCCATCAGAAAGCCAGCAATTGCTGGCTTTTTGTTTTAGGATATTGGTGTTTCCTAAGGAGAGGGTATATGAAGCTTGAATTTTGTTTAAATCCAGATCAAACAGACCTTGATTTTGTTCGTGAAGGTATTCGATCTTATAACCGACTGCATTTACCTGAAGGGGAAGTGCATGCTGTAGGCTGTTTCGCAAAAGATGAGAATGGCAAGATCATGGGTGGCTTGACTGGCGAAATGTTTAAAAATACGGTGTTTGTTGAGTTTTTGTGGGTAGACGCTGAAAGTCGAACCTCTGGTCTCGGTAGTCAATTAATGTCGATGCTAGAACAAAAAGTAAAGCCTCATGGGGTTACCCATGTTTATTTGGATACCTACAGCTTTCAAGCTCTTGAGTTCTATCTCAAATTGGGTTTTGAGAAAGTGGGGCAGTACTCAGGCTATCCTGCAGAGGGCATCCACAAGTACTTTCTACAAAAGGAAATTGTAGGCTAGGGAAAGCACGGGTTAGCTTGACTTGTGCTAGTGAAAATAAAAAAAGAGGCGCGAATTTGCGCCTCTTGTTGTATCAAATATCTATGTTTCTCTTTGACTTACAAACTTTGCTGGTGCGCGTCGATAAGTTCGTTCATCTTCGCTTCTGCTGCTTGCTGTGCTTGTTCATAGCTCATATCCGCAGGGAAGAGGTTGATGACTTCGTAGTAACATTTTAGTTTTGGCTCAGTACCAGAAGGACGAACAATCACGCGAGATTGATCTTCTAGGTGATAAATCAATACGTCACTTGCTGGTAAGTCAATGGATTCTTCAGAGCCGTCGTCAAACATGCGAACCGATGTTTTAAGATCTTCGGTTACTGCAACTTTTTTACCAGCAATCTCTGTTGGTGGATTTGCTCGGAGTTTGTCGCCGGTTGGTGGAGAGTTCGGGTCGAGAGCGATGCTGCGTTGTGCGTTGAAGTAGAAACCGTGCTCGCGGTACAGCTCTTCCAGTTTATCCCACAGTGTTTTGCCTTGCGCTTTAAGCTTGCCTGTTAGCTGTGAAAACGCGACGATTGCAGATAAACCATCTTTATCCCACACCTTGTTACCCACGGTATAACCGAGCGCTTCCTCATAAGCAAACAAGAATGGGTTGGTTTCTGTCTCTTGTTCCATGGCAACGTTAGTAAGCCATTTAAAGCCAGTTAATGTTTGATAGTATTGTGCGCCATGCGCCTTAGCGATGCTGCTCAGCATTCTTGAGGATACGATGGTGTTGCCAACCAAAGCGTTAGGTTGCTGTTCCAACAAGTAATCGCCAAACAGTGAGCCCACCTGATCACCTGTTAGCATTTGATACTCGCCATCTGGGCGTTTAACTGCCACGGCAAAACGGTCTGCATCTGGATCGTTCGCGCAAGCGATATCGGCATCTACGGACTTACCTAATGCCATCACCATATCCATTGCACCGGCTTCTTCAGGGTTTGGGAAGTTGACGGTTGGGAAGCTTCCATCAGGTTCGCGCTGTTCCTTAACACTTGCCACTTTTTGGAAGCCTGCGTCGGCAAGTAGCGTTTCCGCCATATTCGCGCCAACGCCATGCATTGCGGTGTAAGCAATAGATATATCGGTATTGTTGTCAGGAGTAAGCAGCGCGTTTTCATTCATTGTCTTACGGTAAGTTTGGTAGTAGTCGTCTTCCAACCAAACTAACAAACCGTGCTGTTTTGCATCATCGAGAGACATTAAAGGTAATGGCTTCGTTGTTGCGTCATCAATTTTCGCTGCGATTCCAGAGTCGTGCGGAGGAATAATCTGTGCGCCATTCTCCCAATATACTTTAAAACCATTGTATTCTGGTGGATTGTGACTGGCAGTAACAACAACAGCGGCCGCCGCATTCAATGTACGGACACCAAACGCAACAATTGGGGTTGCTGCAACGTCATACGTTAGGTAAACCTTGATACCAAGGGCCGTCAGTACGGATGCGGTATCATGCGCGAATTGTTTTGAATCGGGACGACCGTCGTAGCCAATAACGACACCACGACTCGCGGCATCTTTGACTTGCTCAAGCAAATAGTTCCCTAAACCAGTGGCGGTCTCTTGAATCACCAAGCGGTTCATTCGGTTTGGACCTGCGCCCACTTTGCCACGTAAGCCTGCAGTACCAAAGGCAAGGCGTGAGCCAAAGCGATCAGTAAGTTCTTGTTCATTGTTCGTATCGACGAGGTGTTGTAGCTCTTCACGAGTCTTAGGATCAGGGTCTCGTTCTAGCCATTGCGTAATTAGTGCTGTCATATCAGTCATTCCTTAGTAGGGGGAGCCTACTTTCTTGGACACTTCGTTTGGTAAGTATCTCAATGTTTTCTTTTAAATCAATGTAAATGGTTCTCAATTACATTTCAAAGAGAGCAATCGATAAACCGAATTAATTTTTCTTATCCGAACAAAATTTAATCATATTTAATTTCTTGAAGAACCTTGGAACTATAACTAGCCTTTTAACATAAATATAACAAACCGTGTCGAAATCGTAGTTTTTGTGATTTTTCGTAAAGTTGTTCGATATTTGCATCGGGACGCAAGGAAGCTCGCGTAGGCGTAGCGGCTGAGCAGAGGAGAGATCTTTTGAAAAGATTAACGACTACTCTAGCCTTATCACTGAATGTGATTTTAATCACATTTTCCTCTTTTGGTTGGTCAAAGGAAAATGACTACAACATGACAAAAGGGGTCACAGAGATAAGTGGGCAAGTGTATGAATTACATATGCTGATTTTCTATATCTGCTGTGTAATTGCTTTGATTGTTTTTGGTGTGATGTTCTATTCCATCTTCCGTCATCGCAAGTCAAAAGGAGCAGTTGCCGCACATTTCCATGAAAGTACAAAAGTGGAAATTATTTGGACGGTCATACCCATCATCATTCTTGTCGCTATGGCGATTCCCGCAACAAAAACTCTAGTAGCAATGGAAGACACAAGCCAATCGGATATCACGGTCAAGATCACAGGCTCGCAATGGAAATGGCATTACAGCTATTTTGGCGAAGATGTTGAGTTTTTTAGTTTGCTTGCCACCAGCCAAAAACAAATTGATGGAATCGAAGCTAAAGGCGCACATTACTTACTGGAAGTAGATAACCCTTTGGTGTTGCCTGTGAATCGCAAAGTGCGTTTTTTGATGACTTCTGATGATGTCATTCACTCTTGGTGGGTACCGGACTTTGCCGTCAAGAAAGACACCATTCCAGGTTTTATTAATGAAGCATGGACAAGAATTGATGAGCCAGGCGTATATCGCGGTCAGTGTGCGGAGCTATGTGGTCGTGCACATGGATTTATGCCAGTGGTGGTGCATGCGATGGAAGAAGAAAAGTTCGATGAATGGCTAGCGAGTAAGAAGGAAGAACTCGCACTTCAAAAAGCGGCGGCACAAGAAGCGCTCTCTCAAGACTTATCTATGGATGAATTGATGTCGCAAGGCGAATCGATATACACGGCGCGTTGCGCTGTGTGTCATCAGGCAAATGGTGAGGGGATTCCGGGTGCATTTCCCGCGATTAAAGGCAGTCCTATTGCAACCGGAGATGTTACAGAGCACATAGATATTATTGTCAACGGTCGCCCGGGCACCGCAATGCAGGCTTTTTCTAATCAGTTAAGTGACAAAGAAATTGGCGCGGTTATCACATATCAACGAAATGCATGGGGCAACGATACTGGCGATACAGTGCAAGCATCCGATGTGAATGCCTTTAAAGCACAAGGCAGTGCTAAGGAGGAAATATGAGTAAGCCAATAGATAAGGCAGTGAAGTCTGCGCCAGCAGAAGCCAGTGCGAACAGTACCATTGCGATTGATGATGGTCACGAGCATCATGCACCCCAGGGCATCACTCGTTGGTTGTATTCTACAAGCCATAAAGACATAGGCACCCTCTACCTTTGGTTTAGCTTTGCGATGTTTCTAACAGGTGGTGCGATGGCTATGATCATTCGTGCCGAACTGTTCCAGCCAGGGCTACAGCTAGTCGATCCGCAGTTTTTTAATCAAATGACCACGGTACACGGTTTAGTGATGGTATTTGGTGCGGTGATGCCAGCATTTACGGGGCTTGCTAACTGGATGATCCCGATGATGATCGGCGCTCCAGATATGGCGCTGCCGCGCATGAACAACTTGAGCTTTTGGATCTTACCTTTTGCATTTCTCATCTTGTTGAGCTCGTTGTTTTTACCTGGCGGCGGTCCTGATTTTGGTTGGACGTTTTATGCTCCGCTGTCCACGACTTATGGCCCGGATAGCACTGCGCTGTTTGTATTCTCTGTGCATATCATGGGTATCAGCTCCATTATGGGCGCGATCAACGTTATCGTGACGATCGTAAATATGCGAGCTCCGGGAATGACTTGGTTCAAGTTACCAATGTTTGTTTGGACTTGGTTAATTACCGCTTTCTTGCTAATCGCGGTTATGCCGGTATTAGCGGGTGCGGTGACCATGGTTCTTACTGACAAATATTTCGGGACTAGCTTCTTTGACGCAGCTGGTGGTGGTGACCCGGTAATGTTCCAACACATCTTTTGGTTCTTTGGTCACCCAGAAGTGTACATCATGATTTTACCGTCGTTTGGAATCATCTCCGCCATTCTGCCTGCTTTCAGTGGTAAGAAGCTGTTTGGTTATCATTCGATGGTTTACGCGACGTGCAGCATTGCATTGTTATCTTTCCTTGTGTGGGCGCACCACATGTTTACCACGGGGATGCCAGTTTTTGCTGAGCTCTTCTTCATGTATTGCACTATGCTGATTGCGGTACCAACGGGGGTTAAAGTCTTTAACTGGGTTGCCACCATGTGGCGTGGAGCTCTGACATTTGAAACGCCAATGTTGTTTGCCATTGCCTTTATTGTACTTTTTACTATTGGCGGCTTCTCGGGACTGATGTTGGCGATTGTGCCGGCGGATTTCCAATATCATGACACTTACTTCGTGGTTGCCCATTTCCATTATGTGTTGGTATCTGGTGCGGTATTCTCGATCATGGCAGCGGCATACTACTGGCTACCTAAGTGGACGGGCAATATGTACGACCACAAGCTGAGTTTATGGCATTTCTGGTGCTCAATTATTTCCGTCAATGTCCTGTTTTTCCCAATGCACTTCCTAGGCTTAGCAGGCATGCCAAGGCGCATACCGGATTACGCCATTCAGTTTGCTGATGTTAATCAAATAGTATCAATTGGTGGGTTTGCATTTGGGTTGTCACAACTGATCTTCTTATGGTTGGTGATCAAGTGTATTCGTGGAGGGGAAAAGGCTTCTGCAAAACCGTGGGAACGTGCGGAAGGCTTAGAGTGGACAGTGCCAAGCCCTGCGCCGCATCATACGTTTACTACACCGCCTAAGATTGACTAGCAAAGAGTGGGGTGAGTGACATGAAACCGAATCCATCAAACAAGAAGCTCACAGTGAAGTTGCTTTTGGCGACCCTGTTAATGTTTGGCTTCGGCTATGCACTGGTCCCACTTTATGACGTGATGTGCGACGCACTGGGAATCAATGGAAAGACAAGTGAAGTAGCCGCCATTCAACCGACAGGTATGCAACCGGACATGAGCCGAACTGTTCGTGTAGAATTTATGGCGCATGTAAGCCCAGATATGCCTTGGGAGTTTAGACCCAAAGTGATTTCGATGGATGTTCACCCAGGTGAAGTCGTACAAACCGAATACCTTGCATTTAATGAAAGCGGGCAGAAGTTGGTGGGGCAAGCCGTTCCTTCTGTTTCTCCCGGGACTGGAGCTGCTTACTTCAATAAGATTGAGTGTTTTTGTTTTAACCAGCAGCCTCTGGATGGTAAACAGCAAGCTCAAATGCCGTTGATTTTTTATATCGAACCGGACTTGCCGGAGTCTATACACACGTTAACGCTGTCTTACACACTCTATAAACTTCCCCCTCCTACAGGCTCTTAGCCACTCAGGGAGAGAGATACAGACCAAGGTTGGTCAGTAAGGAGAGAAATTATGAGTAACAAGCCAGGAACATATTATGTTCCCGCTCAAAGTAGCTGGCCGATCATCGGTGCATTTGCTCTGTTTTTGGTTGCTGTTGGCGCAGGCATGACCGTCCAGGGGACACAAAGTGACGGTGCAGTGGGAACCATTGGTGGCATTGTGCTAGCGGTGGGCTTCTTGTTCTTGCTTTACATGTTGGCTGGTTGGTTTAGTAATGTGATTACTGAATCACTGAGTGGAAAATACAGCTCGCAAATTACTCGTTCTTTTCGCCAAGGAATGAGCTGGTTTATCTTTTCTGAAGTGATGTTTTTTGGTGCCTTTTTTGGTGCCTTGTTCTACGCCAGAATGATTTCTGTGCCTTGGTTAGGCGGGGCAGATAATAACTTCATGACTAACGAAGTCCTGTGGCCAACCTTCGAAGCGATGTGGCCACTCACACTGACGCCGGGAGGAGAAACAACACAAGCTATGCCGTGGCAGGGCATACCCCTTACCAATACTATCTTGCTGCTATTGTCGTCTATTACGCTACATATGGCGCATATAAGCCTTGAACAAGACAAAAGAACGGCACTGATTGTTTGGTTAGAGATAACCATCGTACTTGCTGGCTTTTTCCTATATTACCAAGCGGTTGAGTATGTTCATGCTTATCAAGACATAGGGCTCACGTTGCAGTCCGGTATTTACGGTAACACGTTCTTCATGTTGACGGGGTTCCACGGTTTACACGTTTGTCTTGGGACTATCTTCTTGATCGTGCTGCTGTTCAGAATCGCTAAAGATCACTTTTCGCCAAAGAACCATTTTGCCTTTCAAGCCGGCAGCTGGTATTGGCATTTCGTGGATGTGGTTTGGTTATGTCTGTTTGTGTTTGTTTACGTACTTTAGGCGCAGTGTGAACTCTTGGTTCGACTAATAAGGGCGAGGGTTTGGTGCTAGCGAACCCGAGCTGAGCGCAATAAGCAAAAGGACGACCACCAAAGCGGAGAACATGACTCGACGGCCTAAGTAATGACTCATGGGTTTGTCTCTTTTTTCAGGATTATCTGGGTCTTCACGAACCATTTCGATAAGCGCTTTTGCGAGGTTGAAGATAATGAAAAGCAGCAAAAGGACAAGCGTCAGTTTGAATAGAAATACGGTGGACATGGCACCTCCGGTTTCATCATTGTTGTTATCAAGACAATTATGGCTATCGAAACGGTTTTGGGTTGCAGTTGGTTTAACTGTGGTTGTGTTTTCTCTTTTGGTCAAACTGGGTTTTTGGCAGTTTGAGAGAGGGCAAGAAAAACAAGCATTGGAACAAGCCATTCTCGCGCGTGCGGATAGTGCGTACCAAGCACTAAGCGTCGTTCTTGAAGACAACGACTGGCGAGAGGAAAGTATCCTCGGGAAAAAAGTGGAAGTTAATGTTGTTCCTCAGGCGTTTCCCGTAATTCTGTTAGACAACCAAACGCATCAAGGCAGTGTGGGATATTTAGCATTTCAGATTGTATTGACGAGCGATGAGCCTAGTACCTATGCGTTATTGGAGCTTGGTTTTGTCGAGGGAAGAGCAGAACGCTCAATGTTACCAACGGTCACCAAACTCGATAATCCGACTTTCATCACAGGACGCCTGTACCGAAAATCTACTAATCCACTGAGCTCAGAGTTAATGCCGGAAGTTGGTGATGTTATTCGCGTGCAAAACCTAAACATCGCGCAATTGAATCAGCTACTGAATATTGAACTTATGCCCGCAGTCTTGCAGCCAGACAATTTAACTCGTTGGCCCTATGACTTTCCTTGGAATCCATTACCACTCAATAGTGCCAAACATTTTGGCTATTCGATTCAATGGTTTTCGATGGCAGGTGTTTTCTTAATACTGACTTTAATTGTTTTTGTTCGTTGGCAAAAAAAGTTGCGTCACATGGAGGTGAAGCATGACATCTAAAGTAACCAAAGGACGACTAATGTTGATTGCGCTGGTTTGTACGTTCGCGCTTCCCGCTGTCATTGCAAAAGTCATTCTCACACAAGGGTGGTATCAAAGCGGAGTGACCAATAGAGGCGAGTTAGTCGAACCATACACGACGTTAGAGCAACTTGATCAAGAGTCACCTCTCAAAGACCATGGTTGGCAACTCGCTTATGTATTGCCTAACGAATGCACTGAAGAGTGTAAACAGCAGCTTTACCTGCTTCAGCAAAGCCATGTTGCTTTAGGTAAGTATCAAGAGCGAGTAGTGCCAGTCGTTTGGCAGACTGAGCATTCAGATCCCATGGAAGTATCGATGTTAGCGATGCAAATGAATGAATTGGTTACCGCAAAAGTGAAACCTGGGCAAATGTTGATCGTTGATCCTCTTGGGCAACTGGTGATGTCTTATTCGCCGAAACCAAATGAGGACTTAGTCCTATTGAATAAAGGTATGTTGGCGGACTTACGCAAGCTCTTAAAACTGTCACGAGTCGGTTAGAGGAAGTGCATATGAAATTAATTCAGTTGGTTAGATTCAGTTTGCTCCTAACTCTCGTGGTGATCATGCTAGGGGCATATACTCGCCTTTCAGATGCAGGGTTAGGTTGCCCGGACTGGCCTGGTTGTTATGGGCACTTTTCTGTGCCGCATCAAGAAGAAGACGTCATACGTGCTAACCTGAACTTCCCCGAGCGGGCAGTAGAGCATGAGAAAGCATGGCTTGAGATGATTCATCGCTATTTTGCAGGAACGTTAGGTTTAGTCATTTTTGCGATGGCAGCGATATCAGTAAGGTCTGAGCGTGTAAATTCAACCATTCCGATGTTGCTAAGCGTATTGGTGATTGGGCAGGCACTTTTGGGGATGTGGACAGTTACTCTTAAATTAATGCCCGTCATCGTGATGCTTCACTTGCTCGGTGGTTTTGTTTTATTGGCGTTACAGGCGATTTTTTACTGCCAATTAAAAGCGCAAAACAATCTCTATTTCTCTCCATCTTCTAGCTCTCTGAGAGGCTTTTCATTGTTGGTTTTCCTGGTTGTTTTGGTGCAAGTGCTCCTTGGAGGATGGACTTCGTCAAATTATGCTGCGCTGATGTGTACCACACTGCCGATTTGTGAGGGAGACTGGATGAGCCATCTCTCATGGAAAGAAGCGTTTTCTTTCTGGCAAACTGGATTCGAGAATTATGAATTTGGTGTCTTGGAGTATCCGGCAAGAATGACTATACACGTCACTCATCGTATAGGCGCTATTGTTACCGCCACCGTGGTATTGGCTTATAGTATTGGGCTTATGAGGCAAGATTCTCATCATTCACAGAGAATCGGAGGGTGGTTGTTATTCACTCTGGTGTGCCAAATTATGCTGGGTGTAAGCAACGTAGTATTTCAACTTCCTATCTATGTCGCGGTGGCGCACAACCTTGGTGCCGCTGTTATGTTGAGTCTCGTTTGTGTTAGCCAGTTTTACTTGTGGCAGGGTAAAACGGCTTGGAATTACACCGCGAAAGGAGTTCGCTATGAGTAAAGAAATCGCGCTGTCGTTAAATGGGCGAAAGCGACTAAGTTCCGTTTATTTGAAGTTAACGAAACCTAAAGTGGTGGCGTTAATGTTGGTGACGGCAGTAGTAGGGATGAGCTTAGCCCCGGTTGATGATTTCCCCTGGTTGCAGGCGGTAGTTGGCCTAACGGGGATTGGTCTGATGGCAGGGTCTGCGGCAGCGTTTAATCATCTAATTGACCGCCGAATTGATGCGAGAATGGCACGTACACACAAACGACCATTGCCATCGGGTGAGACTAAACCATCATCGGTGATAGCCTTCGCTACAGTTTTAGGTGTCTTAGGGTTTGTACTTCTCTATGCGATGGTCAACCCGCTGACGGCATGGTTGACTTTGATGAGTTTGCTCGGCTATGCGATGGTATACACAATGTACCTCAAACGTGCTACGCCCCAAAATATCGTCATTGCAGGGATTGCCGGTGCGATGCCGCCTCTTCTCGGTTGGACTGCTGTAACAGAGCAATTACATGCGAATGCTTGGCTGCTCGTAATGATCATTTTTATCTGGACGCCACCACATTTTTGGGCTCTGGCTATTCATCGTGTCGAGGATTACCGCAAGGTAGATATTCCCATGCTGCCAGTGACACACGGCATTGAGTACACCAAAACTTCTATTCTGTTGTATACGGTGCTATTGACTTTGGTTTGTGTCCTACCGGTTTTGGTTGGTATGGTCGGCGTGGTGTATCTTTTTGCCTCGCTACTACTCAATGCTGGCTTTATGTACCATGCATGGAAGCTAAAATATGCACCAGAGCCAAATACCGCGATGGAGACGTTTAAATTCTCTATCTATCATCTTTTGGCGTTGTTCATTGCATTGCTTTCGGATCACTATATTGGTTTTTAACCTCTCTTAAAACAGAAAACGCCGCGTGGTTCGCGGCGTTTTTGGTTTTGATACTTTGGCTTTAAGACAAAGCTTTCTAGATTTATTGAATTTCTAGCAGTTCAACATCAAAGATCAAAACACTTGCTGGTGGAATTGGGCCAGAGCCACTCTTACCATAGCCAAGCGTGCTTGGTACGAAAAGGCGGATTTTCTCACCTTCTACCATGTATTGTAGACCTTCTTGCCAGCCTTTAATGACTTGGTTAAGACCAAATGAAATAGGCTCACCACGATTAACAGAGCTATCGAATACCGTGCCATCAATCAAGGTGCCGTGGTAGTGTACTTTTACTTTACTTGTTGCCGTTGGGTGAACCTCACCTTCGCCTTTTTCAAGAACCATGTATTGAAGGCCACTTTCTGTTGTGATGACGCCTTCTTTTTTCGCATTTTCTAGTAAGAATGCTTGGCCTTTGGCAAAGTTTTCGTCTGCTACTTTATGGTTTGTCCAAGTACGGTAAATGAAAAAGCCCGCCAAAATAAAAATAATAAGAGGAAACAAAAATTTAGACACGTAATCTCCTTGTCTATTTAGGTTGTTTTAGCAAAAAGTTGATGGTTTCTGCCATGGCTTCAACGCTGTCATGACCACCAGTAATTACTTGATATTTTCCGTTTACGATAAAGGCTGGAACGGAGTTAATTTGGCCTCGCGTGGTGATCGCTTCTGCCTTAGTGATGTACTCAAACAGCGCTTTTTGCTGTGCTTCATCTAAATGGTAAGGGCTGATAAGGTTGCGAGACTCAAAGGCTTTCTCAACAGCGATTTGGCGTTCCTCAGCCGTTGCATCGGCACCCATTTGCACAGCAGTAAAAAGATCTGCCATAAACGCTTTATCTGGTGTTGATTCAAGCTGCATTACGGCAGTATAAAAGATGATGGCGCTCACTTGTGCACTTTCATTGAACGTTACATGCATTTTTTCAACGCTTTGATCGGTCAATGATTCAATTTGAGGGACAAACTCTTCCATTGAGCGGCAGTGGCCACAAGTTAAAGAGAATGCTTCAGTCAGGGGAGCTAAATCATATTCTTCAAGGGATACTGGCAAAACTTCGTATTGTTTGCCTTGCTGAGGCTGACTCTTGCCGCTATCGCATGCCGACAAAGCCATTACGGCAACAACAACAGCAAAGCCTTTCGATATGGTTTTTAACATAGTAGTGCTCTAAATGAGAAATTTGCGTTAGTTTATCGGTTAACGATAGTGACTAAAACCATTAAATAACAATAAAGTGAGACCATTGGTAACAGACTTAGCCTGACGTATGGGCTGTAAGGGTAGGGTATTTTAGTGTTGCTTTTTATTTGAGAGATGATTTGGCATTGACTCCAGTGGCATGAACGCTGCATAGACAAACCAATCGGTGGACAAAAGCGCTAAAGATTCGGCGTGTTTTGTCGACACAATGAACAAGAGTTTTTCTACGTTGGTAATGGTATGAAGCATTGGTTTTTAATTGTTTGTGGCATTCTGGCCGGGTGCAGTAGCCTCGATCAAGATATGGTCCCAGGTGGGAACATTTTAGATACAGCTCCTAAATCAAACACTGAGCTGAGACACCCAGAATGGGGATACCCGAGCGCATCCAATGTGGCTTCTTCCCCTCGTTCATATCAAACGGCGAGGGCGTCAGTAAAAAAGTCGCAAAACGTGACCTCTCTGGAAATGTTCCTGAGCAGGCATAACATTCCTCACGAGACGCTCAGTGGTGGTCACCTGATGATACGTTTGAAAGAGCAAGTGCATTTTCAAACGGGCTCTGCACGGTTATCTGCTCAATCTCAAGACTGGATTCGAAACATTGGTCACTATCTGGCGGGAAGAACTGATGTTGATGTCGTGATTGATGGTCATGCGGATAGTACGGGAGCTGAAAGTTTCAACGACACGCTATCTGAAAAGCGAGCTCGTGAAGTAGAAAAACAATTATTGGCGACGAGTATTCCACGTCAACGAGTGTTTTCTAGAGGCTTCGGAGAGTATGTACCGAAGTGCAGCAATGCGACAGCGAGTGGTAAAGCTTGCAATCGGCGCGTAGAGCTAACATTGATCGTGGATGAATAACGCAGACGTTGGGTGGTAATCTTCGTTGTGTTGTTCTTGCATACCCGTTATTTGCTTAGTGGAGTTTAAGTTCGGAGTTGAGCAAGAAGACTGAATAAGGAAAGCTCGCACGGCAACATTTAGCTAGAAAAAATAGAAAAGAGGCACCGTTAGGTGCCTCTTTTACATCCGCCAATGTTCATAGGGGGAACTTAGGCAAATTCTTTTTCAACGTAAGCGACGATGTCAGATGACTCGTATAACCACTGTGTTTCGCCATCTTTTTCGATACGAAGGCAAGGGACTTTAACTCGCCCACCACCTTGCTCTAGTTCAGCTCGATGAGTAGGATTATTTTTTGCATCACGTAGCTCAATGTTCACCGATTGACGCTTCATTGCACGGCGGACCTTTACGCAAAAAGGGCAGGCTTCAAATTGGTAAAGTGCGTATTGTTTCGCTTTTTCATCAATACGTTGCTGTTCTTCTGCGGTGCGCTTAATACCACGAGGTGAGAACACCGCGTTCAGCAATAAGATAACCTTGCCTAAAATCCAACGGATAAACTTCATAATGATCCCTTGATGTTCATTGGGTAACTGTCCTTTAAGAATGCAATCATGATGCTTGTTGCACTGAGCGTGAAGTCTATCAGTTGTTTGAAATGGATAAAACCATGTATTTTATGCGGAAAATAGACGTTTAAACCAACCCCAAAAGCCACTTGCTGAAGCCGGACGGGCTTCTTTACCTTGATAAAAACTTTGCATGAGTTCGGTTCTGAATGCATCAACGTCCATGCGTTTTATGACAAGCTCATGCTGCAATGTATTTTGAGTCTGCTCGGCATGATCGTGCGCCAAGCTGAAATCCATATTTAAATAGCCTTGCGTGTATAACCAAAGGTGGGTGACTAAGATTAGGTCTTCAGCAGATTGGTTAGTAAACTTATCCGCGAGCTCATTACCCAAGGAGTCAGTCAGAACTTGCTGCATACGCTGGGTAGAGTGAGCATGTTGCTCGTAGTTAGCACTTGCTTCAATATGTGATTTGGTCAAAAGGCCAAGCAGGTGAAGAGTAGGTGCTGTTGTGGGTTTGTTCTCACAAACTTTTGTAAATAGTTGTGACTGTTCTTTTAACCAACGTCGCTTTGCTGCTTTATGTTCTTTAACAAAGGGGATTTCTTCAAATCCCATCTCTTGACTCAGTTCACTAAGAGACGTCATGGTTTTTTAGTTCCTTCACCGTTACTTCGATATGTTGATCATTGATATCAACAAAAATTGAGCTGCCAGTAATCATAACAGAAAGGCTAGTACCTCGGTCAAGGTGCTGACAAATCAAGTCGATAGCGTCATAGTCAAAGCTCTCTACGTTGACGGGAAGCATTGAGAACTTTCCTGACATTTTGTCCCACCAGACAGCCGCTTTGGTGTTATAAGTGTAAACTTTTACATGCTTTGCGAGGCGAGAAGCTTTCTTAATTCTGTCTGGTTCTGGTTCGCCAATTTCAATCCAGTGAGTAATGCTTTGATCATCGCCAACATGCCATAAATCAGGCTCTTCAATCGTAGAGAGTCCTTTTGTAAACTCCAGATTGCTTTGAGCATTTAAACAGTAAGCTAGAATGCGAGCCAACATTCGTTGCGGCTTTTCAGAAGGATGAAGGGCGATAGTTAGATTTTTAGAATCGTAATAGTCATTGTTCATATCGGAAATGGCGATACGAAATTTGTAAATGGTTGGTTTAAGAGCCATAGATTTATATCGTTTTGTTGGCAAAATAAGTTTTAGGCAAAAAAATAGCCAGCTTTAAAAGCTGGCTATCGTATCAAATTCTTTAAGAATTAAAGTACTTTGATTTGCTCTGCTTGAGGGCCTTTTTGACCTTGAGAGATAACAAATTCTACTTTCTGGCCTTCAACTAGAGTACGGAAGCCGTCACCAGTGATTGCAGAGAAGTGAGCAAATACGTCAGGACCGTTTTCTTGTTGAATGAAACCGAAGCCTTTAGTTTCGTTGAACCACTTAACTGTGCCAGTAGCTGTGTTAGACATGTCTATTTCCTAAATATCTAAATAATGTAATCTTTCGCCTCAACGGCGCTTATAGCGTGGAAAAATAAATTGCTATTGCGTACCACAGGACGACGGGTTACAAGTAATCCAACGAAATGTGAAAACAAAGAACTTTCTTTCTAGCCGTGTTTGAGTCTAGGTTAATTCCACGAAGAGTCAACATATATTAGTGCTTTATGGGCAAATATTTGTATTTAGTCACTATTTAACCAGCATGTTTTTGATTAAATTTCAAATAAATGACGGTGATGTGAAGTTTTTTAGCATAAAATTCAACTAAATCTATAAATTTGACTTATTTATATAATTATTGTCCAATCTGGTTCGACCATTAAGGAGGATTTATGGCAAAGCGTAAAATCAGTCCTCAACCGAGTGGCTCACAACATGAGACCGACTTCGGCAGAGGTGAAATCAAAGACAACGCGTTAAAAGCGGTTGTTACCAGTCAGCTGTTCCAAACACGAGTCGTTAAAGCGAAAAAAGGTAAAGGTAGCTTCAGCCGTAAAATGAAGCATAGAGGCAAAGAGCCCTATTCAAAGTTCTCCCCAAGGTGGATTTTGAATAGGGCTTTTTTATTGGTACTAGGTGTTTGCAAAACTGATGATATTCAATTTTTTAGTACCAGATAAGTTTTCCTAATTTATCATGTACTGCTTCAACTGCTTCAACTGCTTCAACTGCTTCAACTGCTTCAACTGCTTCAGCGAACCAGGCGTTGAAAGTACCAATTAAGTACTAAAACTTACTAAGTTAGATTCATATCAATAAGCGTCACTTCCTGTATTATGCAACTCTACTATATCTTTAGTCTAATCAAACAGCCGAGATTATGGTTTAAAAAGACTGGTGAGAAGTAGGTATGTCATCGACGAGTTATGGTACTTATGGTTGCAAATGTAAAAAAGCGTGTGCTTCTTTATTACTACTGTGGCTGTCCATTTGTCCGATGGCGCATGCACACAAGTCAGAGTCTCATTCTTTAATTGTTGCTAACTCCAAAGCGTGGAAGCCGTTCTCTTACCTTAGCCCAGATGGTGAACCTAAAGGTATTTTAATCGACTTTTGGAAAGAGTACGCGGCGAACAACCAAATCGACGTTCAGTTTCTCCTTTTGGATTGGGATGCTTCTTTACAAGCCGTAAAAGAGGGTAAGGCTGACTTTCACGGAGGACTTGTCTACTCGCCCGAAAGAGCGAAGTATATGGACTTTGGCGCAGTCATAATGCCTATCCAAACCAAACTGTACGTAAATAAAGATGTACTTTCGGTTGATATCAGGAGTGTTTTAACTGGCGAAATGACGCTGCCAATTGGCGTTGTTAAAGGAAGTTACGAGTCTGAGTTTGTTCAGACGAATTATCCAAATGCACCTATTGCAGAGTACATTAACAATGATTCGATGATACAAGCAGCCGTCGATAAAAAGGTGCTGTACTTCGTTGCAGACCTGCAAGTTGCTAACTTTTACATGGCAACCACGCCGGGAGCGGGTATGTTTGTCCCGACAATTAGCTTATATAGTAAAGATCTTCGGATTGCCGCAGGAATGCACAGTGCAACTTCCATTTTAGAGGTATCACGAGCGTTTGAAAAAGTCATCGATACGGATCGTGAGCGGATCCTCACCCGTTGGAGTCTGGTGAAAACGGTTTATCCACTTTATCTTTTCCCTATTGCTATTTTCATTATGGCGGTCGCAACGCTTTATCATATTTTTGCCCTCAAACGTATGGTTGCTCTTCGGACAAGGCAATTAACGATTGCCAATCAGCAATTGCTGGAGATGACGTTGACGGATTCTCTCACAAAGCTATACAACCGTAGACACCTGATTGAGCAATTGGCGCTACTGAATCATTTGAAGCGAAACTTAACGGTGATGGTGTTTGATATTGATGATTTTAAATCAATCAATGATCGATATGGCCACCTTGCTGGAGACCGAGCAATAGTTGCCATCGCAGATGCCGCTAAGTCGATGACTGATGACCGAATGACATTGGCGAGAATTGGAGGAGAAGAGTTCGCACTCGTTACGTCTTCTCTGTCAGAGCGAGAAGCGCTCAATTTTGCCAATATGCTTTGTAAAGCCGTTTACGATCAGCCTGTTATACTGGGCGGACAAGCAATTCATTTGAGTATCAGTTTGGGCTGTGCTTACTATCCTGAGTTTACCCACATCGTGAGCTTGCAAGATGCTGATGAGTTGATGTATCAAGGTAAGTCTGAAGGAAAGAATCGTGCAGTTTTCCAAGTTATAACAGACTGTCAGCTTCAACCTGCGCTTCGTCAAGTGAATTAGATCTCGCTAATTCAACTGATACTTCAAACCATCCTCAAGCCTCAAAGTTTTAGTCAGAGTAACGTGGTAAGCGTTAACGATCACGTTGCGTTGTTTTCTTTGAGGCCAATTTGCGTACAAATATTCGCACTTTCATATATATAACCCCCCACCTGCTCACGTTTTTATCATAGAAGCAGTAATTGTTTTAAAGTGATAAGCGATTTCTTGGTAAAGATCAGAACCCCTGTCTACACTCAGTGTAAAGTAATGCATATAAAGCATGATGCATACAGTGTTGTACAAAAACAATTAAAGAAGATAAGAAATAAGTTGGCTTGAGAAGGACGGGGAATGAACAACGAATGCTTTGCTAGGTTCCGAGCTGTCACGGATGAACTGTCAATGAATGAATCGTTGTCAGTTGGGAAAGACCCTTATGCTCACTATCTCAAAGATATTGTGGGCATTGATTTGTTGTCTCGTGAGGAGGAGTTGCATTACGCCAAACTTAATCGAGCTGGTGATGAAGAAGCGCGCGAAATGTTGATTGAGTCTAATCTTCGACTTGTTGTGAAAATCGCAAAAGGTTACCTCAAACGGCCAGGTAATAACTTTACTCTGCTCGATTTAATAGAAGAAGGTAATATTGGTTTAATAAAAGCGGTCGATAAGTTCGATCCTGAGCCAGGCTACCGTTTTTCTACTTATGCGGTATGGTGGATTCGCGAGAATATAGAAGCGGCATTAATGAACAATGGCCGCACGGTACGTTTACCTGCTCATGTGTGCAAAGAGATAAATAGCCTGGCTTTAAAAAAGCTCGATGCGTCAAAAAGTGAGAGCAAGGAGTTGTCTATTTCTGAACTCTCACGCTGCTCAGGGGTGAAAGCAGAGCGTATAGATGAACTTGTTGCGCTTAGTGGTTTTATTGATGTATCTACCACTGCGGACCTACATCGTGTTCCATTTGTTCTTGAACTGTGTGAAAGTGAGTATACGCCAGATCCACAACAAGACTGTGAAAACCAGTGCTTTACTCAAGCTATTGAAAATATTATTAAAACTTTGCCAACTAAGTTGCAGAAAGTCTTGATCCATCGATTCGGATTATTTGACCAGAGAGTGAAAACCTTGTCGGAAATAGGCCTGTTATTAAACGTATCTAACGAGCGTGTTCGTCAGATGCAGATAGAGGCGGTTGAACGCGTGCAGAAGCGTCTCCGATTCGATGGTTGGGTTTGAGATTTTTATCCCCTTATCCTAGCCGATTAATTTACTGGCTTGCTACTCTGTTCTTCCGTAAGTAACAGCAGCTCAAGCTGTGCTTTAGCTGCTGCCTCCAATCTCCATACACTCAATAATCGGTTAAGTGCTGCGCGATAAGCACGACTTTTGAGTAAAAAAGCGAGCGTACTAGTGTAGTTGTTTACGACTTGCGCTTGTGTCTCGACCAATGCGGTTTTGTTTTCGATGTCGATGTGTTGAAGGTTAAAGTCAGGAAGAAACGCACACTCATACCATACCTCTACAATTTCACGAATTTCGAGTTCTTCTTCAGGCACATCGAAGTCTTGTAACTGGTAGTTTTCTGGTATCGTTGATAAATAAACCACATCCAATTTGTCTGCAACAAATGTATACATCGAATTCCTTAGTGTACGCGCTTACAGAGTAAATAGTCTCATCGTTTACATTTTTGTCAATGACCGTGCTCAAGTATGAATGATGAACCACACCACATTCCGAACTTAACTTAGACTTTTTAAGTACTTATCGGTTAACCCGAAATATTTCAGGTTGCCATCTGGCTCCAAGACTAAGCTCATGTTGGATGTAGAGATCATGCCCGGATCATTCGTTGAGAAAATAACGGTCTTATTGAGTAGTTTGTCGCTGAATAACCGCTTGAAGTAGTGCGAGTTTTCTTGCTCTGCACCATTAAATGGCTCGTCAATGATAATCAAAGATTGTTCGCAGTTGCCTAGCCCTAATGCGAGCCGCAGTCTTTGTTGAATACCATTTGGTAAACTTTTACAGATATCAACGCTCAATTGAGTCTCCAGGCCTTGTGGCAACCATGTATCGAGCTCAAAGAAACTCACCATTTCACGCATTTTTTCTGTTGGGATTAACCCATTATGCAAGATGAAGTTAGTCTCCAAGGAGCCTTCAAAAATATGCAGGTTAAACGGGATGTAGTTAATCGAGGTTCGATAGCGGTAACTGTTGAATTGTTTGATGTTATAACCGTCCACCGAAACTGAGCCTTGATAGCGTTCCTCTAGCCCAGCGATAATAGAAATGAGCGTCGTTTTACCGCAACCTGTTGGTCCACAAATCACAACTTTTGCGCCCGGTGGAATTTTAAAACCAAGATTAGTTAAGCCTGTTGCCGCACCACTATAACGATGGCTCACACCAGAGCCGACGATACTACCTTGAAATAGGCGAATAGGGGGGCTTTTCTCTAACGTTAGCTTATCGTCATTCATCGCCATAAGGTTGTTGATTTGCGCAGAAGACGCCTTAATGGATTGGAACTTAGAAATAGAGTTGTAGATGCCCATAATAGGCCCCAACGCCTTCCAGACTAAAATTACGGTAGCAAGCATTGCACCTGCATCGGAGGTGCCGTCCATCACGCCGATAACGGCCGCGACGATACTTGCGGTACCAATAACCTGAATCAAACTCCCGCCTGCTGCCTGAACCCTGCTATTAGTCACTGAAACATGTTCTGCATCGTTGGTGCTTTGTAAATGCGACGCGCTAAAGCGGGACTGGATAACACGCAATAATGGCAAGCCTTGGATGGTTTTTATACCACGAAGAATCTCATTCCATTGGTAAGAAACCATGGCGTTGGCGCGAGAGCTCTTGGACGTGGCTTGCGAGTAGATGTAACGAGAATAAACACAGAACACCAACATTAGAATCAACCCCGCCATAACGACTAGCGCTGCGGTACCAGACATAAGAGCAATGGCAATAATGAATACGATAACAAACGGCATGTCGAAGTAGCTTAATGTTGACTCTGCGGTTACCAAACGGCGGAAAGTGTCGATGTCCTTCAATCGTGCTAACTGAGAAGAGACACCAGCGGTAGATGTCATCGAATAAGGAAGCCACAACAGTTTGGATATTACGTTTTGAGAAATATGCACCGCCAAATCCTTTCCTGATGTGGCGATGATGTTGACCCGCATTTTCTTGAAAAAGTATTCCGAGAACCCAACAATCACAGCAAATAACGTGAGCCAATAAAGCGTGGCTTGCGAGCTAGAGGTTAAGGCGAAGTTGTACACGCTCATAATAAAAAAGGGCTGGAGTGCGCCGAGAATGCTGACCACGAAGCTGAGAATAATCAGGCTTTTGAGTTCATTGTTGTAGCGATAAAACGCGTATTTAATCCAGTTACTGCGGTCTTGAGATTCAGGTGGCGGTTCTCGGAATAAGCGGGAGTATTCGCTGATCGAGACCAACAAGCACGGCTTCTTGCAGAGCGGGTATTCAATGGTGTTGTTATTTGTGTAATCAAACAGGATCAGTTTGCCGTCTTTAGTGCCCAAGAAAATCGCAGTGAGGTTTTCTATCTCGATAAAACAAGGATGAGGATGCCCCTCGATGTGCTCCAACGTTTTTAGTTTGGTGACGTCACAACGGTAACCAAGGCGTTCAATCGTAGCGATAAAACTGTCGCTGTCTTTTGGTTTAGGGATAAAAGCGTCACTGAGGATAGAAGGCGTGCCTTCCCATTCAAGCGCTATGAGGGTGTAAGCTAAACCACGAATCAAAGGTGACTCATTGTATCGCTCGTCATAACTGCGAGCCTCAAAGTCCAACAAGCGCTGAGGGACATTATTAAAATCAACCAAAATACTCATTGGTCACCTCCGGTAAGTTTGACGCGTTTGAGGCGATGATTGAGTTTGTCCATCTTGTTGCTGACGATGATGAGGATTTTGTCGTTGGCGCGATAGGCGGTGCTGGTCAAAACCAATCGAGCAAAGTCGTCATCATAAACACAGTCGATGTCGTCGAAGATCAACACACGTTTGTTCGCGAGTAAGGCACGCACTAACAACAAGGCATAAGCGACTTGGCGCGAGAATGGGTTGCGTAAATGTCCTTTAAGCTCGGTGTAAAAACCAGCGGGAAGGGCATCGATTTGTGCCTTGATGTTCATGGTTTCGCAAAGCGCAAATGCCGTGTTATTTAAGCTTGGGCGGAAACAAGTCAAGTTGTCGATGATGGTGCCTTCGACGAACGAACTGGTTTTGTCGACCATGAGCACGCTATTACGCCAGACGTTGTAGTTGACGTCATCGAGCGGTGTCTCGTTGATTTGGATATCGAGCTTGCTGTCGGTGTTTTGCCGCGTAATGCAATTGGCGAGGTGGGTTTTACCTGCGCCGCTTTTCCCCGTCAGCAAGTAAGCCTGACCGCGTTCAAACTCAATGCGTTGTTTTTCCGAATACTTCACCGAGATGCGCTCGACTTCTGTCGTGTCGTTTTGTTGTTCTATAGATGCAGCAAGCTCAAGCAGCTCGGCGATACGTTGAATATGAAGCTTGTTCAACTCCCATCGACTCACCGTGCGCATTACTTGCTGGTATGGCGCGAAGTAGCGGTTGGTAAGCATGATGATGGCAGCCATGATGCCTTGGCTCGATTGCATGTTGATAACTGCCGTTGCCAAAACCACCACCACACAAGCGATGGAGAGCTGTTGTATGAGCGACAAGATAAGGTTGAAGTTTGATTCAATTTGCTCGTATTTGATGTTCTCGACTTCACGTTCTTCCACCATTTGTGTCATCAAGCTCTCAACGCGATATTCCATATTGCGCGCTTTGATATCGAGTGGGCTAGAGATGATCTCGATGATTTTAGAAGTAGTTAAGCCTTCGATGTCGGATTTGTTTTCTAAGCTGTTGATTTTTTGCTTGGAAAGACTGAGTGCGAACACCGCCAAAATGATGGAGGCGAGCAAGATGGTCACTCCCGCCCAAATGTTGATCACACCGATAATCAGAATGGTCAGTATGCTGACGGCAAGGTTGATCAATGCCCGTACAGATTCTCCGCCAAAGAAGGATTTAATCTCTGGAATGGTCGCAATACGCTCTAGGTATTCACCGGGTTCTAGACGACGAAACTTCGATATCTCAGCCAAACAGATTGATTGAAACACCTTGTTGGTTAAGTTGGTTTCGAATTGCTTCATGATCACCGACGAAATCTTCTCTTCCTGATTCTTTAAGTGATAGTCGAGGAAGATGGTGATCAAGATAATGGCAAACAGAAGAAACAGCGTGTCTTTGGCTTGGTTAGGTAAAACACGGTCAAAGATAATAAGAATCGAAAAGGGCAGCACTAAACCAAACAGTGTTGAGATGACCGTTGAGAAAGTCAGATAACACTTGTCAGCAAAGTTAATCTTTTGGGAAAAGTGCTCAGTTTGCATTGCGACCTCCTTTCTTAATCGATGGTTTAGAGAGAAGGTGTTTTGGAACTAAGTCTTGATTGCTTCTGCCTTCGATATCGCTCATCAACTGCATGATGCTTTCGATAGATTGAACCGATAGCATGCCTTTGATTTGCTCAAGATTGATCGATTCAATGATGTAGTCATAGCGCGCGCTCTCGTAATCACGTAGCGCGCTAAACAGTTTACTTTCCGCTGCCAGTAAGTCGGTAATGGTTCGCGTACCAAGCTGGTAAGCGCGTTGAATGCCTTTGTAGGAAGCGTAGTTTGCACGGATGATATTCTCGTAACTGCTGATGGCGCGGGAGAAGTCATTAATGTTGAGTACTGAGGTGTTAACGCTATTGCGCGTCGTGAACAACGAATCTTGGTACAGCAGCTCCGTTCGCTCGATGGCAGTCGATGATTTTTGAAAACCGTAGTAATCCGAACCGCCTGAGAAAATGGGCACATTCAAGTTCAAACCGACGCTGGTGGAATTACTGTCCCCTGTTGCGGTTGGGTCGGTTCGGTCATAGTTGTTCGCATCATCGTAACGGTAACTGGCAGAGAGCGATACAGTCGGCACAAAGTTTGAACCGCTTTCTTTCAAGCCTCTTCGGCTTCGTTCGACGGTTTTCTTCGCAACCAATAAATCGTTATTGAGCTTCAAAGCTTGTTCAAGAATCGCACGTTGTTCGGATTCGCTGATTTCCGCCAAGGGCACGCTTTCGTAGATGTCCTGCGATGGGGTGACCGGGTATTGAACTTGAATCTCTAAACCGTTCAAAATTACACGTCGATCTTTCTCTAAGGTTCTTAAACGATTGGCAATGCCTTCTTTCTGAGCAATTACCTCATACAACTCGCTCGCCGCAGTGTTGCCAAGCTCCACGTTGCGACGCATTTGGCGCTCACGAGTTTCAGACGATTTAAGTTCTACTTGGGTGGCTTTGATTTGCGCGTTGTTTTTGAGGTATTCGAAATATTGCGTCGCGATTTCAGAAATGGTGCTCTGGATTTTGTTCTCGTGCTTGATTTCTTCAATGTTGAAATCAAGCTTCGCGGTGCCGTATTTGAAGATGTCGCCAAGGTTAAACACCGATTGAGATAAAGATACGCTGTAGCTGTTTGAGTTGTAGCTTGAACGTGTATCCGGTGTTCCCGTTAATATGGTTTCGTTTTCATTCCATGTGGTATCAGCGGCACCGTTTAAAGAGGGCAGGAACTTAGAACGGCTAATGTCGATGTTGTATTCGTTTTCTTCTACGCCTTTGTCACTAGCGCGCAGAGATAAATTGTTTTCCAAGCCGAGTTTGACCGCCTCAAGCAAGGTGGTCGCCATTGCCGAAGGAGCGTTGCTCAATGTAAGCGCTGCCAATACACAGCTAGTTAAGTTTCTGTACCGCCACATACTTGTTGATCACCTTGATGATTTCGTCGTTTTTATAAGGTTTGCTGATCACGTAATCCATTCCAGCTTCGATACAAGCTTGGTGTTCATTACTGCTGGTCAATGCTGTCGCACCTATAATGGTGCAAGGGTTTTGTCCGCTTTCTTGTTCGTACTGTCGAATGCGTTTGGTTGCTTCAATACCGCCCATGCCCGGCATGATGCAGTCCATAAAGATGATGTCCGAGCGCTGATTCATGAAATGCTGAACGGCGTCTGCGCCATCGCCAACGGTGTCGGCTTCGTATTCTTGCTTGCTCAAAATACGTTTGAGTAGAATCTGTTGAACACGGTCATCCTCCACAATCAGGAATGAGCTGTTCTCCATCTGTTCTTCAGAGGCTTCCGCTTCCATGATTGCCAATAGGTTAGGGATGAACTCATACGGAATCACAGGGGAGTTCAGAATCTTGTCGACAAAGGTATGGCTCTCTTGTGCTTGCTGAGTGCTAGTGACTGAAAGCAACAACTTGGTGTTCGGGTGATTGCGCAGTTGCGATTTCACCGTTTTGCTCAGTGAGGGCAGCTTGTTTGGCTCGAACGTGTCGGTCAGCATGATGGCATCGTATTCGCCAAAGGTTTTTGCAGCAGAGAAGAGTTCGTTCGGCGTTCGAATTGGCGTGATCTCCAAGCCCAAGTTGACTAACATTTTGTTCATTACATCAATGCGCAGCTGAGAGTTGGCACACAGTAATAGGCGCTTATTGTCGAAGCGAGTTTTCTCGGTGTGGAAGCTTTTGGCTTTCAAATCGAGCTGAATTTGAAAACGTTCCTGATTGCCCGATTGATACCAATGGCTCTCGTAATAGCCGTAATCTTTCAGTACGCTTTTCGCCAAATCGTCTTTGGTTGCGGTGTGCTGTTTATGGTCGCTCCAGTGTAGGGTATTGAGCTTGGCAAACGGCACATCCAGTGTGGTTAAGAAGTTTAGATTGATGGTCAGGCGAGTGTTTTCAATGTCTGACGCTGCGCCTGACTCAATGGTGACAAACAGTTTCTTATCGGCTTTGAGTTGGATGGCATTCGATAACTGTAGGAACAACACCCAGAATAAGCTGGTGGATTGTCCTTCAACACGGTTTGGTAGGTTATCCGAGATAAAGCAGTCTAGCTCACCTTCATTTCGCTGCACTTTGGAACTGATGTGAATCATCAATTCAGACAGTACATTTAGCAGTGAAAACTCTTTCGATTTGCTCTCGGTCCCTTGTGAAATGAGTCGGTTGTAGTTCTCTGCCAATTCAGACAGGGTATTGGCAGCCGAGGTTATATCTTGCGCCATCAACACGCCGCTCTCATCGGTCTCTTGTACGAGATATTGCACGCCGCCGTTAATAGTGTTGGTGATGCCACGAATCTCGTAACCAATCAGAGCATAGAGCTGCTTGTAGAGATCGTTATTGCGTTTTTGTTCTTCGAGTTTGCTGAAAATCAGTTTTAGGTGAGAGTAAATCTGACGCTGCTTCGGATTGATGCTCACTTCGTTCAGCAACTCTTCCAGCCTTTGTAAATCCAGTTGTTTGAGCTCTTGATAAAGCCCATCGAACTCTTGGTCAATGTCTCGCTCATTCGAACTGGATTTTTTCAGTTTTAGGATTGCCACTAAATTCGATAGGACGGCGATAACAACCAGTACGACAACGACCACAAACAACCAAATGAAGAACTCGTTTTTCTCCATCATTAGGTCACTCGCATGGTTGTTAAATATGGTCCGGTAGTTGTCGTCCATTTGTAGGTAGTTATTGGTGAGCGAGAGGTACAGTGCCAACACATCGTCGCGTGTTTTTTGGCTGTCTGAGAAGCGATTGATTGCCAGTTCAAGCTGCGTGTATTCGGTCGCGCCCACCAAGCTAAACTCGGTTTTGTTGAGTGACGCGAGCGACTTAAATTGGTCAATTTCGTCTTTCAGAACCTCAAAATCAAGCTCTGTTGTACTGCAATAACGTGCGCTTAAACAGCGTTGAAGCGTTTGAATATCAAACTCGATAGTTTGGTTGAGCTGTTGAGCTTGAACCAACAGAGGCGCGTTTTGCACTTTCTCGACTGAATCCACTTTTTCCCAAGAGATATACAAATAAAAGGCGAGGGCAGCCAGCACCAAACTGAAAGCAATGCTTAGGCGCATAACAGGAACGGAAATATTGTAGGAAGGTTTGTTACTCATCCATCACCTCTCATCGAATGCGTCTTCGATAGCCGACATAACCGGCTTCGCTGCGTATTCGATAACCCGGCGTGAACCTGTTTTCACGTCTGCGGTAAACTCCATATAAGGGGACAGCTTGTATTGTGTGCCTCCGCGCTCTAGATAGTTTTGACTGATTTGGATTTCCGCGAGGTAGAATTCAGCGTCTTCTTCTTCATAAGAAGAACGGCTGATCGATGCAATTCGACCTTCCAAAAATCCGTATTTGGCAAAGTTGTAGGTATCCATCTTCACTTTGACCGCTTGTCCGATTTCTACAAAACCCATGTCTTTACGCGGGATCTTCGCCTCTCCATGAAGGGCGTTATTGATCGGTGCAATGTCCGCGATGCTTTCACCTGGCGGTATCACAGCGGAGCGGAAGTTGAAGTGCACTTTATCTACTACACCGTCAATAGGGGCGTAAACCACGAGGCGATCCACTTTATCTGAGTGTTGAGGACGTAATATACGTTTCAACTTTAAGTCCTTGTTTGCTTGAATGATTTGTGCTTGATACTCGGCATTACGATTCTCCACCAAGTCTCGGTACTGCTTCTCTAGTTTGTCGAGTTGGAAGCGCTCATTCATGACCGACTCATCAAGGTTTTCAATCTCACGCACCATGTTTGACTCTTGAACCTGCATATTCAGAACATCGACGTAAGACGCCATTTCCTCTTTGTACAAGGTGTTCTTAATATTGAGCTGCTTGCGTATCAAGGAGAGCTGGTTCTCGGAGCTTTTACGGCGCTTGAGCATTGAATCAATAAGCGAATTCTTATGTTGGATATCGTGAGTGATCAACTCTTCATTGGAACGGTTTTTAGAAAATTCTTGCTGCCAGGTATTCATGTTGACTTGCACTAACTCTGGGTACTTTTCGATGTAGGCAGAAAAATCGGGTTCCACCATATCGCGCAGGCTTTCGTAACGAATCTTGTCTAGCTCAAGCTGAATGATCTCTGTGTTTACCGTATCAAGTTGAGTGTTTCTATCCAGAGAGCGAAGGCGTGCAATAGGTTGACCTTCGTAAACCACTTCGCCTTTGCGCACTAGCATTTCTTCTAGAATACCGCCTTCAAGGTGTTGCACTTTTTCGATGTCAGATTCGAGCAATAGCTCACCGCGCACCGACACCACAATGTCGATACGAGCCTGAGATGCCACGGCGATAGCCACCATGGAAAGCAAAAAGATAACCAGCAAGGTTTTGTGTACGCTGGTCATTGCACTGGCTAGGACGATTGTATCGTCTGCTGTTACCTTCGACGCTTCGTTGTTCGAAACAAGCGCCTTTTTGAGGTGATGTTCTATTTGCTTATTACTCATGAGCCACCCCTACGATTCACTACCTGTGCGGCTATCGATTGAATTTTCGATTTTTAACAGCTGGCTAATTTGTTTGTTTACGTTGTTAAGCTCGGTTTTAACGTCCTCGATCAATTCATTAGGAGCAGGGAAATGGTGTTTGTTTAAGTGTTCAAGCTTTGCCAATTTTGGTGGTAAGTCGTCATCACATAACAAGACGAGAATGGTCTTTAGCCTTTTTGAATAACATCTGAGTGCTTCAAAACGGTTTTGTTTATGCAGCATCTCAATATCAATCCCTGCATCACTGAAATCTTGGTAAAAATCGCCTAATAGCAATTGCAGCCCCTTATGGCTGTTGTCGACTGAGCGCAACAGATTTGTCATATTTATCATTATCCCACCGCACTAATTGCTTTAATGACAACAAGTAAGGATCTTTATACTGGGTTTTCAAATTTTTTTGTTTTTATGGAACTCGAAAGGTATGAAAAAAGTTGTATAAAAAAGTTGGTTTCTAAAAATGGTGTCCTTTACTGCCTCTAAATACGATCAGTTAGCTAAAAGCAACGGAGGCTGTAATGGCAGGCGACACTAATCAAGAAAAAGACAATGAAAAGCTTAACGATGCGGTAGAGCAAACAGAAACGAAGGATACGGGGACAAAAGAAGAAAAACAGCAGTCGACCGTCTCTTCGACTGTAGCGACTGGTGCTGAAAGTGCAGATGCTGTTGATGAAGCCAATCGTGCGATGGAAGAAAATCCTAGTGGCGCGGGTACGGAAGAAGAAGCAGTGAGCTCGGGTGGCGCAGTTCAAGAAGAGGATACTGAAAGTAGCAGCGACTCTGACGCTGCACAATCCAATGTTGTTGATAGTGTAGCTTCTAGCGGAGAATCAGGTGACGAGGCTCTGGGCAGCGGTGGTTCGGATTCTGGGGCGGGTGCCCAAGCGGTCGGTGGTGGTGATGCCTCTGGCTCTGAAGGTGGTTCGGACGCAGAAGGCAATGAAGCGCAAGGACAAGCGGTACAAACTTCATCTGCGCCAAGTGCTTCTTCAGACTCTGAAGGTTCTCAAGGTGGTGACGAGCTAGATTCAGAAACCACTGAAGAGAGCTTCGCGGTGGATGTACAAGACACCAGCGAAGAAACCACGACGCAAGTAGAAGACGATTTCGACTCCGAAACTACGAGCGAAACGTTCCAAATTAAAGTCGAAGGTGAAAATGACGCGCCAGAAGTAGGGCAAGATCTGGCATACATCATGGATGAAGATGGCACCATTACCTTCACTCAAGAACAACTTCTCGGGTACGCGAGTGATGTTGATGGCGATGATCTTGCCGCATTCAACGTGCAAGTGGGTGCTAATGCATCGGTTGTGGATAATGGTGATGGCACTTATACCGTCACACCTGATACAGATTTTAATGGTGAACTCGACTTAACGTTTGATATCAGTGATGGTCAAGAAACCATTTCTAGCTCGATTGATTTAACTGTTCGTCCAATCAATGACGCACCAGTGCCTGAAGATAAAACCTTTGAGATTGAAGAGGATGGTACGCTGATCTTCACCGATGCTGACCTGCTTGCTGGCGCAACGGATATTGAAGGCGATAACCTCACAGTTGAAGGTGTAAGTTACGATGGTGGCGACGGCATCCTGACCGATAACGGTAATGGGACTTATAGTTTTGCGCCAAATGAAAACTTCAATGGTGATGTAAACTTCAGCTTTGATGTGTCCGACGGCACAGATACGGTTTCTGCCAACATTGATGTAAGCGTCACACCTGTCGATGATGCGCCAGTATCTGGCAATCTTGCTTACTCGGTGGACGAAGATGGCTCGATTCGTTTGAGCCAAGAGCAGTTGTTGTCGCAAGCTTCTGACGTGGAAGGCGATGCACTGACGGCGTCTAACCTTTCGATAGATGGCAACGCGACGGTGACTCAAAATGACGATGGTAGCTTCACCATCACGCCGGACGCAGATTTCAACGGTGATATCGACATCAGCTTCGATATCTCAGATGGCACGAACACCGTTCAAGCAACCGCTGATCTAACCGTTAACCCAATCAACGATTTGCCGGTTCCTCAAGACCAGCAGTTCAGCGTGGAAGAAGATGGCACGCTGATCTTTACGGACGCAGACCTGCTTACTGGCGCAACGGATATTGAAGGCGATAACCTAACAGTTGAGGGCGTAAGCTACGACGGTGGTGACGGCATCCTGACCGACAACGGTAATGGGACTTACACTTTTGCGCCAAATGAAAACTTCAATGGTGATGTGAACTTCAGCTTTGATGTATCCGATGGCACAGATACGGTTTCTGCCAACATTGATGTAAGCGTCACTCCAGTCGATGATGCGCCGGTGTCTGGTAATCTTGCTTACTCGGTGGACGAAGATGGCTCGATTCGTTTGAGCCAAGAGCAGTTGTTGTCGCAAGCTTCCGATGTGGAAGGCGATGCACTGACGGCATCTAATCTTTCGGTAGATGGCAACGCGACGGTGACTCAAAACGACGATGGTAGCTTCACCATCACGCCGGACGCAGATTTTAATGGTGATATCGACATCAGCTTTGATATCTCAGATGGCACGAATACCGTTCAAGCAACCGCTGACCTAACCGTTAATCCAATCAACGATCTGCCTGTTCCTCAAGACCAACAATTCAGCGTGGAAGAAGATGGTACGCTGCAATTTACCGATGCGGATCTGCTTGCTGGCGCGACCGACATTGAAGGCGATGACCTTTCTGTAACGGGAATTAGCTACGAAGGAACCGACGGCGTTCTAACTGACAATGGCGATGGCACGTATAGCTTTGCGCCAAATGAGAACTTCAATGGCGATGTAAACTTCAGCTTCGACGTATCTGATGGCACAGATACGGTTTCAGCGAATGTAGATGTGAGCGTCACGCCGGTGAATGATCCTCCGGTGGCTGGTTCAACGTCCTACACAGTTCACGAAGACAACTCTATTACCATTTCTGACGCGCAACTGTTGGCAAATTCTTCGGATTTAGAAGGGGATGTCTCGATTGATAGCGTGAGCTACTCTGGCAGCGATGGTGTGTTGCAAATCAATGGTGACGGTACTTACACCTTCTCTCCAAATGAAAACTTTAATGGTGAAGTGACGCTTGATGTTGTCGTCGCTGATGAGGAAGGCGCAACGGATGTCACCACTGCTGGCATTACAGTACTGGAAGTGAACGATCCACCAGTCGCAGGACCAACTTCTTACACCATTGATGAAGATTCAGTTCTGGCCTTTAGTGAGTCGCAAGTGCTGTTGAATGCCTCTGATGTGGAAGGCGATGTAGAGCTTGTTGGCATTAGTTACGATGGTCCGGATGGTATTTTCACTGTTAACGATGATGGCACGTGCAGCTTCGCGCCAAACGAGAACTTTAACGGGCAAGTTCAACTTGATGTGACCATTCGAGATGAAGATGGAGCAGAAGTTGATACCGTCATCAATGTGAATGTATTGCCAATCAATGATGCGCCAGTATCGGGTGATTTGGCTTACAGCGTTGATGAAGACGGTGCGATTACACTCAGCCAAGAGCAGCTTCTTTCTCAAGCGTCTGATATTGAGGGCGATGACCTGACTGCTAGCGATTTGACTGTCGATGGAAACGCAACCGTTACAGCGAACGATGATGGCAGCTTCACGATTACACCAGATGCGGACTTTAATGGTGACATTGATATCCAATTCAACATTACGGACGGCACAGACACTATCCAAGCAACGGCGGATCTAACGGTTAATCCGGTTAACGATCTTCCTGTCCCTCAAGACCAGCAGTTCAGTGTTGAAGAAGACGGCACGCTTCAGTTTACCGATGCAGACTTGCTTGCTGGCGCGACCGATATCGATGGCGATAACTTAACGGTTGACGGCATTAGCTACACAGGCAGCGATGGTGTGTTGACTGACCACGGTGATGGTACTTACACCTTTGCACCAAACGAAAACTTCAACGGTGATGTCAGCTTTAGCTTTGGTGTTTCTGACGGCACTGAGACCGTACCTGCAAATGTGGACGTGAGCGTCACTCCAGTGAACGATCCTCCGGTTGCGGGTTCTACGTCTTACACGGTTGATGAAGACAACGCGATTACCATTTCCGACGAGCAGCTTCTGGCTAACTCTTCGGATGTGGAAGGCGCAGTGTCCATCGATAGCGTGACCTATTCAGGCACCGATGGCGTATTCCAAGACAACGGTGACGGCACTTACACCTTCATGCCGAATGAGAACTTCAGTGGTGATATTAGCCTTGATGTGATTGTGGCGGATGAGCAAGGTGCGATTGACGAAACAACTGCAGGCATTACGGTTATTGAAGTGAATGACCCTCCAGTTGCCGGTCCAACGTCTTACACGATTGATGAAGATTCAGTACTGACATTCAGTGAGTCACAAATTCTTGCCAACGCATCTGATATCGAGGGCGATGTAGAGCTTGTTGGCATCAGCTATGAAGGCTCGGATGGTATCTTTACCGTCAATGGTGATGGTACTTGCAGCTTTGCACCAAACGAGAACTTCAATGGCCAAGTTCAGTTGGATGTGACCATTCAAGATGAAAATGGGGCGACCGTTGATACGCACATCAATGTCGACGTATTGCCAATCAACGATCCACCAGTATCGGGTGATTTGGCTTACACCATCAACGAAGACAGCTCAATTACGCTAAGCCAAGAGCAGTTGCTTGCCAAAGCGGGCGATATTGATAGCGAGAACCTTGAAGCCATCAATCTATCGACAGATGACAACGCGACAATTCAATACAACGATGATGGCAGTTACACCATCACACCGGATGAAAACTACAACGGCGACCTAGATCTGACCTTCGATATCATTGATAACGATGGTGGCTCGGTACAAGTTGGTCTGGATATTACGGTTAATCCTGTGAATGACTTGCCACAAGCGCAAGATCAACAGTTCTCGGTAGAAGAAGATGGCACCTTGCTGTTCACGGATGCAGACCTATTGGAAGGCGCATCGGATATTGACGGCGATGATCTGTCTATCGAAAACGTACTCTACACAGGTGCGGACGGTGTGCTTACCGATAATGGTGATGGCACTTATAGCTTCGCGCCGAATGAGAACTTCAACGGTGATGTTCAGTTCACATTCGATGTGTCTGACGGCACAGGTTCAACACCTGCATTCATTGATGTCAGCGTGACACCAGTGAACGATCCACCAGTGGCAGGTTCTACGTCTTACACGGTTCAAGAAGATGGTCAAATCACCATTAGTGACGAGCAGTTGTTAGCCAACTCTTCTGATGTGGAAGGCGACGTAGCCTTGGCGAATGTTAGCTACTCTGGTAACGACGGTAGCTTCGTGGACAATGGCGACGGCACATATACCTTTACGCCAAATGAGAACTTTGACGGTAACATTTCGCTCGACGTTACGGTCATCGACCAAGATGGTGCAACAGATACGACAACCGCAGGCATCGATGTTATCGCGGTGAACGACGCACCTGAAACGTCAGGCATTCAAGCTGAAGTGGATGAAGATAACGCCATCACCATCACGCAAGAACAATTGCTTGCGAATGCGACAGACATTGAAGGTGATGACCTTGTTGCCAGCAATCTACAAACCAATGACCCAGATGCGACGATCGTAGCCAACGACGATGGTTCTTTCACCATTACGCACACCGAAAACTTTAACGGTGAGTTGGACTTCACTTACAACATCAGCGATGGCGAAAATGATGTTTTGACCACGCTGGATCTGACCGTTAACCCTGTCAACGATGCGCCAGAAGCGGGCGACGAGATCTTTATTCAAGCGGAAGAAGACCAAACAGTGGGTGTTTCTCTGCGTGAAGAGCCTGCGTTACGTCTCGACCAAGCCCCTGAAAACGGCATCATTGAAGCAAATCTAAATGACGAATGGGTACAGCTAGAAGTCGGGCAGGAGGTTCCTGCAGACACGGAAGTGCGCTTCATTCCAAATGATGATGCATTAGCGAACGGTACGCATACGAGTCAAATTGGTACCTTTGACGACAACGCTAGCCTCGATGATTGGGGTACTGCTGTTGACCCTTACACACGTGAGTTTGTTGATGGTGATTTGAAAGTTACCGTTCAAAGTAATGATGACCCACTCGGTGCGTGGAATGGTAAAACACACATCGGTCACGGTATTGGCGATACTGACCGCCAAGGCTTGAGTGGTGATGAAAAACTGACTGTGAGCGTTGAAGGTCAAGACATCAACGAAATCAGCTTCCACCTAGATGGTCTAGGCGGCTGGTTTATGGAAGAGTCTCGCCACTTTACCGAAGTCGAAATTCGCGCATTCAACTCCGATGGTGATTTGATCGATTCGATGACTTACCACAAAGAAGATCGTGGTAGCTATGAGACGGATTACACCCTAACGGTGAACGAGCCGGTGTCTTACTTTGAGTTAGGTACGATTCAAGGTAACGGTACATACGTGGTTCAAAACATGACGGTTTCGCAAACTTGTCATGATGAAGCGGTGTTCACATCTATTGGCGTGGATGGCACGGAAATCACTGAAACGGTAGAATTGAATATCCGTGAAGGTGACAGTGAAATCGAACTGACTGCTGATCTACCAAATGTGACCATTGATACCGAAGGTTCTACGCAGTTTGCCTCTGTGGTAATCACAGAAGAGCAGCTTCTCGCACAAGCGAGTGATATCGATAGTGATGTACTTGATATTCAAAACCTAGAGCTGGTGGGGGATAACGCGGAGCACGCTACGTTAACCGACAACGGCGATGGTACATGGACAGTCACACCAGATGAGAACTTCTACGGTGAGATTGAGCTTGGCTACCAAGTTACGGATGGTGAACTCACTGACGACAACATCATCAACATCAACTTCGAAGCAGTAAACGATGCGCCAATCGTTTCTGGTCCGATTGTATTGTCGACTGATGAGGATGTGGGCATTACGTTTAGCGCGGACGACCTGCTTGCGAATGCAAGTGATGTAGAAGGCGATGCGCTGTCTATCTCTGATATCTCTTACAGTGGTGACAACGGTGAGCTTGTCGACAATGGCGACGGCACTTACACCTTTATGCCGAATGAAAACTTCAATGGTGAAGTCGACATTGACTACAAAGTCTTCGATGGCACCGATGAAGTCGATACCCATCTAGATCTGACCGTTATTCCGGTCAACGATGTGCCAGTTCCTGGTGCACCGCTGCATACTCAAATGCTAGAAAACGGCACCATCATCATCGAAGCAAAAGACCTGTTATCAGGTGCGACTGATGTGGATGGCGACATTCTGCATATCGAGAATCTGCTGCTTGTTGACCAGTCACAAGGTACGTTGACAGATAACGGCGACAACACCTTTACCTTCGAGCCAACTTCGAACTTCTACGGTGAAGTGAACTTGACCTTCGACATCAGCGATGGTCAAGCAAGTGCACCAAGCACTGCGAAGATCGATGTTGAGATCGTCAACGAAGGTCCAGAGGTCAGCGGTCCTGTTGATGCGGTCGTCGATGAAGATGGCTCAATTACCATCACTCAAGAAGACTTGTTGGCGAACGCGACGGACGTGGATGGTGACAACCTTGAAGCGGTGAACCTGTCGACCAACGATCCTAATGCAACCATCGTTGAGAACGCTGATGGTAGCTTTACGATTACACCGAGCGAAAACTTCTTTGGTGAAATCGAATTTACTTATGACGTAACTGACGCGATCGAAACCGTCGCCGCGGATCTAAACCTCACCGTTAATCCAGTGAACGACCTGCCAGATGTACCTGATTTGTCCTTCACTACAGAAGATGGCGAGGCTATCACGATTACTGAAGCAGAGCTGCTGGCTCAAGCGACGGACATCGAAGGCGATGATCTGTCTGTTGTTAACGTGACGAGTTTAAGCGACACGGTTCAAGTGACAGACAATGGCGATGGCACTTACACGTTAACGCCAGAGCAGGGCTTCTTTGGTAATGTTGACCTCACGTTTGATGTGAGCGATGGCACCGATGTGGTGGCGGCAAACATCGACTTGAAAGTTGAGTTCGTCAACGACGCACCAGAAGCAGCACCAATCGTGGCAGACGTGGACGAGGATGGCTCTATCCTCGTGACACAAGAAATGCTGCTTGAAAACGCCAGCGATCAAGATGGTGATGAACTATACGCAACGGCACTAGAAACCAATGATCCGAATGCCTCTATCGTGGACAACGGCGACGGCACCTTCACGGTGACACCGTCGGAAAACTTCAATGGTGACATTGCATTCACTTATGAAGTGAGTGACGGTGAACTAAGTGTTGCTAATGAAATGACATTGACGGTGAATCCAGTCAATGACATTCCAATTGTTGCGCCTGGCATGTACCAAATTGAAGAGGATGGCAGCATCCTGTTCACGCAAGAAGATCTGCTAAGTGGCGCGATTGATATTGATGGTGATGACCTCACCGTTACCAGCATTAACTACTCGGGTGATGAAGGTACTGTAACGGACAACGGTGACGGTACATTTAGCTTCGTACCAGAAGAGCACTTCAGTGGTGACTTGCAGTTCAGCTTTACGGTTTCTGACGGCACTGATGAAGTTGAGCAAGACATTAATGTCCTTATCGAAGCCGTGGCAGATGCGCCAGACCTAGTCATCACTGATGGCGATGGTCGAAACGTGGATGACCAAGCGATCTTGGTTGAGCCAGGCGGTATTGTTGAAGTGAACATCGCCGCAGCATTGGTTGACCAAGACTTGTCAGAAACGCTGACTGTGACCGTGGATGGTGTTCCAGAAGGTTCGGTGATCAGCTACGACAACGAAGGGGTACTTAACGATCAAGACAACGGTATCACTAGTTTCAACGATACTGAAATCACGGTTACGTTTGAAGGTGAAACCGCGGGTTACCAAAACACAGCGGGTTACTACAAAGTCGATGAAGATGGCAACATCACGGGCGTTGAAGTGGTGTACGAAAACGCCTCTCAAGTTGGTGGCGGCGGTGACCTCGTTCCGGGACAAGATCAGTTCAGCTTCCAAATCTCGGAAGGGGAAAGCTTCAACCTATTCTTGATTCCTAACGGTCATAACTTCAATGACTTTGCATCCATGCAAGATGGTCAGTACGAGTTCCGTGCAGCAGATGGCTCTCCTGCGAACATGGATACGGTTGACCCACAACTCGTGTTTGTTGGTGCTGATGGTTCTGAAACCGTAATTCAAAGCCAATTCGGTGATGCAGTCTTCCATGGTGGTTCAAGCTCAGAGCTCAACCAAGATGGCATTGAACATACCCGAACTACCGTGAACGAAGACGGTGAACTGGTTTACGGCTTTGAAGATCTCTACGGTGGCGGCGATGCCGATTACACCGACTTCAACTTCACCATTGATGTAGGTGAAGTGAACAGCCAGATCTACAGCGGTGAAGTAACAGTCGGTCCAGATGGTTCTGTAACGCTTCCAACCACAGCAATTGAACAAGAGCTACAGATTCAATTGCCAGAAGACTTTAACCAACAGCTAGAAATCAATGTAACGGCAACGGCAACAGAGCTATCAAATAATGATTCTGAAACCGTTTCTCAAACCATCTACGTCAATGCAACAGGTGCCCACATTGAACATGCGCCTGAAGCATTGCCTGTTTCAGCGATGGTTGAAGAAGATGGTTCAATCCTAATTACGCAAGAAGATTTACTCGCTAATGCGCGTGACTTGGATGGAGACCAACTAACAGCGCTGAATTTGGCTACGGATGATGAAAACATCACCATCACAGACAATGGCGACGGTACTTACACCTTAACGCCAGATGCGGACTTTAATGGTGATATCACCTTTACGTTCGATGTGTCTGACGGCGATGATGTTGTCTCAACCAACCTTGAGTTATTGGTGTCACCAGTTAACGATGCGCCTGAACCACAAGATCAAGCGTTCACCATTGGTGAAGATGGTGTGCTGACCTTTACTGATGCGGATCTCCTAACAGGCGCTACCGATATTGAAGGGGATGACTTATCTGTTGAGGGCGTCACTTACACAGGCGCGGACGGTGTTCTTACTGACAATGGTGATGGCACATATAGCTTCGCACCAAACGAGAACTTTAATGGCGACGTGAACTTCACTTTCGATGTTTCCGATGGCACGGATACCGTGACGGCGAATATCGACGTAAGCGTGACGCCGGAGAACGATCCACCGGTTGCAGGCAGCACGGCTTACACCGTTCATGAAGACAATTCGATTACCATTAGTAACGAACAGCTGTTGGCTAACTCGTCTGATATAGAAGGCGAAGTGGCGATTGATAGCGTGAGCTACAGCGGTAACGATGGCGTGCTGGAAATCAACGGTGATGGTACTTACACCTTCTCACCAAACGAGAACTTCAGCGGCGAGGTGAGCCTAGATGTTGTCGTAGTCGATGAAGAGGGTGCAACGGACTCTACCACTGCAGGCATTACTGTGATTGAGGTAAATGACCCACCAATCGCAGGTCCTACCGCATACACTATCGATGAAGACCAAGTTCTAACCTTCAGTGAATCGCAAGTGCTACTGAATGCTTCCGATGTTGAAGGGGATGTCGAGCTAGTTGGCATCAGCTACGACGGTCCAGATGGTATCTTCTCAGTAAACGGTGATGGAACTTGTAGTTTTGCACCGAATGAAAACTTCAACGGTCAAGTACAGTTTGATGTGACCATTCGCGATGAAGACGGCGCAGAGGTTGATACTTACATCACAGTCGATGTCTTACCAATCAATGACGCACCAGTATCGGGTAACTTGGCGTACAGCGTTGATGAAGACAACTCAATTACGCTAAGCCAAGAGCAGCTACTTGCTCAAGCATCGGATGTAGAAGGTGATGCGCTGACTGCGTCTAACCTAGTGGTTGACGGTGATGCAACGGTTACGGCAAACGACGATGGTAGCTTCACTATCACGCCAGATGCGAACTTCAATGGCGACATTGATATCACGTTCGATATCAACGACGGCAGCGATACTATTGTTGCAACGGCGGACCTTACTGTTAACCCAGTTAATGATTTGCCGCAGCCAGAAGATCAAGCGTTCACCATTGGTGAAGATGGCGTGTTGACCTTCACGGATCAAGACCTGTTGGATGGTGCAACGGACATCGATGGTGATGACCTATCGGTAGAAGGTGTGAGCTACACTGGCGCAGATGGTGTCCTAACCGACAACGGTGACGGCACTTACAGCTTCGCGCCAAACGAGAATTTCAATGGCGACGTGAACTTCACCTTCGATGTTTCTGATGGCACGGATACTGTGACCGCGAATATCGATGTCGCAGTTACTCCAGAGAACGATCCACCGGTGGCAGGCAGCACCTCTTACACAGTGCATGAAGATAACTCGATCACCATTAGTGACGAGCAGTTACTGGCGAATTCATCAGACGTCGAAGGAGATGTCGCGGTTGATAGCGTTAGCTACAGCGGCACAGATGGTGTGTTCCAAGACAATGGTGACGGTACGTACACCTTCTCGCCAAACGAGAACTTCAATGGCGAAGTGAGCCTAGATGTTGTCGTGGCCGATGAAGACGGTGCGACGGATTCAACCACCGCGGGTATTACAGTACTTGAGGTGAACGATCCACCAATCGCAGGCGCGACCAGCTACTCAGTGAACGAAGACGAAGTTATCACCATTAGCTCTGAACAGCTGTTGGCGAACGCTTCTGACGTTGAAGGTGAAGTTGCGATTGATAGCGTGAGCTACAGCGGCTCCGACGGTATCTTTACCGATAACGGTGACGGCACATTCAGCTTCGCACCAAACGCCAACTTTGATGGCGATGTGAGCCTAGATGTTGTGGTTGTTGATGAAGACGGTGCAACTGCTGCAACTAACGCAAACATCGATGTATTGCCAATCAACGATGCGCCAGTATCGGGCAGCTTGGCTTACAGTGTCGATGAAGACAATTCAATTACGCTAAGCCAAGAGCAGCTTCTTGCTCAAGCATCGGATGTAGAAGGGGACGCGCTAACCGCGACTAACCTAGTGGTTGACGGTGATGCAACGGTTACGGCAAACGATGATGGCAGCTTTACCATTACGCCTGATGCGAACTTCAATGGTGACATTGATATCACGTTCGACATCAACGACGGCAGCGACACTATTGTTGCAACAGCTGACCTGACGGTTAATCCAGTTAACGACCTACCACAGCCAGAAGATCAAGCGTTCACCATTGGTGAAGATGGCGTCTTGCTGTTCACTGATGAAGATCTGCTTGATGGTGCAACGGATATCGATGGCGATAGTCTTTCGGTAGAAGGTGTGAGCTACACTGGTGCAGATGGTGTCCTAACCGACAACGGTGACGGTACTTACAGCTTCGCGCCAAACGAAAACTTCAATGGCGACGTGAACTTTACCTTCGATGTTTCTGACGGCACGGATACCGTGACCGCAAATATCGACGTAAGTGTGACGCCAGAGAACGATCCACCAGTGGCAGGCAGCACGTCTTACACGGTGCATGAAGATAATTCGATCACCATCAGTAACGAACAACTATTGGCTAACTCATCTGACGTCGAAGGCGAAGTAGCAATCAACAGCGTCAGCTACAGCGGCGCAGATGGCGTGTTCCAAGACAATGGTGATGGTACTTACACCTTCTCGCCAAACGAGAACTTCAATGGTGAAGTCAGCCTAGATGTTGTCGTGGTAGATGAAGACGGTGCGACGGACTCAACCACCGCTGGCATTACTGTTCTTGAGGTGAATGATCCGCCAATTGCCGGTGCAACTAGCTACTCAGTCAACGAAGACGAAGTCATCACCATTAGCTCTGAGCAGCTGTTGGCGAATGCTTCTGACGTTGAAGGTGACGTCGCGATTGATAGCGTCAGCTACAGTGGCTCCGACGGTATCTTTACCGATAACGGCGATGGCACATTCAGCTTCGCACCAAACGAAAACTTCAACGGTGATGTCAGCCTAGATGTAGTCGTGACCGATGAAGATGGTGCAACGGTAGCAACCAATGCAAACATCGATGTTCTTCCAGTCAATGATGCTCCGGTATCAGGTGATTTGGCATACAGCGTGGATGAAGATGGTTCTATCACTCTCAGCCAAGAGCAGCTTCTTGCTCAAGCCGGCGACGTGGATGGCGATGACCTAACCGCATCCAACCTGACAGTTGATGGCAATGCGACCGTTGTTGCGAACGATGACGGCAGCTTCACAATCACCCCGGATGCAGACTTCAATGGCGACATTGATCTGAGCTTCGACATTACGGACGGCGATGCGACCATTCAAGCCACTGCCGATCTGACTGTGAACCCAGTGAACGACCTACCAACGGTTGGTCAACCACAGTTTGTTACGCAAGAAGACACCAGTTTCACCTTCACCGAAGAGCAACTGCTGCAAAATGCAGGTGATATCGATGGTGATAACCTAACGGTTGAGAACGTTGCTTCTGACAGTGGTACGTTAGTCGACAACGGTGACGGCACGTACACCTTCGCTCCGAATGAAAACTTCGATGGCAACGTGAACGTAACGTTTGATGTCAACGATGGAACCGCTACCGTGCCAGCAGAAGCGAACATTGATGTTCAATCTGTGGTTGATATGCCAGAGCTTTCGATTGCTTCGGACTTGGTGATTGCGTCTGATAACTTCGAGTCTGGCTCGAACGGTTGGAACGCGAACACTGAGAGCTCACAAGGCTTCGAAACGGGCGACATGTTGGGTCGTATTGGTGGCACTGGCGGTGATGAAGCGGTCAGCAAAACCTACGATATTCCAAGTGATGTCAACGAAGTGAATATCTCGTTTAGCTTCTACGAAATCGATTCTTGGGATGGCGAGTCGTTCCAAATCTTTGTCGGCGGCGAACAGCTAACCACCTTGGAGAACTCAGCGTTCCGTACTCAAGATGGTACGACAACGCTTTACGACTCAGATGGAAATGAAGTGGGTGAAGTGATCCACGGAGCCTCTCAACGTGAAGGCTTCAGTGGTTGGAACGACCAAGCACACCAAGTTAACTTAACCGTTCCGGTGGAAGACGGTCAGCTTCAGTTAGGCTTTGGTTCTACGCTAAACCAAAGTATTCCTGACGAGTCATTCGGCATCGACAACATCGAAATCACGGTAGCGGACGCGGATTACCAAATCATTGGTACCGAAGATACACCAGTGCCGCTTGATATTGATGCCGCATTGACCGATACCGATGGTTCAGAAAACCTCGTTATCTTGATTGAAGACGTGCCAGAAGGCAGCGCACTATCAGCAGGTGTTGATAATGGTGACGGCACTTGGTCACTACAACCAGGCGAGCTAGAAGGGTTAGAGTTTATTCCGTCTGCGGACTTCAACGGCGATGTGACGCTAACCGTGAATGCAACCTCTACGGATGTAGATACCGGAACCACGGCGACAGCGACGCAAGATGTGACGATTCATATCTCGCCAACTAATGATGCACCAGAAGTGACGGGTGATATCACTGCAGTCACTGCCGAAGACAACAGCATCACGCTAACTCAAGAGCAGTTACTTGAGCACGCTGTTGATATCGATGGCGATGACCTAAGTGCAATCAACTTGAGCACCAATGATGAAAATGCAACGGTTGAAATGAACGAGGATGGCAGCTTCACCATTACTCCAAGCGAGAACTTCTACGGCGACATTGAGTTTAGTTACGATGTCACGGATGGCGAAGAAGTGGTTGCGGCTGGTCTTGACCTAACCGTTACACCAGTCAATGACGCTCCAGAGCCACAAGATCAAGCGTTCACCGTGGGTGAGGACGGTCTTCTTACCTTTACAGATGCAGACCTATTAACAGGCGCGACGGATGTAGAAGGTGACAACCTAACCGTTGAAGGCGTGACTTACACAGGTGCAGACGGTGTCCTAACCGACAATGGCGATGGCACGTACAGCTTCGCACCAAACGAGAACTTCAATGGCGACGTGAACTTCACTTTCGATGTTTCCGATGGCACGGATACCGTGACGGCAAATATCGATGTAACAGTTACGCCAGAGAACGATCCACCAGTTGCGGGCAGCACGTCTTACACTGTGCATGAAGACAACTCGATCACCATCAGTGACGAGCAACTACTGGCTAATTCGTCTGATATCGAGGGTGATGTTGCGATCAGCAGCGTGAGCTACAGCGGTAACGACGGTGTGCTAGAAATTAATGGCGATGGTACTTACACCTTCTCACCAAACGAAAACTTTACAGGCGATGTTGGCCTAGATGTTGTCGTGGTTGATGAGGACGGCGCGGTTGATACAACAACAGCGGGTATTACCGTTCTTGAGGTGAACGATCCACCAATCGCAGGCGTAACCAGTTACACCATTGATGAAGATGAAGTCATTACCATCAGTGCAGAACAGTTGTTGGCAAACTCTTCCGATATTGAAGGTGAGGTAGCACTAGATAGCGTGAGCTACAGTGGCAGCGAAGGTATCTTTACCGACAATGGTGATGGTACGTTCAGTTTTGCACCAAACCAAAATTTCAATGGTGAAGTGAATCTTGATGTTGTAGTCGTGGACGAAGATGGTGCGACCGCTTCGACGACGGCAAACATTGATGTTCTGCCAATCAATGATGCTCCAGTATCGGGTGACTTGGCTTACAGTGTCGACGAAGACAACTCAATCACGCTAAGCCAAGAACAATTGTTGGCACAAGCAACGGATGTAGAAGGTGATGCACTAACCGCTTCTAACCTAGTGGTTGACGGTGATGCGACGGTTACGGCTAATGACGATGGTAGCTTTACCATTACGCCTGACGCGAACTTCAATGGCGACATTGATATCACGTTCGATATCAACGATGGCAGCGATACTATCGTTGCAACGGCGGGCCTAACGGTTAACCCAGTTAATGACTTGCCGCAGCCGGAAGATCAAGCGTTCACTATTGGTGAAGATGGTGTGTTGACCTTCACTGACCAAGATCTGCTTGATGGCGCAACGGATATCGATGGCGATGACCTATCGGTAGAAGGTGTCACATACACTGGCGCGGACGGTGTCCTAACTGACAATGGCGATGGCACGTATAGCTTCGCACCGAACGAAAACTTCAATGGCGACGTAAACTTTACCTTCGATGTTTCCGATGGCACGGACACCGTGACCGCGAATATCGATGTGAGTGTGACGCCAGAGAACGATCCACCGGTGGCAAGCAGCACGTCTTACACAGTGCATGAAGATAACTCGATCACCATCAGTGATGAACAGTTACTAGCGAACTCATCGGATATTGAAGGTGATGTATCGATTGATAGCGTGAGCTACAGCGGTAACGATGGTGTGCTAGAAATCAACGGTGATGGCACGTACACCTTCTCGCCAAACGAGAACTTCAATGGCGAAGTGAGCCTAGATGTTGTTGTAGTCGACGAAGATGGCGCGACGGATTCAACTACCGCAGGTATCACGGTACTTGAGGTGAACGATCCGCCAATCGCAGGTCCAACTGCGTACACCATCGATGAAGACCAAGTTCTAACGTTCAGTGAATCACAAGTGCTTCTGAATGCTTCGGATGTCGAAGGGGATGTTGAGCTTGTAAGTATCAGCTACGACGGTCCAGATGGCATCTTCTCAGTAAATGGCGATGGCACTTGTAGCTTCGCACCGAATGAGAACTTCAATGGTCAAGTTTCGTTGGACGTGACTATTCGTGATGAAGATGGCGCGGAAGTCGACACCTATATCACAGTGGATGTATTGCCAATCAACGACGCGCCAGTATCGGGCAACTTGGCATACAACGTAGATGAAGATAACACCATTACATTGAGCCAAGAGCAATTGTTGTCTCAAGCGAGCGATGTGGACGGCGATGACCTTGTTGCTGAAAACTTGCTTGTAGATGGTAATGCGACAGTGACTGCTAACGACGATGGCAGCTTCACCATCACGCCAGATGCGAACTTCAATGGTGACATTGATATCACGTTTGATATCAGTGATGGTTCTGACACTTTGGTCGCGACGGCAGATCTAACGGTTAATCCAGTTAACGACCTACCACAGCCAGAAGATCAAGCGTTCACGATTGGTGAAGATGGCGTCTTGCTCTTCACTGATGAGGACCTACTTGATGGCGCAACGGATATCGATGGCGATGACCTATCGGTTGAAGGCGTGAGCTACACAGGCGCAGATGGTGTCCTAACCGACAATGGTGATGGCACTTACAGCTTCGCGCCAAACGAAAACTTCAATGGCGATGTGAACTTTACCTTCGATGTTTCCGATGGCACGGATACCGTGACCGCAAATATCGATGTAAGCGTAACGCCAGAGAACGATCCACCGGTGGCAGGTAGCACGTCTTACACGGTGCATGAAGACAACTCAATCACCATCAGCGATGAGCAATTACTAGCGAACTCATCGGATATTGAAGGCGATGTTTCGGTTGATAGCGTGAGCTACAGTGGCGCAGATGGCGTGTTCCAAGACAATGGTGACGGCACTTACACCTTCTCGCCAAACGAGAACTTCAATGGTGAAGTCAGCCTAGATGTTGTTGTGGTAGACGAAGACGGTGCTACGGATTCAACCACGGCAGGTATCACGGTACTTGAGGTTAACGATCCACCAATCGCGGGCGCGACTAGTTACTCAGTGAACGAAGACGAAGTCATCATCATTAGCTCTGAGCAGCTATTGGCGAATGCTTCTGACGTTGAAGGTGATGTCGCGATTGATAGCGTCAGCTACAGCGGCTCCGACGGTATCTTTACCGATAACGGCGACGGTACATTCAGCTTCGCACCAAACGAAAACTTCAACGGTGATGTCAGCCTAGATGTTGTCGTGACCGATGAAGATGGTGCAACGGTAGCAACCAATGCAAACATTGATGTATTGCCAGTCAACGATGCTCCAGTATCAGGTGATTTGGCTTACAGCGTGGATGAAGATGGTTCTATCACTCTCAGCCAAGAGCAGCTTCTTTCACAAGCGGGCGATGTGGATGGTGATGACCTAACCGCATCGAACCTGACTGTTGATGGCAATGCGACCGTTGTTGCGAATGACGATGGTAGCTTCACTATCACGCCGGATGCAGACTTCAATGGCGATATTGATCTGAGCTTCGACATTACGGACGGCGATGCCACCATTCAAGCGACTGCCGATCTGACTGTGAACCCAGTAAACGACTTGCCAACGGTTGGTCAGCCACAGTTTGTTACGCAAGAAGACACCAGCTTCACCTTCACCGAAGAGCAACTGCTGCAAAATGCAGGTGATATCGATGGTGATAACCTAACGGTTGAAAATGTTGCTTCTGACAGCGGTACTTTGGTTGATAACGGTGACGGCACGTACACCTTTGCACCGAATGAAAACTTCGATGGCAACGTGAACGTGACGTTTGATGTCAACGATGGCACTGCAACTGTTCCTGCTGAAGCGAACATTGACGTTCAATCTGTGGTTGATATGCCAGAGCTGTCGATTGCTTCGGACTTGGTGATTGCGTCTGATAACTTCGAGTCTGGCTCGAACGGTTGGAACGCGAACACTGAGAGCTCACAAGGCTTCGAAACGGGCAACATGTTGGGTCGTATTGGTGGCACTGGCGGTGATGAAGCGGTCAGTAAAACCTACGAGATCCCAAGCGATGTCAATGAAGTAAATATCTCATTTAGCTTCTACGAAATCGATTCTTGGGATGGCGAGTCGTTCCAAATCTTTGTGGGTGGCGAACAGCTAACCACCTTGGAAAACTCCGCGTTCCGTACTCAAGATGGTACGACAACGCTTTACGACTCAGATGGTAATGAAGTGGGTGAAGTGATTCATGGAGCCTCTCAACGTGAAGGCTTCAGTGGTTGGAATGACCAAGCTCACCAAATCAACCTGACGGTTCCTGTCGAGGATGGCGAACTGCAACTCGGCTTCGGTTCAACCTTGAATCAAGACGTTTGGGATGAATCGTTTGGTATCGACAACATCGAAATCACGGTAGCGGACGCGGATTACCAAATCATTGGTACCGAAGATACGCCAGTGCCGCTTGATATCGATGCAGTATTAACCGATACCGATGGTTCAGAAAACCTCTCTATCTTGATTGAAGATGTGCCAGAAGGCAGCGCACTATCGGCTGGTGTTGATAACGGGGACGGCACTTGGTCACTACAACCAGGCGAGCTAGAAGGACTAGAGTTTATCCCTTCTGCGGACTTCAACGGCGATGTGACGCTAACCGTGAACGCAACCTCTACAGATGTGGATACAGGTACAACGGCGACAGCGACGCAAGATGTGACGATTCATATCTCGCCAACCAATGATGCACCAGAAGTGACGGGTGATATCACCGCAGTCACTGCCGAAGACAACAGCATCACGCTGACTCAAGAACAGTTACTTGAGCATGCCGTTGATATCGATGGTGACGATCTGAGCGCAATCAACTTAAGCACAAATGATGAAAATGCAACGGTTGAAATGAACGAGGATGGCAGCTTCACCATTACTCCGAGCGAGAACTTCTACGGTGACATCGAGTTTAGTTACGATGTCACGGATGGCGAAGAAGTGGTTGCGGCTGGTCTCGATCTAACGGTGACACCAGTCAATGACGCTCCAGAGCCACAAGACCAAGCGTTCACTGTGGGTGAGGACGGTATTCTTACCTTTACAGATGCAGACTTGCTAACAGGCGCGACGGATGTAGAAGGTGACAACCTAACAGTTGAAGGCGTGACTTACACAGGTGCAGACGGTGTCCTAACCGACAATGGCGATGGCACGTACAGCTTCGCGCCGAACGAGAACTTCAATGGCGATGTGAACTTCACTTTCGATGTGTCAGACGGTACGGATACGACCTCTGCCAACATTGATGTGAGTGTGACGCCAGAGAACGATCCACCGGTTGCAGGCAGCACGTCTTACACGGTGCATGAAGACAATTCGATCACCATCAGTAACGAGCAGTTATTGGCTAACTCATCTGACGTCGAAGGCGAAGTCGCGATTGATAGTGTCAGCTACAGCGGCGCAGATGGCGTGTTCCAAGACAATGGTGATGGTACGTACACCTTCTCTCCAAACGAGAACTTCAATGGCGAGGTCAGCCTAGACGTTGTGGTTGTCGATGAAGAGGGTGCGACAGACTCAACCACTGCGGGTATTACCGTTCTTGAGGTGAACGATCCACCAATCGCAGGTGCGACAAGTTACTCTGTCAATGAAGACGAAGTCATTATCTTCACGGAAGAGCAACTGCTAGCGCAATCAAGCGATGTGGAAGGCGACGTGAGCCTAGAAAGCGTCTCTTACAGTGGTAACGACGGCATTCTAACGGCGAATGACGATGGCACTTACAGCTTCGCACCAAATGAAAACTTCAACGCTGGCGTAAGCCTAGACGTAGTCGTCGCTGATGAAGACGGTGCAACTGCGACAACCAACGCGAACATTGATGTATTGCCAGTCAACGATGCTCCGGTATCTGGCGACTTGGCTTACAGCGTCGATGAAGACGGTTCAATCACATTGAGTCAAGAGCAGTTACTGGCTCAAGCGGGTGACGTAGACAGCGATAATCTAGAAGCAGTGAACTTAACCGCGGTAGCCAATGCAACCGTTGTTGAGAACCAAGATGGTAGCTTTACGATTACGCCTGATGCGAACTTCAATGGCGATATCGACCTAAGCTTCGACTTGATTGATAACGATGGTGCGAGCGTGGAAGTGGGCGTCGACCTAACGGTGAACCCAATTAACGATGCGCCGCAATCAACGCCAGTGAATATTGCTGGCACCGAAGATACCACCATTCTTATCACGCAGGACATGTTGCTTGTTAACGCGACAGACATCGATAACACCTACGACGAACTGTCTGCTGTCGACTTAGTGATTGATGAGCAATACGGTGACTTGCTAGACAACGGTGATGGTACTTGGTCATTCACTCCGGCTGAGAACTTCAATGGTGATGTGCCAATGTCGTTCGGCGTCAGCGATGGTGATTTAGTTACGCCGGTTGAAGGCAATCTAAACGTCGAAGCGGTTAACGATGCACCAGAAGCGCCAACCATCCAGATGCAAGGCGAAGAAGATGTGGTCATGGTGATTGACCCAGCTTACATCGCTGATCAAGTTACGGATCTTGATGGTGACGAAATCAGCGTAGAAAGCATCACGGTTCGTGCTCCTGCAAACGCGACATTAACCCAACAACCAGATGGTATGTACCACTTGGTGACCACTCAAGACTTCAATGGTTTGGTGGAACTGGGCTACACCGCGACGGATGGTGAAGAAGTGGTTGAAGGCTCGTTGAATGTGGATGTCATTCCAGTCAACGATGCTCCATTCAATGTGGGTAATGCCTTTATGGCAACCGACGAGGATGGCGCATTCACCTTCGACGCTGGCGACCTGATGAACTTGTTCGGCGATATCGATACTGAAAACCTAGTCGTATCACGCATTATCACCGCAGAAGGTGAAGATGGTGGTGAGGTAACAGACAACGGTGACGGTACTTGGACATTCACACCGACTGGCGATTTTGCAGGGGTTTCTGACTTGCAAGTTGTGGTAAGTGACGGTGAGTTTGAGACGGTTCTTGATGTACCAGTGTTTGTTCGCCCTGTTGCGGATGGCGCGGTCATCACAACCGACCATGATGGTCCGTTAGTCTTCGGTGAGGACGAAACAGGTCACCTAGGCTTGAATGTTGGTCTAATCGACGATTCAGAAACGCTAAGTAACCTAGTGATGACTGGTTTCCCTGTTGGCTTCGAAGTTACGGATGGTGTGAACACCATTACCATCACGGAACCGGGTCAATACATCGACTTGAACGAGTGGGATATCTCAGACCTGCAAATGACGCCTCCGGCTGACTTTAATGGCGAGTTCTTCGTAACCGTGACCGCAACAACGGTGGATTACGGTGACGAGCCAGAAGAGTTCGAAGATGGCATCGATTCAGGTGACTTCGAAACCCTAGCGGGTGAACCCGTTATCCTAACCGCTGATGACCTAATCGGATTGGCAGAAAACGTAGACGCTGATGCGGGTGATGAAGTGAAATTCGTTCACCTAGCTGATCGCAGCCAAGGTGAGATTGTCGATAACGGTGATGGCACATGGACATTCAATCCAGCACCAGGCTTTACTGGTGAAGCGGATATCGCTTATGTGATTGATAAAGACGGTGTGCTTCATGATGAGCAAACAGGTGTGGTCGTGAAAGAAGACGCACCACAAGAGAATGCTTCTCCAGAAATCGACAGCATTTCTACCACAGAAATGGCAGCGGATGGCACCTTGTCGTTCACCAATGATGACATGCTATCGACCTTGAGCGATGCAGAAGGCGACAGCTTGAGCATTGAGTCAGTGAGCCTAATGGAAGGTCAAGGTGTGATAGAGACCGATAACCAAGGTAACTACCAATTCACACCAGCAGAAGGCTACACCGGAGATGTTCAAGTTGGCTTCATTGCAACTGACGGTGAAAACCGCATTGAGAGCTTCTTCAATGTCGACATCCAAGGTGAAGGTGAAACCACAACCAGTGAAGGCTACGCACTGGCTGATGATGGTTCACTAACCCTAACAGAAGCGCAGTTGATTGATGAGCTTGGCATTAGCCCTTCTGCAGAAGTGTTGGATGTCGCCGATGCAAACGATGCTGGTTTCTTTGCGAAATCAGGTGATGAAGAGTGGACATACTGGCCGAACGATGACTTCGATGGCAATTTGGCTATGGATGTTCAGGTCAACGACAATGGTGAAGTATCGACTCAGAATCTGAGCATCCAAGTTGCGGACGATTCAGCGCAAAGCGACGAGCCACAAATCCAAACTGCTCAAGCATCAGCAGAGCAGCAAGTTGGCGAAGCGCAACAGCCTGAAGAACAAGCAGCAAACGGTGCAGACAGTGAAGACGAGAGCACAGCTGATGTGACTGCAGCACCAGGCGATACCATTTCTATCTCGGTTCCAGATGAGGTCAGTGGTAACGAATCGGTGGATTATGCAGAAATGTCCGGTCTACCTGATGGTGCATCAGTAAGCAACGCACTGGATAATGGCGATGGCAGCTTCACATTAAGTGGCAACCTGAACCAACCAGTATCGGTTGACCTACCAGAAGGTTACGAAGGTACGACCGAAATCCAATTCCAAGGTTACGATGAATTGGGCAGCGCAGTAGAAGGTGCGAGTGGCAAAGTTGAAGTTGAAGTCGATGATCAATACACCATGCAAGGTTCTGCTCAAGATCAGCAACCAGACATGGCGGGTATGGAATCTGGCGGCAGCGACTGGACAAGTGCGGGAGGTCAAGAGCAAGGTGTCGACTTCACGGATGACTCTGGCAGCTTCGACTCGGATACTCAAACGGGTACTGACCAAGGCAACGATTTCGATCAAAGCTCAATGTAACCAGTCCTAGACAAGGGCAGTGTCATTGCTGCCCGAACCAAAGCCATGCAGAGCCTACTTTGCATGGCTTTTTTGTTGGGCTTCTTTCTATGAGCTGTAGAAAAAAACTTGGAAATTGAAAAAAGTATTCTTAGCTAGTTTATACCCAAGTAACCTCGAGATGTTAGGTTCAGCGAGAATGGCTTGGTTTGTAGACGCGGCGGCGATTTAAAGGTCTAGTGGGTCTAAATCAAGAATCGACAACAAAGTATACAAACCAAGACAGCTCGCCCTTCGGGAGCGTGTCATTGACTCGGTTTCTGTGTCAAACAACTTGGAAAGAGCTGACTATTACGCTGCGTTGTTTTCCTTGACCCCGAATCAATGACAACGCTCTGAATCCTGCATCTTGAAGTCACTTGGGTATAAGAGTCATTTACAAGGAGGAGCGACATGTACCGTTATGTCAGTTCGCCAAAAGCATCGAAGTACATAGTGCCACCACCACAGCATCGAGAGTTGTCGAGTATCGATGTGCCGGAGTCAGAGCTTGAGATGCGTGAAATTCTGAACAATTGGTTTGCTGATGGATTGGCGCCCATCATTCAGAATGAAGACAATTACATCTCTGCTAATGAGCAACAGCGCTTTGAGCAGCTCAGCCGTACGGTGGGCGTGCTACTGCGTAATAAAGATTACTACTTTGCCACCAAGCGGATTCTCTCGTTGTGGGAGCAAGACTGCTTAGAAACCACTTACGTTAATTATCTGATTTTACGTAGTGAGCGCATACCATACTTCGAATAAGTCCCATTTCTTGGCTTGAAATAGTGGTTTACATGGTTTTCTTAGTAACTTTTGATACCCGTATTTAACATTTTTGTAAACATCGTTATATTTAAGGCTCATCGTTGTCAGGAGTTTATGGATGAACCTTACGATATCAGGGAAGTTGCAGCTCAGTTTTGTGCTGCTAGCCGTACTTTTTATGGCATCAGCGGTATTCACGTATCGCAACGTCACTACCGTAGAGCAATACGCCTCTTCGTTACTTAAATCCGATTTACCGACCGTCGACACCAGTCGCGGTATCCAACAGTCCGTTCAAGCGTCGCTGTCCTCGATTCGAGCCTACATGTTGCTAGGTGGCGATGAAGAGGCGAGTGCACGTCTGAGTGAGGACGTACGCAATATCATGGCATCTACAGACGAGTCACTTCCGACGTTGCAGGCGTTGATCTCTGAACAGGATTTTCAAGCGATCCAAAGCCAGTGGGACGCGGTAAAAGTCTCTTTGAACAAGCTGATTGAACTTAGCCACAGTGATGAGAACTTACCCGCACACAACCTCTTTATTAACGAAGCGGCACCCATTGCAGAAGTGGCACTTGACCAGCTTCAAAGCTTAATCAATGAAGAGTCGGGAAATCCATTTGGTGGAGACAGAAAGCGTTTGTTTAAAGTCTACGCCGACAGTTATACCTCCCTTGCCAATGCACTGTCTGCTTTGCGAGATTTCCTGTTGTACGGGCAGCAAGAGCATTTGGACAAATACCACGACTTGATTAAGTACCACAATCAGTCCGTGGCGGAAATCGACAGCAAACTCGACAGACTTACCGATAACGACCAATCACTGTGGTCACTGTTTAAAGAAATGCAGCAACTGTACTTTCCTTTAGCAGAGCAGGTGATTGCATTGCGTCAATCGCCAGAATGGAACGAATCAAACTTGTTAATGGCGAATGAACTGTTGCCAGCAGCGGATGCACTAGACCAAAGTTTAGAAACGATTGTATTGGCTCAGCAAAGTCGTGCTGATCAAAGTGGACAGGGTATTAATCAGTCGATCAAGAACGTACTGACCACTATGTTGATTGCAGCAGCATTAGTTTTGTTTGCCGCAGTAGCGATTTCAAAATACATGGGCAACACCATTGGTCGCCGAGTGAAAAACTTATCGGAGCGTGCAAAGACGATCGCTTCAGGAGACGTTTCTCAGCCTCCGCTCACTGTTGTTGGGAAAGATGAATTGGCAGACCTTACCGATTCGATTAACCGCATGAACCAATCGTTAGCGAGCATCGTCGCAGGGGTGAGTGAGAAAGCGCACCAAGTGGATACCAGCATGGGGGCTTTGTTGGAATCGGCGCAAGTCACCTCATCGAATGTGGAACAGCAACAGACCAGCATTGTTGAAATGGGAAGGCAATTGGATGAAATCGCTTTAGCCGCGCGTAACACCCTAGATCAAGCCAACCAATCGGTGCAGAAGCTTTCTGATTCAAAAGGCGAGATTGAACAAGGTCGCGATGCACTAGAGCAAAACAAAGTCACCATGGAAAGCTTACATGGCAGCATTGAAACCGCGAGCACGCAAGTGACGCAGTTAAGCAAAGAGAGCGAAGCCATTGGTCGAGTTACAGAGGTGATTGAAGGCTTAGCAGAACAAACTAACTTACTGGCATTGAATGCCGCGATAGAAGCAGCGCGTGCGGGCGACCAAGGACGAGGCTTTGCAGTTGTGGCGGATGAAGTACGTATGTTAGCGACTCGCACTACTCAATCGACGACAGAAATCAACGGCATTATCAACGCGATTCAACGCTCGACCAATTCGGTGGTTGAGGAGATTGAACACAGCCAATCACTTGCGGAGCAGGGCGCTGAGCACATTGAAAAAGCGGTAACTCGTTTGCTCGTCACTACTGAACAAATTGGTTCTTTGAATGAACAAATGGCAGAGCTTGCGGCAGCGGCAGAGCAGCAATCTCATGCGACCAACTCGATCACTGGATTGATGTCCGATATAACTCAATCAGTGGATGAGGTTTCGAATAACAGCCAACGTGCATCAGAGACATCATTGCAAGTAAAAGAGCAAGTTACTGAGCTGAATCAACAGATGGCAACTTTCAAAACGGCATAGATAAGGTTTACGTCTGTTCATCTACTTTTGAACGTTAACCAAATAGTAAAAAAGCCCCAATTCTTTTTACACAAAAAGGATTGGGGCTTTTTGTTGGATGATACGCCGATATTCGTCTGCTTGCTCATTGGATTTGGCTATTTAAATCATAGCTAAAACCAAATTTTCTTCACCGAGTCAGAGTCGTAATATGACTCCATCGGCAGCAAATACTGCAAAAGAATTTTTAAACTTTATACCAATCCCGGTAAGAGAATAGTTCGTTACTACGATTGGTATCATCCTTCTAGGAGCAACATTATGAACAAACAAGTAAGCCTAATTGGTCTAGACAGCGAACAATCAGCACAACTAGCTCAACAGTTAAATCAACTGCTAGCGCATTACCAAGTGTTGTACATGAACTCTCGCGGTTACCACTGGAACATTAAAGGTGCGCAATTCTTCGAACTGCACGTAAAATTTGAAGAGATTTACACTGATCTACAAACAAAAATCGATGAGCTTGCAGAGCGTATTCTAACTTTGGGTCATACGCCAGCGCACTCATTCAGCAACTACTTGGAAGCAAGTGAAATTAAAGAACATCAAAACGCGACTTCTGGTGAGGAGTGTGTACAAGGTCTGGTTCAAGGCTTTAGCGTTCTACTTCTAAAACAGCGTGAGATTCTACAAAACGCGGGTGAAGCAGATGACGAAGGTACAGCGGCATTGATGGGTGACTACATCCGTGAGCAAGAAAAATTAATGTGGATGCTTAACGCTTACCTACAAGGCTAAGCAGCGCATCACCCAAGCAATCCTTGGGAACGCATGAAACAATCGGGAATAAGTCATAAGGGGCACGTTGGTGCCCCTTTTTTTGTTTGCGTATTTTATATGTGTGCTTTATTTGCGTGGTAAGGATTCAAAACGGCTCAATAAATCACTGAGTTCATTAAGCGCCAATGAGGCTGAATCATTGAAGGTTTCTTGATTACCGTGATGAACAAGGCAAGAGGGCATCTGCGCGTTATACGCTGCCTGCAAGTCGTAAAGGTAATCGCCGACATAAAGCACTTCATTAGGCATCAAACGCCACTCTTTCGCCAACACCTGCAAAGACAATGGGTCTGGCTTGGGCGGGAAGCATTCACGAGTGATGACTCGTTCCACTGAGATTTGGTTGTGCTCTAGTTTGCGCTGCGTGGCGATTTGGCAGTTGCGCGTCACGATAGCGGTTTTGATTTCATTTTGATGCAAGTGGGCGAGTAATTCATGGCAGCCAATCATTGGAGCAGACTGCTCAGCATCAGAAATCTCGTAATCAAATATCACGTTATGAGCGTGCTCTCGATGATGAGGGTGCTCAAGTGCGTCGACAAAATCCAATAGATCTTCACTCTGCGGACAGCCAAGCTGTTGTCGCAATTCGCCGAAGTTCATATCAGAACTCACCAAGGTGTTGTCTAAATCAAACACCACGGCTTTAATTTTATCGAGCTGTAAAGGGAATGGAATCATAATGACCTCGTACAACTTAACCGAACTATCGTTTTAAAAAACAAAAGGTTATTGTTAAGTTTAGATTCTTCTGCTTGGATTGTACGAAAATAAATCACTAGTACGTCACAAATTAAATAGTCTTAACGATTTTAGTGTTTGATTACCTTTCCTCAAGACGAAAGATTTTGCCGCTGTCGGTAGAAAAGTAGATATAACCATCGGGGCTGATGGTTATATCTCTTATTCGCTCACCAAGATTCTCCATCAATCTTTTTGATTCGGTGAGCTTGCCATTCTCAATAGAAACTACGTTGATGTGCGCCAGTTTCAATGCACCGGCGAGGATTTTTCCGTCCAATTCAGGGTACTTATCGCCACGGTACAAAATCATGTTACTTGGTGCGATAGAAGGGATGTATACCAGTTTTGGATCTTCCATTCCCGGTAACGACTTAGCTTCCCCGACGTCCAACGGACCCCAATACTCTTTACCATGAGAGACTTTTGCCCAGCCGTAGTTCGCGCCTTTCTTGATTAGATTAATTTCATCGCCACCCCGTGGTCCATGTTCAATCGACCACAGCTGTTTTGTTGCTTCGTCGTAAAACATACCTTGTGGGTTACGGTGCCCGTAACTCCATATCTCATGACGAGCTTCGGAAGGTTTGAATGGGTTGTCTTGCGGAACCGAACCATCAAGATTAAGGCGTAGAATACTGCCAGCATGGGTTTGAGTGTCTTGTCCATTATCACGTTCGCCACGGTCACCGATTGAGAAGTAAACTTTATCGTCTACAAATGAAATTCGACTGCCGTAGTGGCGACCTGTATCGGTGAAGGCATCAGCAACAAAGAGATCTTTCCAACCTACAAGCTGATTGTTTTGCAATTGCGCCGTCGCTAACGCCACCGTATTGCCTTTGCTCGTACGCTTGCTGTAGGTAAAGAAGAGTTGCGGGTTTTGCTTATCGGCATTCGGTGCGAGCGCAACATCCAATAAGCCGGCTTGTCCACTGGTGTTCACATCGGGAACGTTAAACAGCTTTTGAGGTTTGCCTGTGGTGATATCCAGCAACGAAACCGTACCGTTCTTTTGATTGACGATAACGCGTTGATTATCTAAGAACTCGATCCCCCAAGGGATCTGAAATCCACTCGCCACTTCGTTGGCGCGGTATTCGGCAGTGTTGGCAGAACAGGATAAACAAGCGAGTAGGGTAGCAGCAATCGTTCTCATGGTTCCTTCCAATATGAATCGTATTAATACTTAAAAGCTAACACTAAAAGACTATGTTTGGCAGAGATTCACTTGTATATGAATGTAAAAAATCCCCGATACGAGATCGGGGATTGAATTAAGGCTAGAGAATTGTTTAGTTAGCGAGATTACATCGCTTCTTCGAAGATCTTAGAAATTTCTTCGTGAGTTGCTTGTTTAGGGTTAGTGAAACCACAAGCGTCTTTCAGTGCGTTGTCTGCTAGTGTTGGGATGTCTTCTAGTTTCGCACCAAGCTCTTTAATACCTGCTGGGATACCCACATCTTTCGCTAGAGTAACGATAGCGTCGATTGCTGCCGCTGCACCTTCTTCAGCAGACATGCCTTCTACGTTTACGCCCATTGCTTTTGCTACGTCACGTAGACGCTCAGGACATACTTGCGCGTTGTAACGCTGTACGTGAGGTAGAAGAATCGCGTTACAAACACCGTGTGGAAGGTCGTAGAAACCACCTAGCTGGTGTGCCATTGCGTGTACGTAACCTAGAGAAGCGTTGTTGAACGCCATACCCGCCATGAACTGTGCGTATGCCATTTGTTCACGAGCTTCTAGATCTTCACCGTTTTTCACTGCTGTGCGTAGGTAAGCTTGGATAAGCTCAATCGCTTTGATTGCTACTGCATCAGTGATTGGTGTTGCCGCGATAGATACGTAAGCTTCAATCGCGTGAGTTAGGGCATCCATACCTGTTGCCGCAGTTAGCGAAGCAGGTTTAGCGAGCATTAGCTCTGGATCGTTTACCGAGATAAGCGGTGTTGTGTGCTTATCAACGATAGCCATCTTAATGTGACGCTCTTCGTCAGTGATGATGCAGAAACGCGTCATTTCAGATGCAGTACCCGCCGTCGTGTTGATCGCGATAAGTGGCATCATTGGTTTTGCAGATTGGTCTACGCCTTCGTAATCTGCGATTTTGCCGCCGTTAGAAGCAACAAGCGCGATACCTTTCGCACAGTCGTGTGGTGAACCGCCGCCTAGAGAGATAACGAAGTCACATTCGTTATCAGTAAGAAGTGCTAAGCCGTCGTTAACGTTGCTGATAGTTGGATTTGGTTGAGTGCCATCAAACACAACGGTTGCTACATCGCGCTCAGTGAGAAGGTCTTGAACTTGTTTGACTACACCGATTTGGTTAAGGATCTTATCCGTAACAATCAAACCTTTTTTAAAGCCTTGAGATTGGATGCTGTCTGCTGCGTCTTTCAGACAACCAGCGCCCATTAGGTTTACGGTAGGGATAAAAAATGCACTTGTCATATTGGATTGCTCCGTCGTTATTTTTAATAATCTTTCTTAATTTGCCATTTACTGTCGCACATTCGTTTCCAGATTGAAGTTGATCTGAAGCAAGTTTACCTACTTAGAGGTACTTGCAAGAGAAAAACTGTGACAGTGATCTTGTTGCACTGCGTATAAGTGCAACACTGATATAAAGTAGAACAAATATGAAACTATGGACGCAAACGATTGGCAGAAATTGACTTCTGACGCGGATATATCTCTAAATTCGACTAAAGTATAAAAAATCCCCATTAATAACTTAATTATCAATGGGGATAGGGAAGTGTTTTATAAGCTAACTACTAATAATTAAGCTATTTTAATCAGTTTTGATACTAACTTTTCGATACCTGAAGCCGCTTGAGAGATATTCTCTGCCAACATGTAAGCAGGGGTTGAAAGTACGAGGTGTTTTTCATCAAAAACGATGTCTTCGACAGGGCACGTGGTGTGTTCACCGCCCATTTGATTAAATGCTATTGAGACTGCCTCATCGTTGCCTACCGTTCCTTTCACGCCTTGCTCATAAATCATCGGAATAATGACAGGAGAAATACACAGATAGCCAGCTGGTTTTTTCGCATTAGCAAACGCGCGACAAGCTTGAGCTACGTGTGTGTTAATGGAGCACTCCGCACCCGAAACAGCGAAGTCGGTTAAGTTTTTCGCGGCACCAAACCCACCTGGAAGCAGTAGGGCATCGTATTCATCGACGTTAAGTTTGGCGACATCGTCAATATTTCCGCGTGCAATACGAGCTGATTCGATCAATACGTTACGTGTTTCATCCATTTCGTCACCAGTTAGGTGATTGATGACGTGGAGTTGGTCAATGTTAGGTGCAAAGCAGTGCCAAGTTGCACCTGCCTTCTCGATGGCGTAGAGCGCCAACACTGCTTCGTGGATCTCAGAACCGTCGTAAACGCCTGAACCACTTAAAATGACTGCGACTTTTTTCATGTTTGGATTCCTTTACTCTGAACGTTCCTTAGATTGCTCTTCGCTATCTAGACCATGCGTTTCCGAATGTGTTTTAACGTTTTCACTCTCGTTGTCATCTTCATCATAGTAGCGCACAACAAAGGGTGTAAGCATAACACTAGAGGGCAGAAAATGTTTCATATCGACTCCAACGGCTTAATAGAATGATTTTTATACTGATTTTTATAAAACAGTACGTTGAACCTGATCATTTTTGAGTTAAGCTGACGTTTCCTTTGGCATTCGTGAGTGGTAGGTCACATGAAATCAGTGCAATTTCGTTTCACACTTTATGGTTGTATCGCGATTCTCTCTTGGAGTTGTCTGCTTGGCATCGCGAGGTTGGTTACGGAGAGTTTAGGTCCTGTAGGCGGGGCAGCCATGTTGTACTCTCTTAGCTCTGTTTTCCTTCTTATCGTGGTCGGTATTCCAAAGTTGTCTTACTTTTCTCCCAAGTATCTTGCGCTTGGTGGTGCGATGTTCGTCTGTTATGAAATATTTCTCGCTCTATCTTTGGGATATTCCAACTCGCGCGCGCAGGCAATTGAGGTGTCGATTGTCAATTACCTTTGGCCCGCACTGACGGTTTTATTTGCGGTCCTTGGCAGCAATAAAAAAACAAACTGGTTGCTTTATCCCGCAGTTACGCTGGCGTTTGTTGGGGTTGCTTGGACTGTGAGCGGTGAGAATGGCTTATCCATAACTCAGATCATGTCCAATGTTAGTAGTAACCCTCTGGTGTATTTTATGGCTTTCGCTGGCGCGGTTATATGGGCTTTTTATTGCAACTTAACCCAAAGGCAGCAATCTAAACATAATGCGATTACCCTGTTTTTTATTGCAACAGCTGTTTCGCTTTGGGTCAAATACGCGTTTACGGATGAGCCACCAATGACATTCAGTTGGGAAGCGATGGGGTACTTAGTGGCCTCTGCGGCTTTAATGGCTGGTGGTTATGGTTTATGGAATATCGCGATCGTTGGCGGCAATATGGTTTTTCTCGCCACCTTGTCTTACTTCACACCCATTTTTTCCGCTTTATTTTCTTCCATTATTCTTGGCGTAACTCTGAGCCATAGCTTTTGGCAGGGCGTTGTGATGGTAACGGTGGGCTCGCTGATGTGTTGGTTAGTCACCAAAGAGAAGCGCGAAGCGGCTGGGTAAGTTACCAACGAGATCAGAGAATTTAAGTGAGCAACGAACAGATCTCCCTTGCGAGCTGTATTCGAATACGAAGAAACTAAATCGAAAAAATTAAAAAAGCTCCCGAGATTGGGAGCTTTTTATTGAGTTTTAACGGCTCTTTGGTGGCACTCTAATAAGCGACGTTCAAGTGTAGTTGAAGCTTGAATCTGTGCTTCGACAGTCGCTTGATAAGCTGCTTACGAGTGTGCTCTAGTGTATCAAGCTCCAATGTGTCGTCATCAATATGTACGTCCACATTTACTCGTAGCTCTTGGCCCACCTTCGTTACGCCAGCCAGTTTCAATTGATGCTCAGTTACTTTTTCAATCTCAAGAACATCTTTGCCAACGCTCTGACACAGCTCTTTGCTTGGTGTCATCATTAGTAGTTCACGTAAGGCACCTACTAGCATATCGAACGGTACTTTGAGGAAGTAAAAGCCCATTAAAACCATCATCATGGGATCGGCATATACCGCATACTCAGAGAATGGCGTTAGTGAAACAGCCCAAGCTGAGATAAATCCTACGGTCACCGCCACACTTAGCAGAGTATCCATTTGCCACTGTTTTTTCTCCGCTTCAATCAAGCCTGATGAGAAGCGGCGGCTGCGTTTCGCCATAAACCACCAAGCGTAACCACAGCCGATAACATTCACGATGCCGAATAAGGTCGCAATAGAAGCATCGACCTCACGACCTCCAGACATCAATGCTGATATCGCAGAGTAGAGAGAGAAGCTTACAACCACTAAAATGACGGCTGCTTTTATCGCAATAACGATTGGTTCTAAGACCGCTTTTCCAAATGGGAATACAGATTTTGAAGGTTTGTTAATATAGTAAGAAGCGGCCAGTGACAATAAAGTTAACAGTAAGCTGACCAAAGAGTAAACACCGTCAAACACGATGACAATTGAGCCTACAAGCAAGCCAAGTACCATACCACCAGCAGCGAACCCAGATGCCAAAAGGGCTGAAATGGTTAGAATACGGTTTTCGTTTTTGCTTGTCCTGTCACACATAAAAGATGCCTTTGAATTTTAATACCTTACTATTCTTCGCTCATAAGGTAATTTAGGCAACCACAAAGTGACCAGTAACTAATCTAAAAAATTGCGCTTTTATTTATGTTCTTATAAAACAACGGCTTACTGTGGTTTTTTGGTGTCAGTAAAATTGACGCTCACTGATAAAATGTTTAGAAGTCAAATAAATACTCGCTCAATTTATCTGCTAACCACGTCATTGCAGGATGCTCAGTATGGCCGTTAGGTGAAAACATACAGTAGTCTTCTTGCGTCAATCCGTATGTGTGTTTGATAACGGCGAGCTTCTGCTGACGAAGGTAATGGCGGATTAATGGTTCAGGAAGCACGCCCCAAGCGTCTTCTTCTAAGATGGTGTTCAGCATGTAGTCAAAACTCGAAAAACCAATATATCGAGTCGAGAAAGGTTGCAGTTCAGGGTTGTCTTTCTCATTTAGGTACACCATTAGTGCTTGCATTTGACTACGTAGATCTTCGTCTGAGACACGGCGCATCTTACTTAGGCGGTGTTCTACACTGCATACTGACATCATACGTATCTTGCCTAACGGGTTATATACGATACGAGGATCGTCTACTCGCTCATAATCAACACCGAAAGCAAAATCTACTTGGTGGGTACTGACCAAGTTGGCTAAGTCGCCACTGGATGCCAAGATTAAGTTGAAGGTTGTTGAAGGAAAGCGGTTATTCAATGTATGAGATAGTTCTTGCCAGAGATCATCAGGTAAGGAGTCGTCACGTGCTACCCAAACTTCCGCGTTAAACCCTTCCGAGATTTGAGCGCAGGTCTTTCTGACCCGTTGTGCGATGATAAGTAGGTGTTCGCAATCTTTGTAAATGGCTTTCCCAGCTTCAGAGAGGGTGAGCTGGTTGCCAGTTCGGTTAAACAATTCAACGTCGAGGTCTTTCTCTAATGCCTTAATCGACATACTGAGTTTGGTACGATTGCAGTCGAGTTGCCTTGCCGCTTCAGAAACAGAACCACACTCAGCGATGGTGCAGAAGGCTTCTACTTGAGTTAAGTTCATGATTTGACACAACCAATAAATGAATTCAAATAATTTGGGTATTATGCAGATGCGCTCCCAAAGCCATGAAAGATTATCGAAAAAAACGCGAATCCGCCAGATAAGTCTATGGTCTTTTAACGGTTTTGCGGTAATCTATGTGGGTTACAAAAAGTGAACATGGAGGCCACGATGGCACAAGATTGGGACGGCTTAGCAAAAAACTGGGAATCAAATCCAGCAACAGAGCAATTTGCGCAGTCGGTGTTTGAGCAGTTACAACAGCTAACTCAGCTTGATGGCATTAAAGTACTAGATTTTGGATGCGGAACAGGGCAGTTAAGTCAACGATTGTCACCGATGGTTAAAGACATCGTAGCATTAGACGCATCGGAAGCCATGATTGAGGAACTCGATAAAAAAGAGCTCGTCAACGTAGAACCTGTGGTAGATGCATTATCTCGCGGCTTGGTTGCTCAGCACCCTGCGTTTCGTGGACAGTTCGACTTGGTGGTTGCATCATCAGTTTTAGCGTTCGTGGAAGACTTAGACGCGTCATTGACGATCTCGCATTCTCTACTTAACCACGGCGGCTATTTTGTTCATTTTGATTGGATTGCAGAATCTGAACAAGACGGTTTTACCCTTGCGAAGTCTGAGCGTGCACTGAAAGAAGCGGGTTTTACTGAAGTTGAATCGCAACACGTTTTTGACATTACATCTGATGGTAAAACAATGTCGGTATTAATGGGGCTTGGTCGTCGCTAATACCGCTGTATAAAGAACAAAAAATGACAAAAGCGAGCTAACAAGCTCGCTTTTTTCTTATCTGCTGAGGGTATGTGTAACTTCACTTGCTCTAAACAAGTCGTCGTGGTGCAGGCAAGGACATACTCGAACAACTTAGTCTTCGGAGGTTATTTTGAGACGATTATCCTGCGTATCTCCTCCAGCACTTCAGGGTTGGCTATTGCGCCTAAATTTTCGACGTTTCGGTTGTTAACGACTTGCTTAACGGCTAACTCGACCAGCTTTCCTGAGCGTGTCTTAGGTATATCGCTTATTGCGTAAATCGCACTAGGTACATGCCTTGGAGAACATGCAGACTTTAGCTGTGCTTTGATGGAAGCGATCATCTCGTCATTGAGCTCTACCCCTTTGACTAATTGGACAAACAGCCATATTTGTTCGTTGCGATCGACTTCTTTTCCTACTGCGATCGAATCTAGAATACCGTCTATACAGTTCACTTGCTGATAGATTTCGGCCGTGCCGATTCTTACGCCACCGGGATTCAACGTGGTATCACTTCGACCATAAAACACGTATCCCCCAACGCTGGTCTGTTCAACATCATCGCCGTGGTGCCAAATATTGTCGAATTTATCCCAATAAGCGCGATGATATCTCTCACCGGTGTCGTTCCAAAAGCCAGCAGGGAAGTTGGGTAATGAATTGGCACAAACCAACTCACCGCGCTCTCCCATTACGCTATTACCTTGTGGGTTAAAGACTCGGACATCGACCCCTAACCCTGCTGATTGGCACTCTCCCCGATAAACGGGAGAAATAGGGTTGCCTAATACAAAGCAGCCACAAATGTCTGTTCCGCCAGAAATCGAGGCGAGGTGTACATCTTCTTTAATGTGCTGATAGACATAATCAAACTGTTCTGGATACAGAACAGAGCCAGTCGAACAAATGGTTTTCAGACTTGAAAATGCATCACTTTTCTGCGGAGAAAAAGATGCTTTTTCCAGCGCCTCTAGGTATTTTGCTGAGGTTCCAAATAGCGTCACTTCGGCTTGTTCTGCGAGGTCCCAGAGCACATTATGAGTAGGGTAAACAGGGCTACCATCAAAAATCACCAAACATGCACCGCTCGCGAGTGAAGAAACGTGCCAGTTCCACATCATCCAGCCGCAGGTTGTGTAGTAAAACACTCGGTCGTTCGGTTGAATATCGCAATGCAGTTGATGCTCTTTCAAGTGATTAAGCACCGTTCCGCCGACGGAATGAACGATGCATTTCGGTTTGCCTGTTGTGCCTGAAGAATAGAGCACAAATAGCGGATCGTTAAAATTCACACGAGTAAAAGTCAGCGCTTCGGGTGTGTATTGATTCAGGACGTTTTGCCAATCTTGGGTGCAGACATCGCATTCAAAAATGTGTGGTTTAAGGTAGCTAATTTGGCAAACTTGTTTAAGACCATCAAGATGATCCGTAATATGCTGGTTTTTCTCAGACATATCGAAAGTTTTGCCATTGAATGTATAGCCATCACAAGTAAACAGGATTTTGGGTTTCACTTGACCAAAGCGCTCCAAAACGCTTTCGACGCCAAAATCAGGTGAGGTGGAAGTCCAGGTCGCCCCTAAACTGGTGGTTGCTAGCATAGCTATCACCGTTTGAGGTAGGTGAGGTAAATAACCAGCGACGACATCACCTTGCTTAATTCCACATTCTTTCAACCATTGCTGCACACTCGAAACTTCTTCGCACAATTGTTTCCAGGTGTAGGTCTGTTTTTCTTCACGTTCATTTTCAAACCAAATCGCGAGATCATCGGGTTGGTGACACGCGTAGGTTAGCAAATTTTCGGCGTAGTTAATTTGCGCGTTTGGGAACCATTTATATCCCTATTTTCAACAGGTTGCTGCCAGCGACTTTCTGCTCGCTCTTTTATGGTCTCTCCCTGAGTGCCAATGACGTCGCAGAATAGCCAAACTTCCTGCCAAAATTTTTCTACATGATCGAGTGACCATTGATGCAGATCAGCGAAGCTTTCAAGGGTATTTCCTTGTCGATTAATGTGTTCAATAAACTGTGTAATGTTGGCTTCTTCGATACGACTTTCGCTCGGGTGCCATACTTTGCTGCTCTCGCGCATAGGTCCCTCTATAACAAAGTGATAACAGGTTTTAGTTTGAGAGGAATACACGATAAAGTCAAACAAGCCAGAGATTATATCGTGTTATAAAAATCATGCAGTTACGATGCATTGTAAACAATATGTTACATCGGGATGGTGCTGAGAAAATCGCGCAGGGATTGGAAGCTCTTAAGACTACAGATAGGCTTAATGTAAAGGATTTGTTAATGGAGATGAGCCATGACGCAGTATCGTTCTAAACCCGTAAACCAGGAAGGCAGGGTTGAATGGAGCCGTGAAGAAGACGCCATTTGGCGAGATTTGGTAACACGACAAATGGGTGTGATCCAAAACAGAGCTTGTGAGGCTTATTTACACGGTTTGACGCTGCTTGATTTACCTCAAGACCGCGTTCCTCAGTTACCAGAAATTAATCGTGTCTTGATGGAGACAACAGGTTGGCAAGTGGAGCCCGTTCCCGCGCTTATTGATTTCGACCGATTTTTTAATCTACTCGGTAATAAGCGCTTTCCAGTCGCCACATTCTTGCGTACAAGAGATGAGTTCGATTACTTACAGGAGCCAGATTTCTTCCACGAAATATTTGGTCATTGCGCGATGTTAATCAACCCAGACTTTGCTGCATTTACCGAGCATTATGGTCAACTAGGGCAAGCCGCTACCCCAAAACAAAGAGCCTATCTCGCTCGCCTCTACTGGTTTACCGTAGAGTTTGGCTTGGTGAAAGAAGGGGACAAAACCAAAATTTACGGTGGTGGTATTCTCTCATCTCCTGGCGAAACCCTCTACGCATTAGAGAGTGATGCAGCAATTCGCGACCCATTTGAATTACAAACAGTGCTGAGAACGCCTTATCGTATCGACATCATGCAACCGAAGTATTACGTGATTGATGACTTTTCTCAGCTCTTTAAAATCAGTCAGTTAAATTTATTGAAACAAGCCGATCTAGCGATTGAAGCTGGACTGCTTCCTCCACTTTTTGAACCAAAGGAACCTGCTCATGTTGAATGAACAAAAATGCGAAGCTTGTAGTATCGATGCCATTGCACTAAGCAAAGAAGAACAACAATCTCTGCTGCTGCAATTGTCTGATTGGCAGATCATTGAAAGAGAAGACATACCTCAACTAGAAAAGGTGTATAAATTTAAGAACTTCAAACAAGCATGGGCTTTCAGTAACAAAATCGCGGAACTGGCAGAAGATGAGTTCCACCATCCTTCTATTTTGTTGGAGTGGGGTAAGGTTACCGTAACGTGGTGGAGTCACTCTATCAAAGGTCTGCATAAAAACGATTTTATCTGCGCATCAAAGTGTGACGCGCTAGCATCGGCAGAGTAGGACATTACCTCATACAAAAAACGCCCGGCTTACGTCGGGCGTTTTGGTTCTAAATGACTTTTACATTACTTTATAGATTGATTCGGAAGACGGATGTCGTGCCCGATACCTCATTGCCAACGACGATAAAATGACCACCGTTACGGGTAAAGTAATTAATGGACTCTGGACCTAAATCGCCTGCTTTTGGATTGTATGTGTCGTTCATGCATTCGCCATCTTCGACTTCTGTACATACTGGCTGATTGTAATCACGGCGGTTTACGTAATGCATAAACTGCGCTTGTTTCGGGTCTGTGATGTCATAAATCATGATACCGCCTTGACGCTCCAAGCCGATAAACGCGTAATGACGACCGTTAATTTGTGCTACTTCAATCGCCTCTGGCTCAATACCTTTATCATCACTTCGGTCATCCCCACTACTATTGTTATCGTTGGTGCTGTTGAAGTTCTTGCCTTCATTCAGCAGCGCGATAGTCGCGAAATCGTCACCACTATCGAAGACCAACTTGCCGTTTTCATCCCAAATCGAGAATGAACGCGCGCCAAATGATTGAACATTCTCTTGTGCAGAAAGCGTTTGTTCCGGCTTAATCACTTTTAAACGCGCGAGTTGTTTGTTGTCTTTTAGTGCCTCTGCCAATGGGTGTTCTGCTGCCACTTTCAGCTTCTTACCGCGCACTTCATCAATATGGCTTAAACAGGTTCCTTGCTCAGATGTATATTCATCTGTACCGAGGTAATCGTCTTCATCCCACATAAAGCCAGCTTTGTCGCACAGTTCTTGAGTGGTTTTGAATCCGTACTCACGCCCGTCGCCTTCATTTGCCGATACGATGTAAGTACTCCCATTCACTGAGTAGCTGTCGATGGTGTCAGGCATAAATAAGCCAACCAGTTGTGGGTAGCTTTTCAAGTTCCCAATGATTTTGTCTTTGTTGGATGCATCGAGTTTAGCGCCCGACCAAGACTTCTCACCTAAGCCAACAATTTTTTCTACCGATTTGCTCTCTGGATTGACGATTGCCATGGCGTTATTTTCTTGTAGCGCGACATAGATTTTGCCGTTATCTGCAAAAGTGAGGTATTCCGGCTCTAGATCTTGTGCGATGGTGGCGTTTACCCCCGAAATACGCACATTCTTTGGAAGCTCTGCTTTTCGTGAATCATCAAATTCGTTAAAGCCAATTTGTGACACTTCTGCTTGAGCAACACCAAGGCTCAGATCGATCAAAGTGATACTACCTTCAGGGTCAATGCTGTAATCGCTGTTTGGTTCTCCTTCATTAGCGGTTGCGATGTATCGGCCATCTTTCGAGAAGCCAACCATGTCTGGCAATGCGCCTGTTGGAAACGTCATGACTAATGACAAATCGTCGGAGCGGTACAAGCCAACAATACCATTCGCTTGTTTATTACTGTTTTCAATCGCAACTGCTACCAAACCATTGAATACAGCGACACTGTTTGCTGCGCCAATTTCAATGCCCGCTGCTTCGCCAGCGCTGTTGAGATCAATGAATGCGCTTTGCGTTGGTACGCCGTTGTCATCCATAGAAAGTACATCGACACGTTTTGTTTGAGCATTAACCACATAGAGTTTATCCGTACAAGCGTCATAACTGACGATTTCAGCTGCCGATGTGTCGAATGGAGCATCAGCAACGGATGTTCCGATAAACGTTAAACCTTGAATTGACGTTTCCCCAGTAACGGGTGCAGTGGTAGGTTTGCATTGTGTAGCGAATGAAGCCACGGTATCTTCGGGTTGTGATGAACACGCGATGGCAAGTGATGACAATGCGAGTACACCGATTGCCTTTAAAGGGGTGATCATGATATCTCCTTATCAATCCGATAGGTTGTCAATCAGCATGGGTTTTATGCTGCTGTCCATTTCCGCAATTGGAATGATAGAGCGCTGAATGACGTTTGATTTGGTAAGGCTCTGAATATATGTATGATTGATGACTCTTATATTGGCTTTTTATGAAACTAATGTGTCATCAATATGATGAAGTAGGGATAGAGGAATAATGGAATTAAAATCGTTTTTAGATTTATTGGCAGCGTCACCAGAGCAGGTCGAATTTGAAGCAACGATGGCGGTGATCGAAGATAACTATACGTTTGAGCCAACCGCTTTTGTAAATGGTGAGACACAAAACAATGCAGGCGAGAACAACGGTTCGTGTAAGATCTTCGCTTTCGGTTTGCTAAACAACCTAGACAAAGAAGCGACGCTAGCCTGCTTTGGCCGTTTTTATCGTGAAGATGTATTGCAGCATCCAGAGAACAGCGATCACCAGAATATTCGTAATTTTATGGTGACAGGGTGGGAAGGCATTAAGTTTGAAGCGTCCGCTTTAACCGCTAAATAAACACCAGTCAGAAAACGATGATCAGTAAGCCAGTCGTATTACGCGACTGGCTTTTTTTCTAGACATTTTCGGCACAAACACAGCTGGTTGGCGCTTGGCTTGGGTAAATCACGGGTTTCAATAGTAAAGCACCAGCATGTCTCTTTGCCTGCGGCGATATCACAATGGGCTTGAGTCCCGCACTCAGGACAACTGTGCGTTGAATCTTCTCCTGCGATTTGTTCGATAATCGCATCTCGTTGGAGATCGGTTTTGTCTTTCCATTGGATGATTTCATCCATCGTCCGGTGACAACCAGAGCATATTCCGGCGTTATTTTTACATGCTGCTCGACAAGGTGACTTCATTGCTTTCTCGTTCTCATTTTTTATGCCGCGTACTCTAGCACAAAGCGAGTCAAGGCCGCCAAAATAAACGTGACTGCGATTTGCTGGTGAGGAGGGAGAACCAGTGTTACCCTTGGGCGAGTTACCTTAACTCTCTGTCACTTATGTTAGAAAAAGAAAACCTCATTAAACTCGCTAGAATGCAAATGCCATTTGGGAAATATGCAGGGCGAGTGTTAATCGACCTGCCTGAAGAATACTTACTGTGGTTTGATAAAAAGGGCTGGCCAAGCGGCGAGCTAGGGGATTTGCTCAAGCTATGTTTAGCGCTCAAAATTGAAGGCTTAGATAGTGTCGTGAAGCCTTTGAAGCGTATGTAACTAGCCACAGAAACTCCCACTCTTAATGAAAAGACTTATTATGAATTTTGATATCGATGCGCTGAAACACCACCAATTGGTCGAAGATGGTAAACTAGAGGGATGTTACATTCATCAGCCAGCTCAAGGTAGCCAGCGAGATGACAAAGCTGTTTTGGCAGAGCGCCAAGCGTTGGAAAAGTTGGGATATAAGGTAATACAGGTTAAAGCTAAAGGCGGGACAACAACGTTTGCCGAGGCGATGCAAAAGCTTGCGAAGGAAACTGGTCACCTGCCTAAGGAGTAAGTGAGTGTAACCTGCCACAGCCTTACAAGTTCTCCCACCAGTCTATTTTTTCATTCAAAAGAGCCAGACCGTTAGGCTAACTCTTTATTGCCCCAAAAAAGAACTGGAATAAATACTCTACAAAATTTGGTTCGTACGTTTTACCCTACGAAAAGTTATCCGATTGAATGTAACTCAACACTATTGAGCCTTCATTGTGCTTGTTTGATTAGTCAAACTGCCTATTTAATTGGTTAAATCATCATGCAATCTTGTTGGGGATGATAAATCACTGAAAATATTGTTATTATCCTTTTTATTTATCAGTAAAACCGACTCCCATGAGATATGAATCCTCTCCTGTAGCCCCAGAAGAAAGACAAGAAACCACTAGAGAACGAGCAGCACGTCAACGCTGAGAACGTCAGGAAGAGCTGAGATCTACCGCGAGCGATGAGAAACGATGGGCTGAAAATAGAGAGCGCGTTCTTGCTGAACGCAAAGCGGTCCAACAAGCTTACGACCTAACAGAAAAAGAATGGAACGATGATTTACAAAAGCAAGCTAAAGAATATCAGTGGGACACCTCTCAACAAGAGAACGTGAGTATTGCGGTACTGACTGTTGAAGAAGGTAACGAGTATTTAGACTTGCTCATCAAAGACTCGCATGGACAACTTTCGAACGGCAAGGACTACACTGGCGTAGGCATGGGGCTTAAAGGCGCTTATGAGGTCGCTAAAGAGCTTGGCGGTTGGGGGCAACCGCTAAAGCTGTCAATATCAATGGTGTAATGAATATTGTGGTTGAGAACTACAAGCCTAAATATTTAGACCTAGGTATCCGTTGGCAAGAAGCAACACCACAAATGCTTAAAATTGGTCATGCTCTAAATACTGTTCAAGGCGATGTCAGTTTCTTGAAAGGCAACATCTATGTTGAACTTGTGTTTAGTGGTGCGGTTAATGCGGTTGACTACATTCTACATGATGAAAAAACGCTAGGTGAAGTGGTCGGCCAATTTACAGCGGATATATCTAAGGGCATTGCCGCAGGAGTTATCGCTCAAGGAATAACTATTCTGGGAGTCGCAACATTAAGTACGGTACTTGTTGTGCCAACCGCTCTAACACTTGGTATTTTCGCTGTTACTGCGTTTATTGTAGGAAAGGAAATATCTAAACTAGATGACCAATTTAAATTCACGGAACCGATGAAGAATCAAGTAGAGAAAACTATTAATGATTTCTAATGAAAAATTTAACCGAAGACTAAAGATAAAGCGTTGGCTTAAAGTGATGGCTAGTTGGCCTCTTATGGTTTTTATGGTGTGGTTGAGCTACAGCTCAATTAATGAGTTAATTAGCATTAACAACTCAATCGGTATCATTCCTAAAGTAAAACTAGCAGGTTTAGTGAACAATGTTGCTTCTTTTGTAGGCCTTCTAATATTTGGTTTTATAGCGATCATTCCCATAGCTATGCTACACAGGTCAACAGAACTATTACTAAAAGTACCATTTTCGACAAAAACAGGGCTATATTCTATAGCGATAATAGTATTAAGTTCTATTGCCTCTGCCATATGGTTAGATAACAACACGAGAGAAAAAATAAAGCAATATGACTATATTGAATGTACTTCTGAACAAGAACTTACATTAAAATCCTCAAGTCGGACGTATGTTTTAGACCCTAGTTCGTGCGGTTAAATCATCTTTCAAGCTCTTGGCACAAGCACCCTGCTAGCGTATGTACATGTCATGCGCTAGCTCTCAATACTTGAAGTTATCCATTAGTTGCTAATATTCTATTTGTCGTAACGCATTTTTCGCCAATTATAAGCTATAGGGTTTTCTCAAGCTGTATTTTGCTTTACAGGAGTCAGAATGCCTGGCTCCTTTTCCCTTTGCTTGTCGCGAACGCTACCATCTTGGTCGTAGAGTATTGGTTATCGAAACCATTAACTCATGTTAGTGAAAGGAAGTTCCTGAACCCTATAGTGCTTCTTTCACCAATCTTCTGTTTGGGCCATTATCTCTAACATCCAGACGCGAAATAGCATAAGATACACGGCCTTTACTAGCACTGAGCCACTCATTGTAATGACAGATAAAACACAGCAAGCGACATTTGCCGATCTTGGCCTGATTCCAACATTAGTCGAGCGACTAGAAGCGTTGGAATACAGCCAACCGACGCCCATTCAATCCCGTTCTATTCCTGATATCCTTGAAGGGAAAGATATTATTGGTGGTGCCAATACGGGGTCTGGTAAAACCGCTGCTTTTTCGCTGCCAATCTTGCAAAAAATTGTTCAGCAAGACGAATCAAACAATCGCCGTGGCAACTTCGTTTCCCACCTGATTTTAGTACCAACTCGTGAGTTGGCATCACAGGTGGCATATAACGTCAAATCTTACTCATACCATCTCAGAGATAAGATCAAAACGGTTGCCGTATTTGGTGGTGTATCGGTGAACCCACAAATGCTGGCGCTTCGTGGTGGCTGTGACATCATTGTTGCAACGCCGGGTCGATTACTTGATCTGGTATCCAGTAACGCGATTAAGTTGGACCAAGTAAAAACGCTTGTTCTTGACGAAGCCGACCGTATGTTGAGCCTCGGATTTACCGAAGAACTGAATAAGATTCTTGCGTTACTCCCAGAGAAGAAACAGACGCTGTTATTTTCTGCAACTTTCCCTGATAAAGTGACGACGTTGGCTCAGCAGTTGCTCCGCGACCCTGTTGAAGTTCAGTTGCAGAGCGCAGAAGCCAGCACTTTGGTGCAGCGCGTGTTTAGTGTAAATAAAGGTGAGAAGACGGCGGTACTCGCGCACTTAATCAAACAGCATCAGTGGCGACAGACTCTGATTTTTGTGAACGCTAAGAATGCCTGTAACCATTTAGCTCAAAAGTTGTCAAAACGCGGTATTACCGCTGAAGTTTTCCATGGTGATAAAGGGCAGGGCGCTCGTACTCGTGTCCTTGACGGTTTTAAGTCTGGCGAGATTCAAGTTCTTATTGCCACCGATATCGCAGCACGCGGCCTTGATATTGAAAAACTTCCAGTGGTGATTAACTTCGATCTTCCGCGTAGCCCTGCTGATTATATGCATCGAATCGGTCGTAGTGGTCGTGCTGGTGAAGTAGGTTTAGGGTTATCTCTTATCGATTACGACGACTACCACCATTTCAAAGTGATAGAAAAGAAAAATAAGTTCCAACTTGAACGCGAGCAGGTAGTCGGTTTTGAAGTGGAAGACGATCAGAGTGAAGCCTACTTTTTACCAATGAAGCCGCGAGCGAAGCCAGCAGGTACGGGTAAAAAGAAGAAAAAGCGCAATCAATAGAAAACGTAAACTACATGTGAGTTTACTTACGGGAGTTGCTGGAGAAAGGGAATGCTCACTAGCTTGAGTCTTCGCTTCTAGCCATTCCTTTAAAGAACAATAGAGCCCTGCTGGAGCTACCAGTAGGGCTCTATTGCTTTTCAAGATAGTGTTATTGGCGACGAGCAGGGCGTCCGCGAGGTGAACGCTTTTTAAATGCAGACGCTGCTTTGGCTTGTGACTTAAGAATAGAGTCAACGGTTAGCGGCATTGGCTCTTTAGGTTCAAGGCCATGAGGGAAGGTACGAGCTCTTGGTGGTAAGTTGTATTCTTCTTCGCTCGCGCGTGGCATGCGCTTAAAGCGATAAAGGTAAAAGTTTTCTAATTTTTCTCTCGCCCATTCGGTTTTCTTTAAATACTTCACGCTACTTGCAATCGAAGGCTTAGTGTTAAAGCAATTAAAACGCATTGCTGTATCTAGAATGTCCCAGCCGTAAAAATCCACTAACTCTTGCAACATAGTCTCTAGCTTTAATCCGTGCAGTGGATTGTTCTGTTGCAGCTCGATTCTCTCTTCGTCAGTCATCATTTTTAAGGGCCTTACTCATTAAAGGGCGGAGTTTAACAAAGTATACAATGTAGAGATATCGATAGTTACTTTGCGATGGATGCGAGCACAGTGCTCTCTACCTTGAAAGTATAAATCGGAATTAGCCGCTCTACTTGGCTCTCTGCTCAAAAATGACTCATAAAAGTTCAAGCGTCCTAGCTCGATGTTAAATTATTGTGTAATAAGTGAGATTTTTGTTGTTCTTTTACTAATGTCTAATATTCCTACCCATAGCAACACATGCTTAATAAGATCAAAATCAAAATTGGTTCATGCCGCTTTCTTAGTATGGCCTAGAAGTTTGATGTGGGTGTTGTCTCGTATTGGTCGAAGGCCTGTCTACCAAGCGAAACTCTAGTTGACGTAGTTCAACGTTGAAACATAAAAGGATGACTCAATGTCTGACAAAAGTAAGACTTTTTACAGGGATGTGCGCAAAAAACCGCATGAATTTGAAAACCGAGAAGACTTTCTAAATCATGATTTAACCGTCATGAGTTTCCGTCGCTGGGGAATTCATTTGCCCTCACGTGATTACAGTATTGAAATCGAAGACTGGGTACCGGCATTAGCAGCAACCATTGGTAAAGTGGTTATGGTCACTGCCATGGTTTCCGCTTTTGCTGCTCAGTTTGGTTTATCTCCGGAATTCATTGCAGAAAACGTGCGTTACGAATTACTTATCGCTGGAGCCCTGTTCGTCATCCTGTTTTCTGCCATACTAAACCCGAATGCAAACTTAGCGGGAACCCATGGCCCAATGATACCGCTGATTCCTATGATTGCAGCTGCAGGAGGGCACCCTCTCGCGCTAGGTTTGATGGTATGTGTTTTTGGGTTAATTCTCGCCTTAACCAAAGGTGGCTCTAAACTCATGACTCTGACTGGTATCGGGGTTCGAGGAGGGTTGTTGATCTACCTTGGTGCCGTTGGGTTGCTCGGGCAAATTAATAAGACGGAAGCGTGGGCTGCAAGTACGGACCAAGGTTACATTTCGTTTGTGGTCATAGGCCTAACCGTTATGGTTTACGCTTACTTAGCCAAGATCAATAAACGTTGGCTCGCTATCCCATTGTGCTCTGCACTCGCGGGTATTGTTGCTTATTTGATGGGCGCTGAGTTTGCCTTTACCACAGAACCGGGCCTGCCTAATTTCAGTCCATTCTACTGGTGGGGTGAAGATACAGGCTGGCAGCTAGGCTGGCCAACCCTAGAGCACTTTATTGCCGTGACTCCATTTGCTCTACTGGCAGTCGCTATGTGGTCCCCTGATTATCTCGGCCATCGTGTGTTTCAAGAACTTAACTACCCAAAAGAAGCGAAAGGTGTACTCATGGATGTCGACGACACGATGGTCGGAGCATCTGTTCGTCAGGGGGTTGGTTCACTCTTAGGGGGCGGAAACCTAGCTTCTTCTTGGGGAACGTACATGATTCCTGCCGCAATTGCCAAGCGTCCTATTCCAGGTGGCGCTCTGTTGACGGGTTTCATGTGTATTGCGGCGGCGGTAATTGGCTACCCAATGGATCTAGCAATGTGGGAACCTGTTCTGCGCGTTGCTTTGATTGTGGGTGTATTCTTACCACTCCTTGAAGCGGGTATGCAGATGATCCATAAGCATAAAGATTCACTCAGTGCAGGTATCTGTATTTTTGCCTGTGCATTCGTTAATCCAGTCTTCGGTTGGGCAATCACGATGCTGTTGGATAACCTCGGGCTTATCGGCGACCATGAGCGTGCTAACGAACTATCGCGCAAAGATAAATATCTGATTCCTGGCACTGCGTTTATCGTTTGTGCAGGCTCCCTTGCTATTGTTGGTCAGCTTCCAGGCATTCCAGCTCTTATCGGTTAATCGAATTATGCTCTAAAGGTATAGTGAGAGCAGTGAGTAAAGGGACTTGCTTCTTAAAATAGTAGACAAAAACAAAAAGCTACCTAGTACCAGGTAGCTTTTTGCATGTAGGGTTAGGCTACGGAGTTAGGCTATATGAGTGATTCAATGCCGTATTTTGCGCCGTAGTGTTCAACGACAAAATCAATGTCTTTGTCACCACGGCCTGATAAGTTGATCAAAATTGAGCCGGTTTCTCCTTGCTGTGCGAGTTTAATTGCGTAAGCGACAGCGTGTGAGGATTCAATAGCAGGGATTATTCCCTCTTCACGAGACAGCTCAAAGAAGGCATCAATCGCTTCGTCATCACTGATTGAGCCGTAATTGACACGGCCAATGTCTTTTAAGTAACTATGCTGAGGCCCAACCGATGGGTAATCCAAGCCACTTGCTACAGAGTACACTTCCTGAGGTTCGCCTTGCGCATCTTTAAGCATGTAAGACTTAAATCCGTGCATGATACCTGGCTCACCGAGTGTGAGTGTTGCAGCATGCTCGCCAACCTTTTGCAAAGAGCGGCCCGCAGGTTCAACGCCGTGAATGGCGACTTGTTCATCCTCTAAGAAAGTAGTAAATAGCCCCATCGCGTTAGAACCACCTCCAACGCATGCGACGAGATTATTGGGTAACTTGCCGGTCATTTCTTTGAATTGAACTCGTGCTTCGTTACCGATAATTGATTGGAAATCTCGTACCATTTTAGGGAATGGGTGAGGGCCAACGACAGAGCCTATCGCATAAAGTTGTGTATCAGGATCTTTCAGATAAGCTTCGAATGCAGAATCTACCGCTTCTTTGAGGGTTTTGCGCCCATGAGTGGCAGGAATGACATTAGCACCAAGGATTCTCATGCGGACGACATTCGGATGCTCTTTGGCGATATCAACTTCACCCATGTAAATATCGCATTTCAAGCCAACCAATGCCGCGGCTGTAGCAAGCGCAACACCGTGTTGCCCTGCGCCAGTTTCAGCAATCAGTTTCTTCTTACCCATCTTTTTAGCGAGAATGGCTTCCCCTAAGCAGTGGTTAATTTTATGTGCGCCTGTATGGTTTAAGTCTTCGCGCTTTAGGTAGATGTCTGCTCCGTATTTTTTAGACAAGTTTTCCGCATGGAAGATTGGGCTAGGTCGTCCAACAAAGTGCTTATATAGGCGAGCGAGTTCCGCTTTAAATTCAGGATCTTTGCTGCATTCCTCATAAGCTGCGTTGATGTCATGCATGATTTGTTCAAGCTCAGGTGGAACAAAGCTACCACCGTATTCACCAAAGTATCCTTCTTCGTTGGGCATAGTGAGATCAAACGAGTTTTTCATTATTTACATCCTAGTTAACGAAAGTATTGATACTTTATACCCAAAATTTGGAAGAGGTTGTGTGATCAGTTGCTTAAATAACAATTGTAGATCTAGTGAACTAGTTAAAAAGTACAGCTTGGGTAGGGGATAATAGTTGGGATGTAGAATCAGGTGGTTTGAATAGGTGCAAAAAAGCCTCGAGAGATCCTAGGCTGTCATAAGAACCTCTCGAGGCAAACAGAGTGCTGGAAATACACTCTGCGATGGTGTCTGGAAACAAAAATTAGATTCGTCTCCTTTGTCAGATGTTAGGGTTTTAGAATGAGTCGATGTCAGCGAAATGTCACAAGTTAATTGCGGTATTAAAAGCTTATTTTTTATTTTTGATTAATGGATTAGAAAGTAACCTAAAACAGGCTAACCTACCGAGTGTTCCGCGTCTTTTGAGTTGAACATGATCTTTCTTTGTCTCGAATCGGCGTCTTTAACCAACACGTGCACTTTGGTCCCGAAAGTAAACGTGGCGCTCTGGCTGGAAATTTTTTGTTTGACTACATCAAATTCGAACTCACCATTTTGGAAACTTGATAAAGGAATGAGACCTTCGATTCGGTTCCTCTAACTCAACAAATCCCGCGAAGTATGTGACTCCAGACGCTGTCCCTATGAAGTGTTGTCCGATAAATGGCTTCATGTAATGACATTTCAGTGCTGACTCAACCTCTTAGCTAGGGATTATGTGCTCGTAGTTATTAGAATTTATTGATTGAGCAGATATATTTAATTTCATTTTTTCTCTTATATTCGCCAATCGCTTTTATTTTATAAACTTTATTTTTATGAGCAAAGCATGAGGCGAAGTGATTCAGATATAAATGAGATTAATTTAGTTCCAAACTGGAATTGCAAGGTAGGTTGTGTGATTACCTAAAGATGTATACCAAAGTGACTTTATTGAAAGTGATTAATGATGGTGTGGGAGAGGTAAGTGATTTGGCTATATAAACTTAGATAGAGAATAGTAAGGGCAGTAACAAGTGGAAGGGGATTGTGGCACCAACAACATTGATGCCACACAAAGAATTACAGTGCAGTTACTTCAGCTGCTTGTAAACCTTTGTTACCTTGTTCAACAACGAACGATACTTTTTGGCCTTCAGTAAGAGTTTTGAAGCCTTCAGAAACAATAGAACGGAAGTGAACGAATACGTCATCACCGCCATTGTCTTGAGAAATAAAACCAAAACCTTTAGTTTCGTTGAACCATTTTACTGAACCAGTTAATTTATTAGACATAGATACCTCTATATTTGATTGTTTTAAATATTGAATTTTTAGCTAATATCAAGTGCTACTATATGATTTTAGAGATAACTATTTTGTCGCAGGAACGTAAACGAGGAATTCGATGTGGAACTGAGAGAAACTTTGATCTTTAATTACATTAATAGCTCTTTCCGTAAGAGCTGATGTGCAGTATACCGACAAAATTAATAAAGGCTAGCCTTTTCTTTTTTATTTTTTGAGTACACCAAGCGCATTGCTTTCAAAGCATACGCTTGGTGTATAAGACGGCGTGATGTTATAGGTGGCGTCGAGCGCTTAGTGTTTTCTGGTTGGGCCGTTACGAACGATGTCTTTACCATTGTCATATACGTGCTGCGAAACCCAGCGGCCAAGGAGCAATTGGTGCTTTTCTCCTAATAGGGCAACAAATGGACGGCCATCGGTATTTGAGGTGGCTAGCGCAACGCCAGTGACACCTTCAAGGCCTAGAGCGCCGCTTTCTACTAAATGCAGAAATGCCTCCAACTCTTCAATCGTTTCGATTACATGGTTATCAATATTCATTGTATTCAATCTCTTCGAATTGCATTGCGGTCGCGTACTCTACCTAAGTTAAGCGTGGAAACCAAGCTTCTACGTGCGTCATGTAATGAGAGAACCTTGCCCTGCCACTAATCATCGATAGTTAGTCTCGATAGTCCGGAACTTGTCTAGATTCAATAAAGTGAAAACCCTCGCTGGTTAGACATGAGTCACATAATGTTGTCTGGTTTATCTCATCAATACTTTTGCTATTGGATGGGGTGAAGGGGAGTGCAATAATTTGTAAAACTCTTTTCCTAAAGGCTGTTATGAAGAAAGTCCTGATTACCGGTTTTGAACCTTTTGGTGGTGACGCCATTAACCCCGCCTTAGAAGCGGTCAAGCAATTAGAGGCTGTGGCCATAAAAGGCGGTGTGATAGTTACTTGCCCAGTCCCCGTAGTTCGATATGACTCGGTGAAAGTCGTTATTGAAGCAATAGAAGCGCACCAGCCAGACTGTGTGATTACTGTAGGGCAAGCGGCCGGGCGTAGCGCGATAACCCCAGAGCGTGTCGCAATTAATGTTGATGATTTTCGTATTCCAGATAACGCTGGTCATCAACCGATTGATGAACCCGTGGTGGCTGATGGGCCTGATGCTTACTTCTCGACACTACCGATAAAGCGTGTTGTGCAAGCATTGCAAACGCAGGGTATACCTAGCCAGATTTCCAACAGTGCTGGAACATTTGTATGTAACCATCTCTTTTATGGGATCCAACATTACTTGAAAGACAATCCGATTCGTCACGGGTTTGTTCATATTCCATTATTGCCAGAACAAGCAGCAGATGGCAGTCAGCCTTCTATGTCTTTGGACATGATAGTCGAAGGACTAAAGCTGGTGGCGCAAGTTTGTATTGCCAATGATAGCGATATCCTGGTAAGCGGTGGAACGATTTGCTAGTAAGTGTTTTAAAATTCAGTAAGTGTTTGAAAGATAATAATAAGCTCGTCGTTTGATGTTGTAGTAAATGTTAGCTTTGTCAAATTTCACAAGTAGCGAAAGGAGTAGCATTGAATAGTCAGGTTGGATGTTGTTCAAACTGGCATTCCTCTAGTACAGGAGGTGTTAGGGGCTAACTTTACGAAAGGCGAGTTATTATGAAAAGCAACAAAAGTAAGTCAATCGCACTTATCTCTGTCGTTGTTTTCGCGTTGGCTATTGCTGCGCTTAAATTCGAAAACACGCTCGGAGTTCTTCCCATCGTAGTCGCTATTATCGCGTTTTTTACTTGCGTTATTTATACCAGTAGATACCTGTCTGATATGAAGCGTTCAGAGTTGATAAGTCAACCCAAACAAGCTCGAAAAATGTGTTCCAACGCATCACGCAATGAGCTTGATGCGTGCGATAAAAAGCGTTGAAGCGAGTCACATTCTCCGTATACTTTGCTGGAGCATTAATGCACTAACGTGTCGGAGATAAGCATGTCAAATCGAGTACCAACCAACATACTGACCGGATTTTTGGGTGTCGGTAAAACGACCACGATTTTAAATCTACTGAAGAACAAACCGGAAAAAGAAAACTGGGCGGTTTTGGTCAATGAATTTGGTGAGATTGGCATCGACGGCGCATTGATGACCGACCAAGGCGCGCTGATTAAAGAAGTGCCGGGTGGTTGTATGTGCTGCACTGCGGGTGTGCCGATGTCGGTAGGTATCACAGCATTATTGCGTCAAAAACCGGACCGTTTATTGATTGAGCCGACAGGCCTTGGTCATCCCAAACAGGTTATCGCGACGCTTACCTCACAGCAGTATGAACCTTACGTTGATCTTAAAGCGACGATTGCCTTGGTTGATCCGCGTAACTTAAGTGATGAAAAGTATCTTTCTAACCAAAACTTCGTGGACCAGTTAGACAGTGCAGATGTGGTTATTGGTAGTAAGGTTGACCTATGTTCCAGCCACGACCTTGATGTGTTTAATGACTGGGTGACGGACCAATCCCCTTCAAAAGTATTCAGTAAGCTTATTCATGACGGTGAGTTGCCGATAGAAGTCTTGGATATTGAACGGGTTTACGGCAGCGCTTCTTCCCATATCGAGTCACATCATCATGACCACGCTCATCAAGAGCCTCAATTCCAGTTGGCGCCTGATGAAGCCTTTGTGCGCAAAGAGAACAAAGGGCAGGGTTATTTTAGTTGTGGGTGGTTGTTTGGGGCAGAGTATAAGTTTGATTTTGAAAAGCTTTTCTCTATGCTTTCGGACTTGACCGCAGAGCGTGTTAAAGCAGTGGTCAATACGGATCAAGGTTGTTACGCGTTTAATGTTGCCAACCGAGTCGTGTCGGTGAATGAAATCAGCTTAGAAGGCTTTGAATCACGATTAGAAGTGATAGATTCTCAGCTGTTGCCATGGGATGAGCTTGAGCGAATTCTCCTTCAGTTATCTGGCATCAAACATTAAATTGCGCAAAGGTTAAACGAAAACGGTGAACCACTGATATATCTGTGCTCACCGTTTTTTCTTTTGTAGGATTTCAATGAGAAAAGTGAGATAAATCACTCAAATTCGGGTATAGTGGACGGCTAAATTTTTAAAGCTATTTTTAGTGGTTTGTTTAAGGAATACGCTCAATGTCATTTTCATCTCAAGGTTTTGCGCCAGAAGTGGTTAAAGCACTGGCAGAATGCGGTTATGAAAAGTTAACGCCAATTCAACAGAAGGCGATTCCAATGGCTCGCAAAGGCCATGATATTTTCGCTACAGCACAAACAGGTACTGGTAAAACGGCTGCGTTTTCTCTGCCTATGATTCAGCAGTTGTTAGACAGTAACCGTAGCGCTTCTCGTAAGACTGCTCGTGCACTTATCTTGGCTCCAACTCGCGAGCTTGCTGAACAAATTGCTGACAACATCAAAGCTTATACGAAGTACACCAATCTGTCGGTGGCGGCGATTTTCGGTGGCCGTAAAATGTCTTCTCAGGTTGCGGCACTGGAAAATGGTGTAGATATCCTAGTGGCTACACCTGGTCGATTGGAAGAACACATCGAACAAGGTAATGTCTCGGTGGCACACTTAGAGTTTTTGGTGTTTGATGAAGCAGACCGTATCTTGGATATGGGCTTTATTCATGCAGTTCGTAAGATCATGCTAGATGTGGATACTGATCCGCAAATTATGATGTTTTCAGCAACGACTTCGAGCCAACTAAATCTGTTAGCAAAAGATATCCTGCGTAAGCCTAAGCGTATTGAAGTTGAGCGAGCGAATACGACAGCACAGACAGTTGCTCACGTGTTATATCCAGTTGATCAAGAGCGAAAAACGGAACTGCTTTCAGAGCTAATTGGTCGTAAGAACTGGAAACAAGTGTTGGTATTTGTGAACTACAAAGAGACCGCAAACGAAGTGGTAAAAGAGCTGAAACTTGATGGTATCAAAGCGGTGGTTTGTCATGGTGACCGTGCTCAAAGTGCTCGTCGTCGTGCGTTAGAAGAGTTCAAGTCCGGTAAAGCACGTGTCATGGTGGCTACCGATGTCGCTGCTCGAGGTCTAGATATTGAAGATTTACCTCACGTTGTGAACTATGACATGCCTTTCCTAGCGGAAGATTACGTTCACCGAATTGGTCGTACAGGCCGTGCAGGTAAACAAGGTCATGCCGTTTCATTTGTAAACCGAGATGAAGAGCTCACGGTTGTTCAGGTTGAAAATCTGATCCAGCAACGCATTCGCCGTATTGAGCTTGCAGGCTATGAACCAAAACAGCGTGAATCTTACATTGAAAAGCTGCACTCAAAACCAGCGTTTAAGAATCGTCAAGGTCGTCGTAATAACCCGAACCAGTCGGCAACAGACCAAGGGTCGGCAGAGCGTCGTCTTGCTATGGTAAAGCGCCTGAAAGCGCGTCGTGGCGCAAAGTAAATTACACAGTCTGTGTGAAAAGAGCCCCTCAATTGAGGGGCTCTTTTTGTTTTGTCGTTTCGCGTTAATTTAGGCCAAGCATATTTGGTTCACCACGATAAATAATGCGATCGTTTCCTCGGTGAATACCAAACGTAACAATGACGGGTGGGTTTTCCTCTTCACTTGTAGAGCTATCCCAATCGTATTTCAGCCAAGGGATGCGATTGCCTGAGCTGTCTAAATCTAGATGGAATTGTATTTGCTCGCGCGCTGAGTCAATTTGGCTTGCAACGATATCGGTTATCCTGCCAATACTCATCGTTCCAACGCCAGAAAGCAGGGCGTTGTTTGCAGGCGCATGCGACCAAATTGGCGTGCTGAAGTAATATTCACCATTCGCCGTTGTTGAGTTGTCATCGAAGTTAGTCGTAAATCGACCGTTTTGCCAAATTTCCACAGCAAGTGGCACTTTGATCACCATGCCTTGGTTGCCACCTACATCTTGAAAGTTCAAACGACCGAATCGAATGTCTGGTTGTTTTGTGAGCACTTCGCTATCGTCGAAGAAGTTTACCTCATCAACGGCTTTTACTGAGACTAAACCTATTTGGCTGATATCACTATTAGTCTCGGTATTGAATGGACCATCAGGATATTGCTTATCTGTCGTGTTCTTTTTCCAGCATGGGCTATTGTTACAAGTCGCATTGGTCGAGGGCTTCTCTATAACAAACGTTCCAACACTCGCGCTACCCAGTAGTTTCCAGTCTACCTTCTTAGGCTTAGGCGGCAAAAACCGATCGGAGTATGAGCTTAGCTCGCCTAAATCGAAATGTTGTTGAAGGTTAGACGAAAAGTGGACGTAATTCTTCACGTTTTCCTTATTCGCATTGAGTGCGACAACATCGTAAGTGACTTTCTCAAAAGGTTGATTCATGTAAGCAAAAGTTTGGCCATGTGGGTAGTGCCATTCTTGGTCTTGCACTTGAAAATATTTTGGATAAAAACGACCAACGTAACGATAGCCTTCGTTCACAGTCATACCTAGATATTTACTTTCTAGGTTTGCTTTTACTCTCAAGCTCCCGACTTCTTCCCAATATAATCCATTAAAGACGAATTGATCATTCTTGGCTGAATTATGCGCCTGAGCCAGTGAGTCACTACTTTTTAGCAATTTTGAGGTTTGGTTCGCTGTCTCTGATGGCGTATGTTGCTCACTCGACAAGACAACCGATGCTGCTGGAGCGTCATCAAGCATAAAATTACGGGTGATAGAGGCATCACAATAACGTGCTGATTCAACAGAACCACTTACAGAGCCGTCAGTTTGCCAAATGATTGGTTTCACCGTTAGAGAGAAAAGTTCTCCGGCAGCAAGAAACCCTTCTCCATGTTCAGAGGTGCCAGAAGGCAAAGCACGTTGGTTGTCACAAATAGCGAGTGTCCATGGTCGCGAGTGCACATTAAATGTCCCTTTCACTTCCACTTTGCCTTCTTCTGGACACTCTTCAAATCCCTCACATTCAAAATGATCGGACAATGTCACTTCAAATATGCCGGACTCGTTCGTGATAAGACCATGTTCAGACAAGCCGTCTTTAAATTCCGCTGAATAGCTAAAGTTTCCTTCACTTCCTCCTAATGGTTGAACCAATGGATGAAAAACCTTAGGAGTACCATTGTAGTTGCTTGCGACTACAGGTTCGCCGGTGGAGGCACAAGCAAGCAATCGCGTATGCACGTTTTCTGGTTTACCTGCAATAACGCGTATTTCATTTAAAGTGGCGCTTTTCGTCTTTGAGTAGGCCTCAAACATAAATGGCGTAAATATAAAGCTAACCGTTTGTTGCTTGCTGGTGTCTTCTGCCATAGTGAAAGTCAGCGTGTAGTTAGTACCTAACGCGATGGTATCAATATCGTTCGGGACCACTCGAACAACGAGCTCACCATTGTCGTCAGACATAAATTGGTTTGCTTTTAATGTCTGCTGACCTTTGATCACCTCTAAAGTGAACAAGTCAGGGTGTGATAGGGCTGCACTGACTTCTGCGCTTACAACTTCTCCATTATTGGATGTCATTGCTGTAAATTGCGGAGGATCGTCGCCGCACATCAGTGCCATGTCGTCCGATGGTGTGACGCTTAGGTCGAAGTCGTTCTCTGATGGAGGCTGCATGCTGCAATTCGGAACATCTTGAGGGGTGATTGGACAGACTTGGGAAGAGTAGTGACAATCAGCCTCGCCCAATCCACAGTATTGCGTGTATTTGTTGTCTTGTGCTTTCGTTTGTGCACTTCCTGGCGTTTGTTGGATTTCACCACAAACTTGACTAGGCTGATTTGGAGCGTTGTTGAAGTTCAATGTTTGGAAGTATTTAATTGCTGCGATGGAACTATAGAATGAGCCACTTAATGTAGCTGACGATCCTACAGATTCAGCTGTACCATAGATCGACATATCTTTTATAATCAAAGAGTTGTGCGCAGAAACATTACCGACGACAAAATGGTCTTGTAAAGGATGGTTTGTTTTTAGGTGTAGTGTTTCGCCTTGTGATTCGACCTTACCACAGATGTTTGTATTAAATATGTTGGTCGTGCTGTGTGTCGAAATATCACCAATAATGGTGTTGTACGTTCCATCAATGTGAAGTGTCGAACCTGTTAGCTTAATATTCCCGTCTATGAGAATGTTATGCAGCTTTGTTGGGTATGCCGATAGAAGATCACCATAGATGACAGTGTGTTTGTTTTGGTAATCGTCGAGGTTTGAAGCTTTCTCATTGTTAACCGTTAATCCGGTAGCGAGGGCGTGTAGAGAAATACGCTTATTGGGTTCACCAATCGTATTATTCCCCTCTAACACAATGCCATAATCTGCTTTTAACGTTATCTCTTTTTCCGGTAATGAGGAGACAATTTTATCACCAGCGGGTAGGACTAGTTTCCCTGTACAGCGATAAGTCGTGCCATCGCTTTCGATACTAAAACTCTTGTGTGAGCAAAGTTGACCTAACTCAGATAGATCTTTTACGTCATAAGTGGTGGCGTGTGAGGTTAGCGGTAAAAAAAGAACCGCAGTGAAAATACTGCAAAGACGCATCATCAAATGTCCTAATGAGTGGAACAAGATGGCATCAAGCGAGCGTGAGCAAATGCTCACTGAAATTGGAATAGCTGCGGTAATTTTTTGTTTTGAAGCCGCTTAGTTATTGAACTTTGGTTATTTTTTATTTCGTATGTCATACCAAAGTTTAGCGGCCTTATTACAACGTAAGTGTCAGGTTAGTTCAAGAGGCCAGTGTGACGTGTGTCGATTTATATGTGTAACTATTTGTTAGTTAAGGATAATAAGTAAGCATGTTGGTTCAGAATCAGGAAGGAAGCGATCCTGATTCTGAATGTTTATAACGCTATGCAGCGTGAACGATGAGTGGAGCCATCTGATATAACTCTTCTAGTATGGCTTTCGTTTGTCTCGAATAGACCAAGCAATCTCGATCGCCAACGAGCTGAATTGCTCTCACTTTACCTGCAACCAGACATTGCCTAATCGTGCGTAGAACCATTTGGATATCAATTTCTGACGCGCCATCAAGGCTGTTTTTGGTTTTTAGAGATCCAAGGTCGATACTAATGATTATTTGGTCGCAGTGGTCTAGGTAATTGCCGATCTGTTGCTTAACGTTATTGCGATGACGAAAAGAAAACTCTTTCTCGGTCACCCAATCACAACCTTGATCTTCCGCGTATTCCCACGTTTCCTGCTTCGTCTCTTGCTCACTGACGCCAGCAAAAAACAATCGTACGTTTTGATAGCGAGAAAGAGCAAAATGGAATGCAGAGCCTAAGCGTGGCTCAAGTGTCGGTTTCAAGTTCATGTTATGCCCGATATTTACGACACCCACTTCGTCTCGATAGGATACGACCACAGGTAACATGGACAAGATTGCCTCGGTACAGTTAGTGACTAAAAGCGGAATTGAGTGACGAGAAAGCGAAAGACTTAACGCTTCCTGAAACTCGCCATTCTCCAGTTTGTCGTGGTTGAAGTGCCCATAGTTTTCAGCGGTTTCATGATCATGTTGTTGGTAAAGCCAATCACTAGCATTTTCCAAACTTTGATCAGCTAATTCAAACGCGCCCTTAGACATGGGTGGCAAATACTCACACACTGTCATAAAAGAAAAAGGGTAATGCTGCGGCTGTTTCACGGTGTGATGGAGTTTATAGCGTTTGAAAAAGCTTAACATGATGAATTACCTTTCTGGTGGTAGTGCCCTTGCCGCTTGCAGTACATGTAAAATAATGCGCTGCTTATCCTTTTCGACTCGGTGGGCCGGAGCCATCACTGAGACTGCGCCAATCAGTTTGCTTCCTTTCATTACCGGTGCGCTAATACCTGAAACACCCGGGTCAATCTCAGAAGTACTGACGGCATATCCGTGTTTACGGATGGTTGTGAGCTCTTTTTCCCACTCGTCGCGTCGGTGATCTTGATTAAAATATCTCAAGATTTTCTCGCATCGACTTTGAGGCATAAAAGCGAGCATCACTTTAGATGAGGCACCGCGCAGCAGAGGTTGACTTTGACCCTGGACGAAGCTGCAACGCAGCGCCTGCATACTTTCTTTCTGTCTGACACAAAGCGCACGATAACCCGCTGGTACCATATAAGCGGCCATTTCCCCGGTTTGTTGTACCAACCTAGCCAGTATGGTTTCGACCATGTCGAGCCCATGTTGCGCGGTCTCATAGCTGTGCATGAGTAATAATGCCGCCGGACCAACGACAAATGTCTTGTCGTGAACGCTTTCTTCGATCAAGTTCCACTCTTTAAGCAGTTTTAAGTGTCGGTAAAGGCTGCTTAAAGGAACGTTCAATTGCTCGCTTAGCGTTTTCGCAGAAACTGGGAACGGACTAACTGCAACTTGCATTAACAACTGCAGTGATTTTTCGTTTACCTGGTTAGCATTAGCTTTGTTTGTCGTCATGAGAGTGTTGTAACGTGTTGTAGGAGTTACGACAAATATAATTCTTAATCACTGAGAAAAGAAAAATAATTTTAATGGGTAATTCTTACATGATGAGAAACAGACAGGTAAAGACTTTCGCAACTACCGATAGACATAACATGGTGTCGAATTAAAGTCTCAGGTTTGAGGCGCTTGATACTAAATTGGAACAGGAGTGATTAAGACATTGTTTAGTTTGCGGTATTACTCAGCGTTTCGCATACTGAGTTAATCCAAACAAATAATGTTAAAAAACGTGAGTTGCTAGCGGGTATCGGAATCGAGGTACCATCTCAGTAAATCGGTTTTATAAAAGGTTACTTTTATATGCTGAATAAGGCGATTTTTAAAAAAGCCATCATTTTTCTTCTGCCTATTCCCTTGGTTATTGGAGAGGTTTTGTATTTAGCTCGTGAAAGCGTGCAAAACAATCTCAATCATTTATTAGAAAAAAATGTGCAAATTGCAGATGAAATTTTATTCCAAATAGAGACAGAAAACCGCACGGCGCTGCTACACCCTGAGCGATGTGAAGAGCTCCAGCAAAGCTTAATGTTTGAACGAGATATTGAAGAAATGCTCATTGTGAAAGAGGGAGTCATTACTTGTTCTTCGAAATTGGGAAGTATCTCTAAACCGTTAGCTGAGCACATCACCTTTCCCAAGGGACAAACGCTAGCGCTTGGTAGTGTTGATAGCTTGTACGATCAGTTTTTGCTAGTGGTAACGGAAGGAGAGCGCGGTTATCAAGCCGTAACGATTATCGATCATGACTACTTTAATGCGACAATAGGGTTTAACAACGATTTACGCCTAAAACGTTCTGCGCTGTTTATTCATGAGCAAGTTTCACCTGAAGGAGCATTAAGAGCGGGAAGTAATCCTATCGGTATCAAATCGTCGCAAATGTTTGAGTATGAAGCTTTGAGCGAAGCCAGCGATCTTTTCGTCAAACAGAGAACACTTTCCTATTTTTTGTACTCAATTCCAATTATTTTCGTGATCTACCTTTGCTTGTATGCGTTGAATAAGTTTATTGATCCTCATCGCAATTTGATACTGGATCTTAAAAGAGCGATAAAAAGAGGAGAGTTGACCCTGTATTACCAACCGCAAGTTAACGTTGATACCGGCCAGTTATTCGGGTTTGAAGCGCTAGTGCGATGGGAGCATCAAAGTAAGGGGTTCATTTCTCCGGATGAGTTTGTCCCTGCGGCAGAGCAAAGTGGATTGGTTTTTTTACTTACTGATTTCGTTCTGGATAAAGCGGCAGAGGACTTCAGTAAATTAGGCTTTGATCAGCCTGTCCACCTTGGTATTAACGTGCCGCCTGGTTATTTAGTCGGACCAAACGCGATCAGAAAAATTCAATTGCTCGACAGACAGTTGAGCCGAAACAAAGTCTCATTAGGGGTAGAGATAACGGAGCGTCAGCTCATTGATTCAGAGGCGAGAAAATGCATTGCAGCACTGCGAGTGCATGGTATTGATGTGCTGATCGATGATTTTGGAACTGGCCAAACCTCGTTAGCATTTTTACAGCACATGCGCATAGATTACTTAAAAATCGATAAGTGCTTTGTCGAAACCATTGGTATTCCTAGCCTTAGTGCTTCTGTCTTAAAAGCGATGGTTCATTTCGCGGAAGAGTTACAAGTACAATTGATCGCTGAAGGCGTGGAAACCATAGCGCAAGCTGAACACTTAAAGCAGATGGGAGTGAGATATCATCAGGGATACCTGTACTCCAAACCATTACCTTATGAGCAGCTTGCGCAGCGAAATCATTATGATTGGTAGACGTTAGCTCTATAACACTGAGCATTTTCATCAAACACAAACTCTAACTCATTTTTGATGCTATCTAAGCGGTCTTCTTGGTAGTGAGACACATACAATAGTTGGCTTAAATTCTCTCTAGCGATGAGTTCAAGTGTGTTCTTAACTAACCGTCTACCCAAAAAATCTAACCCTTGATACGGCTCGTCCAAAATCAATAATGTGGGTTGTTTCACGATGGCTCTTGCAATCAGTAATAGTCGCTGCTGACCGTACTCTAATTGCTTGAATGAGGTTTTTTTGTACTGGCTCATATGTAAGATATCGAGCCACTCGTTTGCAATATTCATCTCTTTGCGAGTTGGCTGGTTATACAACCCAATCGAATCGTAAAATCCTGACAAAATGACTTCTAATGCGCTGCAATTGACTCGATATTGGAGGTGTAGCGCTGAAGACACCATGCCGATATGCTGCTTAATTTCCCAGATTGTCTCGCCAGTACCACGCTTTTTACCAAAAATATCAATGTCATTGCTGTAGCATTGCGGATGATCGCCAAAGATCAATCCAAGTAAGGTACTCTTTCCACAACCATTTGGACCTTTGACCTGCCAATGTTGGCCCTTGTCTATGCGCCAGTTCAAGTCAGTAAAAATCTTCTTATCGGTGTATTCGACAGCCCCATTCTTTAGTTCAAATATTGGGTTGTTGAATGGCGTCGAGTGCTGATGCTGACGTATCAAGCTTATCATTTCTTCACTCTGTTGCTCTGACTGAGATTTTATTTGTCCAATGATTGGATGATTATCCCAACTGGACTTATCCATTGTACTATCAAGCTTTCCTGCACTGAAAAGCGCGATGCTATTGATCCACTCAGGCATGTCAGATTCGCGAGAGAAGGTTATGAGTAGTTGCACATTTTGAGAAAGCGAGTGTAAATAGCGAGCGAGAGCAGCTCGGTGCGCAATATCTAAGCCAGTAAATGGATTATCGAGTAATACTAAGTCAGGTTGTGTGGCTAAAGCTCGGGCGAGCATTACTCTTCTGGTTTCTCCGGTAGAGAGAACACGGAAGCCACTATCTCTAAGATGACTTAGGTCGAGATCATTAACTAGCTGTTCAGTTAAGTTAGTGTCTTGGCTCTGTTCTAGGATTAATGAATAAACAGTGCTTCCTTGGTCGATACGATCAAGAAAATCCGTATCATCTTTTTCTAATTCTCTTTCCAGTAATCGCTGTTGCTCTGATAACGACACTTGCGCAACGGACAGCCCATTTAGCTCAATTTCCCCACTATTTGGTGATATTTCATCACAAATAAGGTCTCCAAGCAGAGAGCCAATATCTCCATCCGCGCTGAATATCCCCCAAGACTGCTGAGTGTTAATTTTCCAATCGTCAATAAACAAGTGTGTCGTGTTTCTCTTAGCTGCAAGCTGACGAAAGTGAATAGTCATTGTGTTTGTCTTCCTTGTTTTCGCTTTAGTGGATTACTTATAACAATTTACGAACTCAGTACGGAAGCGCTTTTGTGTATTAATTTTGAACAGTGCTCAGTCTTGTACATATTAACGAAGCCTTGTATTAGAGGATAAAAATGCGACTAGAGTCATTAAGTAACAAGTAAGCTTGTCAATAATTTTGTTTTATTTTTGAATCAACCTATCATTATGCATGTGAATGTTATGCCGATAAGTTCATATTTGCCGTTTGTTAATTAATCAATGTAAGGACACATGTTTATGAGTGAAACGGAATACGATTACCCCTCGAGTTACAGCCTAGTTTCCATTACCGATACCTCCAGTTACATCAAATATGCCAGTGAAAACTTTAATGAAGTAGCGGGGTTTGATGAAGGGGAGCTTATTGGTAAACCCCACAATGTTGTGCGTCATCCTGATATGCCAAAACAGGCTTTTAAAGATTTATGGACTCACCTGAAAACTGGCAAACACTGGATGGGAATGGTCAAAAATCGACGTAAAAACGGCGGCTATTATTGGGTTGACGCGTTTGCTTCTCCTATAAAATCTAATGGTGAAGTTGTGGAATACCAATCAGTGAGATTTAAACCTGAGCGTATACACATCCAGCGAGCGGAAAAAGCGTATTCGAAGCTTCGAAATAATCGTAAGCCGTGGAAAATGTATCTTCCTCGTACACGTTTGTGGATGAGATCGGCCTTCTTCCTTTTAATTTCAAACCTTCTTGGCTTACTCATTCTACAAATGAATCAATCACCAGTGATAGCGTTTGGCGTTGTTGCGTTACTTTCCGTTTTCTCTATTTATGTATTAACCAGACCAGTTGAGAAGCTCGCTAAACAGGCTAGGCAAGACTTCAATAATCCACTCATGGAATATATTTATTGCGGAAGAATCAACGATCTGGCTGAGATTGAGCTGGGTATGAAGATGCGTAAGCAATTTGCAAATGCGCTATTGGGGCGCGTTGGCGTGTCTGTAAAAGACTCTTGCGAAGAAACGCGCGCAAGTGCTAACAGTGCTGCGACAAATAGCCAGCAAGTGACGGAGAACTTAAGCGCACAGAAAGTGGAGATTGACTCGGTCGCAACAGCGGTCAACGAGATGCAAGCCTCTTCATCTGAGATATCAAATAATGCTCAAGCGACCGCCGAGGCTACGTTAGAAGCACAAAATACGATGATAGACAGCCGTAGCGTTATCGATAATGTTAACCAATCGGTTTTAGAGTTGGTGGGTGAGCTCGGCGAAATATCTAAAGTGGTCATACGTTTGAACCAACAAACCGAGCAAATTGGAACTGTTGTTGAAGTCATCAATGGTATTGCCGAACAAACTAATTTATTAGCGTTGAACGCTGCTATTGAAGCCGCGAGGGCAGGCGAACAAGGCAGAGGGTTTGCCGTTGTAGCAGATGAAGTGAGAACCTTAGCTAAAAGAACTCAGGAATCGACAACAGAGATTAAATCGGCCATTGAAGGGATTCAAAATGGGAGCAAATCAGCGGTTTCTGCGTTAGAGAAAGGTAACGAAATGTCGACCGGAACGGTAACATTGTTAGGTACTGCTTTGGATAGCATTCAACAATTGGAATCCCTTGTTCAGGACGTCGTCGAACGAAACCAACAAATTGCGGTCGCGATAGAAGAGCAGGTTTATGTAACGGATGAAATAAATGAAAACATCCAGTCGCTTAATTTAAAGTACAGTGAATCGTATGAACTGATGACTGAAACGAATCATATGAACACCAAAGTGCAAAATTGCACCAATGACCTGTCTGAAATGATTAAGAAGTTTGCTTAAACTTTAGAAAATCGAAGTTAAAAGCCCGCTAAACATTAGCGGGCTTTTAACTGGAATATAGTGAAGTGCCGGATTCGTTTACGAGCGAGGATTTCTAAATCTCGTTTTTTAAGAGCTAAAATGACGAAAGCTCGCAATAAATGCGAGCTCTCTAAATAAGTGGCGGAGAGATAGGGATTTGAACCCTAGATACGCTATTAACGTATGCCGGTTTTCAAGACCGGTGCTTTCAACCACTCAGCCATCTCTCCGTTGTGGGCGGTATAATAAGGAGCATAGTCCAACTTGTAAAGTGCTGAATTATAATAGAAGTACTGTTTGCTTGTTTTATGATCACTGATGTGATGTTGGACAGTTTGAAAACGGAGTGAAAAAGGGACAAAAAGTACCAATTTGTAGAGTTTTTACTTTATATTGGCGCGCGTCAATAAAATGGTGTTTTATTGTTATCTTGCTGATATATAAGACATAACATACTTTTAGGGTACATGTGTTCGCCCGAAAGTATTTGCAAGACTTTGTGAACTAATTCAAAATTAACTGGTATAGCCAGTTGTGCTTAGAATTCTTAAGGGTGTTTATGAAGGTCACAAATCTATTTAAAGACAAAGTTGATGCGATTTCTGCTCATCAATCCGAGTTTATGAATTGGATGTCTCCAACGTTACGCGATTATTGGAGTGACTTTTTGGGGAAAGCTCAAAATAGCTTTCTTTTCTCAAAAGTTCGTGATCACCAGCAGCCAGCCGTCAACGAAGAAGTTGCACCTCAACCTGCACCGATCGTAATGGCACCTGAGGCTCAAAAGCTTTATGACGAGTTAAGTGAAAAAATTGGCGAAGTTATTCACACTGGTGATTGGGTTCATGTGTCTCAAGAACGTATTAACCAATTTGGTGCGGTAACGGAAGACATGCAATGGATTCATACTGATCCAGAGCGTGCTTCAACTGAATCTCCATTTAAGACAACTATCGCTCATGGCTTTTTAACATTAGCATTGCTGCCTAAACTGACGGATTCAGTCGATCCAGAAAAGCCAATGTTCCCAACAGCTAAAATGGTAGTTAATTTGGGTTTAAACCAAGTTCGTTTCCCTTACCCTGTCAAAGCAGGCAATAATGTTCGTGCAGTCAGCACGTTAACAAAAGTAACGCCAATCAAAAAAGGTTTGGAGATTGAGCGCGAAATTAAAGTGGAAATTGAAGGTATTCGTCGACCTGGTGCGGTTGTGGTCTCTGTAATTCAACTGCATTTCTAATTCCGAAACCGGAGAGAACACTACATAGGAAAAGAGAGCATCAAGGTGCTCTCTTTTTTATTTTTACTGATTAAAGTTTTTTACTGGCGTATAACCGTAATCTGCAATCGCTTTTTGTCCCTGCTCTGAACGAAGGAAAGCGATAAAACCTTTACCTGCATCGCTAATCTTATCTACTTTGTATAGCACTAGGAATGGTCGCGCCAACTTGTACTTATGATTGCTAATGTTTGTCGACGTTGGGTCAATACCATCTAACTGAATCGCCTTGATCGAGCGATCTACTGACCCTACAGAGATAAAACCAATGGCGCGAGTGTTATGGTTAACAATGGTTTTTACCATGCTGTTGCTGTTTACAACCAAGTTGTTTGGGCTGATATCCGAGACAAGGCGATCATTAACGATTTTGGTCAGTCCCAGCAAGCTTTCGAAGCTGTAACGTGAACCTGAAGACGCTTCTCTAGTAACCACCGCGATAGGCTGATCTGTGCCCCCGACCTCTTTCCAATTCTTAATCTTACCTTTGTAAATATCAAACAGCTGTTGCTGAGAAAGGTTTTCTACAGAGTTGGTACGGTTTACAACAACAGCGAGGCCATCATAAGCGATAGGGTATACATTGAGATCTTCACCTTTTTCGCTTTCAGTCAGATAGCGAGAGCTCATGCCTATTTCGGCTACTCCTTTATTGACCATGGTGATACCAGCACTCGAACCAATGCCCTGAACAGCAACGTAATCGTCTGGGTGTGTTTTGTTGTATTCCTCAGCAAGTACATCCATCACACGAGCAACCGAAGTTGAACCCGAGATGTTGATTTCTTTTGCAATGGTAGGGAGGGAGACTGCTATGGCCAATAACGTCGCCACAGTAAAACGTAACATATTAAACTCCATATACGGGATAAAGCAGAGTTTATGATATTGCGTTCAGGTTACACTTTTGTGAACTGTTAGCGCTAAACAGGGGAATTGTTTCTAGTCAAGAGGTGATGGAGCTAGCGTTTCCAAGTGGATTGAGATGATAATCTGGGCAAATGATAATATAGCTATCTTATACTTGAGTTAGGTAGATAACTACCATCGGTGATGATGTAAAGGCTATATACTAGGATCGACAGCTCTAACTATCATCCATCGGGAGAACGTTGATGTCAGTGTCCCAAATGGCGACAAGTCGTTTATACAAATCAGTTCAATCGCTCTGCTCTGCGCGTAATGCTAACTTGCCTGTCGAACAGGGCAAGTGCCTCTATGAGCTAGTAGAAAATGGCGTTGAGCTTCATCGGGCGCATTTTCTCCTCGACTCCCAGCATAGCGAGTATACTTCTCCCGTCGCGAAGATCATGTTTGATGAGGACAACCAACTTTGGTATTTCTATGTTCCCACATATCACAACGAGCTGTTAAGGTGGGTGCCTTATAAGCCACTTCCATTTAGCCGAATGCTTGAGGACTTACTCAACGAGTTGGAGCGCGATCCTCAAGCGTGTTTTTGGGAATAGGGCGAGCCCAACGGATGCGAATGCCGACATGATTTATACTTTAGGCCTAACAACTTGGTTTCTAAAGTCTTTGGGGGTCATGTTGTAAACGGATTTAAATGCTGTACTGAAATGCGCTGCACTTTTAAAACCAGACTCAAACGCTATTTCTGTTATTGATTTTTCTGACTTGCGCAGTTGGGTTGCTGCGAAGTTTATCCGTTTCACCTTTAATATCTGAGAAAACGAAAGATCATCTGCGGCGAGGCGACGTTTTAAGGTTGCGATGGACATGCTCATATGAGCCGCTAAGCCTTCTAGCGTGATGTCTTTTTCAATATTACCCTCAATGTACTTAATGGCTTTTTGAGAGTCGCTCAGGCTACTTGCATCATCTATGATAGATAGGATGTTTGGCTCTACCTCAACCATCAACGACAGCAATGCCATTGCGATATGGCTTTGTGTGTAGTCTGGAGCATTGCGACTCGCTAACTTAACCAACATGTCCTTCAATTGTGCTACTTCGCTACTGGATTGCGTTGAAAAAGGATAGAAGCGCCTTTCTTCCGTTTTGGAACGTAGCATCGGGTGTGCTTTCTTAAAGTCACAGAATATATTTGGATTGAAGACTAAAGCCAGTGCTTTAAAGCCTCCGTCACTAGAGACGGCTTCTGCATTGCTCAGATCTGCGGAGTTATAGAGTGTGAAATCTCCGGCTTTAAGTTCAAATTGCTCACCATTAGGTTGATGAACTAATAGGGCACCTTCTTCAACAATATATAACCCATTATGTGTTGCAGTGTAACGCTCACTTTTGCGCGCAGTGAAGTGATTAAAGCGAATGATCTCAATGTTCGGCATACTCGTTCTTATCGTTTTACATAACAAATAAAAAAGGCGCTCAATAGAGCGCCTTTTAACTTCATTCGGTATTATTCACTTACAGTCTGTTCTGTTTGTGCTGCTGGTTGTTCAGCGAATACCTGGGTTGGCTTTGCAACTAAACTGCGGTTTTCTTGGTTTACGTCCGTAAGGACAATTTCCAATGTATCCCCAAGTTTGTATACGACCTCTTTATCGATAGAGATGGTACCGTTGTCGCCATTGCACTCAATTCTTTCTTTATTATCAAGAATTAGTGCACCAGGAATAAAGGCTGCTGCGCCATTTTCGAGAAGTCGGACACGTGCGCCTGCACGATTAATATCGAAAATCTCACCTGTGAAACAAGTTTTCTTGCTCGACTCATCAGCAAGCGTGCGTGCATATAGCCAATCTGAGACATTTCGCTCAGCGATTTTATGATGTTTACGATGTAGAGCTAGCTCTTCGCCTACTTGATCATCTGGTTTTTGTACGGGTTCTTTACCAAGGATGACGGCCTTCAACATACGGTGGTTGATCATATCACCGTATTTACGAATTGGTGATGTCCAAGTTGCATAGATGTCTAAACCCATTGCGTAATGAGGCAGAGGCTGATTACCCACTTCACTGTATGCTTGGAACTTACGAATACGGTTATCTAGATAAGACGTTTCTTGAGCTGCCAACCAGCGGCGCAACGCAGCAAAGCCTTCTAGTGTAGCAATAGACTCCGCTGTGAACTCCAACTGGCCTTCTGGATTGACAAGTTGAACCACTTCTTCAATCTTCTCGTTCTTGATACCTGCATGCGTATTGAAGACACCTGTTTCAAATTTATCGCGTAATGTACGACCTGCACAGATGTTTGCGGTAATCATGGATTCTTCAACAAGACGGTTTGCACTGCGGCGCATGTCTGCGTGGATAGCAATTACATCGTTATCTTCACTGAGCTCAAAACGGTAGTCAGGACGATCAGGGAAGACCACTGCGTTTTTCTCACGCCATTCAGCGCGAGCAAGAGAGAACTCATAAAGATCACGAACGATGGTCGCGATCTCTTCAGATGGCTGCCATGCTTCAGAGCTGCCGTTTTCTAACCAATCAGACACGTGATCGTATGCTAGGCGTGCATGTGATTTGATGTTTGCCGCGAAGAATTTAATATCGTCGCCAATCACACCATCTTTACTTACCATTACGGTACAGCAAATAGCAGGGCGGGTTTCACCTTCAATCAGAGAACATAGGTTGTCCGCTAAATCGCGAGGTAGCATCGGGATGTTGCGGCCTGGAAGATAAATAGTATAGCCACGCTCACGCGCTACTTTATCCATTTCATCTTCAGGTGTGATGTAGGCGGTTGGGTCCGCAATAGCGATGGTGAGTTCGAAATCGCCAGATACGGTTTTCTTCGCGTACAGCGCATCGTCCATATCTTTAGTCGATTCACCGTCGATAGTGACGAATGGAACATGAGTCATGTCTACGCGTTCTAGCTCCGCGTCGTCTTTCAGTTCCCAGTTATCGATGCCTGCTGGCTCAGAGTTTGGTAGATCGTTTTGAGCAAGCGTTACCCACCAAGGCGCAATTTTATCATTCGCGTCAGTGATTTTTTCAGAAATTTCTACGAAGAAAGAATTATCGCCTTTTAGAGGGTGGCGAATAAGATGTGCGACAACCCAATCACCTTCGGCGAACTCGTCAGGTTTTAGACCTTTCTTTAGTTTCGCTTTAAGAGATAGCTTTTTAAGCTGTGGGTGATCAGGTGCTACGTTGAGCTTGCCTTTGAACATTTTTACTCGACCAATAAAGCGAGTCACGGCTTGTTCCAGCAGCTCTTGTGGCTCTGCAACTTCGCGTTCATTTTCGGTGCGGATAATGGCGATGACTTTGTCACCGTGCATGCACTTTTTCATGTACGCAGGCGGGATGAAGAAGCTCGTCTTACTGTCCACTTCCAAAAAGCCAAAGCCTTTATCTGTGGCTTTTATTGAGCCTTCTTTTTTAGGCAGGTTTTCTTGGATTTGCTGCTTAAGCTGAGCGAGTAGTGGGTTATCTTGAAACATCTTTTCTTAAATTACCTATGGAGTTGGGCACACTATAATCATTGCGAGCTATTATTACTACCTGTGGAGCGTAATTTCGCCGTGAATTTTGCCAATTTAACCACGAGAAATTGGCTTAAATATTGATGAAATTCTCATCTGTGAGTTACGCGAATCTACGGGGAATGGTAGGGTTGGTGGAAAAATATGCTAAAAATACCATTGTTGAGAATAAATTGTGATGTAATTCAATTTTTTCTGGATTTTTTTATGCTTTTAAGGAATAATCCGCCTCCCTTAGTCGTCCCTAATGGCTTATCGCGGTTGTGTACTGTGCTGTGTTCCCGTCTGAATGGAATCAGTATCTGGATGGATCAGTATCGAATTGGAAGAGCATATGGGACTGTTTTTTTGTTTAATTAAGTAGGATCCCAATGCAAGATTCTGTTATTCAATTCAGTGATTTATCTCTGAATGATTCTATCCTTTCTGCTCTAGACGGAATGGGTTTCGTGTCACCAACTCCAATTCAGGCTGCGGCAATCCCACACCTATTGGAAGGTGCTGACGCGCTGGGTAAAGCTCAAACAGGTACAGGTAAAACAGCAGCGTTCTCTCTGCCTCTTCTCAACAAACTCGATCTAAACCAACGCAAACCGCAAGCGATTGTACTTGCTCCGACTCGTGAGCTGGCAATTCAGGTTGCAGCGGAAATGAAAAACCTTGGTAAAAACATCAAAGGTTTGAAAGTTCTAGAGATTTACGGTGGCGCATCTATTGTCGACCAAATGCGTGCTCTTAAAAGTGGCGCTCATGTAGTTGTTGGTACTCCAGGCCGTGTTCAAGATCTTATCAATCGCGAACGTCTACACCTAGACGAAGTTAGTACTTTCGTTCTTGATGAAGCAGACGAAATGCTAAACATGGGTTTCGTAGATGATGTAACTGCGATCATGGAGCACGCTCCAGAGTCAGCACAACGCGTTCTGTTTTCTGCAACTATGCCTCCAATGCTGAAGAAGATCGTTGAACGTTTCCTTCGTGACCCTGTAACGGTTGACGTTGCTGGTAAAAACCACACTGTAGACAAAGTTCAACAACAGTTCTGGGTAGTGAAAGGTGTAGAGAAAGATGAAGCGATGTCTCGTCTTCTTGAAACTGAAGAAACTGACGCGTCAATCGTATTCGTACGTACTCGTCAAGATACTGAGCGTCTGGCTGACTGGCTATCTGCACGTGGCTTCAAAGCAGCTGCACTGCACGGTGACATTCCTCAGTCTCTACGTGAACGTACTGTTGATCACATCAAACAAGGTGTTATTGACATCCTAGTTGCAACTGATGTTGTAGCTCGTGGTCTTGACGTTCCACGTATTACGCACGTATTTAACTACGACATCCCATTTGATGTTGAGTCATACATCCACCGTATCGGTCGTACTGGCCGTGCTGGACGTAAGGGTAAAGCGATCCTTCTAGTTCGCACTAACCAAATTCGTATGCTTCGCACTATCGAGCGTGTAACTAAGTCATCTATGGAAGAAATCCAACTTCCTCTACGTGACCAAGTTGCTGAAGCTCGTCTAGCTAAGCTAGGCGCTGAGCTTGAAGCAGAGAAAGAGCACAAAGCACTAGACAAATTTGCTGAGCTGGTAGAGAAACTACAAACTTCTCTAGACATCGACCCAGCAACACTTGCTGCTATGCTTCTTAAGCGTCAGCAAGGCAAACGTCCTCTGTTCTACATTGGCGAAGACCCAATGGTTGAAGCAATTGAGCGTGACAAGCAACGTCGTAAAGAGCGCCGTGAAGGTGGTCGCGATGGCGGTCGTAACTTCAACAACCAAGACTGGGATACTTACCAGCTTCAAGTTGGTCGTGAGCAAGGCGTTCAAGTTAAAGACATCGTTGGCGCTCTAGCAAACGAACTAGGTCTAGGTAAAGGTTCTATCGGTGCGATCAAACTAGCTCAAGGTCACACATTCGTACAGCTACCTAAAGCAATGACTTCAGATGCGGCGAACAAGCTAAGCAAACTACGTATCCGTCAACAAGATGTTGGTGCTGTAGTATGTGACTTCGATGATTTCCGCGAGTCTCGTGGTGGTCGCCGTGACGGTGGTCGTCGCGATGGTGGTCGTCGTGATGGCGGTGGTTACCGTGGCAACCGCGAAGGCGGCAATCGTGGTGGTGATCGTCGTGAAGGCGGTCGTCGCGAAGGTGGCTTCCGCGGTAACCGTGACGGCAACCGCGATGGCAATCGCGAAGGTGGCGAACGTCGTTTCGATCGCAACCGTGGTGGTGATCACCGTGGTGCACATCGTGGTGAACGTGGTCACGGTCGTGGCCGTCGTACAGACGCATAATCACGAGTGATTAAAGCGACGGTTTAAGTTGCTACAAAAAGAATTGAAAGCCGAGCAAAGTGCTCGGCTTTTTTATGCGCGTCTAATACGGTTTTGCTTTTCATCGTGTTTGTTTACCCAACTTATTACTTCGTCTAAGGGCAGGGCAGGGCAGAACAAGTAACCCTGAATGATGTCACAGCCTCGACTTATCAAAAAATGCAGTGTGTCCATGTCTTGAACGCCTTCTGCTACGACCTAATACCCTAATCCATGTGCTAGCGCAATCGTGTTCTCAACGATAGAGCGTGAGCCTTCAGTGCGGCTTGCTGTGAAAGAAATTAACCAGCTTACCTTGAAACGTATTATCAATCTTTCGACGTTTTTGAGGTTATCTCATAATTTGAATCAGTCATTGGCCTTCAGGTTGTGTCATGTCTTCGATAGACTCAAAGCAGTATTTACGATTAGGGAGCCCAGTAAGAGCGTCATGGACGGCATTGCGCTTCTCTCTTTCAGCAACAGTATGAAGCTCTAATATCGAATCGTTGCTCCACTTAATCACCAGCACGACAAAGATACTGCCGCCAAAAAGTATAAGAGAAACCCCCGTTTCTAAGAGAGAAGCAATAGGTTTTTGCATGATGGCGTGCAAAAAAACGGCATAAGCAAAAATGAAGCAGCTGATTAACAATAATAGGAAAGTCCACCCGGTTACGTCAGTTTTCGAGCAGATGTTTTTTGTCATCTGCCATCCCCAGCAGAGCAAAATCAAACCTAAGATTACTAATAGAAATGCAATAGTGGGCACATTATTACCCCGATTTATTGATTGGTTTGTTATTTTTGTTCACCCAATAAACAACGTAGCTTATATATCTGACTTTGTACAAATTGACCTATTCATAAATTATGTTTAACAAGTGATATTTTTTAGCCTTCAAATAAAATCAAAACTTGCTACAGATCAACAAAATTTGTTCAATCAAATCGCTTTTACTAAAAGATTGTTGAAAGATTAAAAAATTATTGAATAATAGAGGGGCAAACAAGAAGTACGCAGCGCACAAGCGCTATTACAACCTCTGCTCTACAACAGGATAACTATTTCATGTCTAATTCGTTTGTACTGGTGATCAACTCTGGTAGCTCTTCATTAAAATTTGCTGTTATTGATTCTGAAACCGGTGAAGCTTTGGTATCAGGTATTGGTGAGTGTTTTGGCCTACCTGAAGCTGAAATCAGTTGGAAATATCAGGGAGAAAAAACCGTTGAAGCAATTCCGGCTGGCGGTAACCATCATCAGTACGCTGTTGAGCGAGTGGTAAAACTACTCGAAACTCTAGGTTTGAGCTCAAAATTTGTCGCTGTAGGCCATCGCATTGTCGCAGGCGGTGAAACCTTTAAAGGAACTGTGAAAGTTGATGAAACAGTTATTCAAGAAGTAGAGCGCCTTGCTGAACTTGCACCACTTCATAACAAAGCGAACGCTGAAGGCATGAGAGCGGCAATGGCGGCGTTCCCTTCACTGCCTCAATTTGCTGTATTTGACACTGCTTTCCACCAAACAATGCCAGCCAAAGCCTTTATGTACGCACTTCCTTACGAGCTTTACGAAGAGCATAAAGTGCGTCGTTACGGTGCTCACGGCACAAGCCACTATTACGTAAGCCGTGAAGCAGCGAAAATGCTAGATAAGCCGGTTGAAGAAAGCAGCTTTATCACTGTGCACTTAGGTAACGGTGCATCAGTGAGTGCGGTTAAAAATGGCGAATGTGTTGATACAAGTATGGGTTTGACGCCGTTAGCTGGCCTAATGATGGGCACTCGCTGTGGTGACCTAGACCCAAGTGTTATCGAGTTCCTTTTCCGTAAAGGCTGGGAAAAAGACGAAGTGTTCGAGATGATGAACAAGAAGTCAGGTTTCTTAGGTGTATCTGGTGTGACAAGTGATGCTCGTGGTGTACTAGAAGCAATGGAAGCGGGGAATTCACGTGCGAAGTTGGCATTTGAGATCTTCACTTACCGCGTTGCGAAATACATTACTTCCTACCTAGCGGCTCTGGAATCGTTAGACGGCATCATCTTCACTGGTGGTATTGGTGAAAACTCACTACCAATTCGTCGTGAAATCTTGAAAAACCTAAAACTGTTAGGTTTTGTTGAAGATGAGAAAGGTAACGAAGATGCAAGATTTGGTAACGCAGGTGTTATTGCAACATCTGAGTTGTTAGGTGCCAAAGCTCTTGTTATTCCTACTAACGAGGAATTTGTGATAGCTAAACAATCGGTTGAGCTATTGTAATATATAACGAAAACAGAAAGTTAAAAGCGAGCCTCGTGCTCGCTTTTTTATTTAAAGCAATTTGGTAATTACTCTTTGAGTTTCAGAGCTTCGCGCTTTTCGATTAAAAAATCCATCAAGACGCGGATTTTTTTCGGCATATGCTCTCGTGAAGGTATATATAAATAAAACCCAGGAAACTCTTTGCACCAAGGTGTCAGAACTCGGGTCAATCTTCCCTCATTTATGTGCTTTTCCACCCATAAATCAATATGCTTCACTAAACCCACACCCTGTATTGCAGCTTGTAACATACTATAGTCATCATTAAAAATAGCATTGCCTTTAGGCTCGAAAACTAGGGTGCGCTTTGCAACATCTGGAGAGGTTAGGGACCAATGATCAATTGTTCCGCTAGAGGTAAAACGATAAGCAAGGCAATTGTGACCTTCTAAATCCTCAGGAGTTTGAGGTAGTCCATTTTGCCTAAAGTATTCAGGAGAGCCCACTATTGCCGTTGTTAACGGCGGAGTAATAGGGACCGCAACCATATGTTCATCTAAGCTTAACCCTAAGCGAATGCCAGCGTCAACGCCTTCTGCGACGATGTTAGAAAACCCATCATCCATGATTAGCTCTAGGCGTATTTTAGGATAACGAGAGAGGAACTCACCTAGATAGGGCTCAATAAGCAGCCGAGCAGCGGTTCTTGATACACTGATACGGATTAATCCCGAAGGCTCAAGATGAGAGTCGTTCAATTCGTTAACGACCTGCTCAATGTTCATCAATGAAGGTTGCAAAATATCAAGCAGACGTTGGCCTTCTTGAGTCAACGACATACTTCTAGTGGTTCTATTGATTAACCGAACTTGTAGCTGTTGCTCTAACGCTTTCAGGTGTTGTGATAAGGCAGCACGGGTTATCCCCATTTCTAAGGCTGCTTTAGTGAAACTGCGATGGCGAGCAATATGTGCAAACCACGTCAGTGATGAAATTAAAGAAGGTTCTATTCTCATTTGTTAAGTATAACTAAACAGTCATGTAGATAAAACGATATTTATCCGAAACAGTGTGTTGACTAATATTACCTCGAAGCTCAGGTCAGCCTGAGATGAACAGTTAACCTCTAATGGAGAATGTCGCTATGTCTAAAGTCACTTTCAAAAATCTCAATGGTCAAGGTATTGAGATTTCAGCGGTTATCAACTTCCCTACAGATTTTGATGCAAGTAAACAATATGCGGTGGTTGTTGTTTCACACCCAGGTGGTGGCGTAAAAGAGCAAACCGCAGGCCTATACGCGAGTAAACTTGCAAAAAGCGGCATAATTGCCATTGCGTTTGACCGTTCGTATCAAGGTGAAAGTACAGGTGAGCCTCGCCAAATGGAAAACCCTTACACGAGTACTGAAGACGTGAGCGCAGTCGTCGACTATCTGACAACGTTAGAGTACGTCGATAACGATAAAATTGGCGCAATGGGGATTTGTGCTGGTGCGGGCTATAGTGCAAATGCAGCGATCAATGATCGTCGAATCAAAGCACTGGGTATGGTTAGTGCCGTAAACATTGGCCAAATGTTCCGTAATGGTTGGGATAATTCGGTTAACGATGCTGACGCTGTTGGTTACTTAGAATTTGGTTCGAATGCTCGCACAACCGACACGAATGGTACAGAATTCGCGACTATTCCTCTAGCTCCGATGCGTGAAGAAGATGCCTCAAATGCAGAACTACGCGAAGCTTGGGAGTATTACCACACACCACGTTGTGAACATCCAAATGCGCCGGGTTTTGCTCTAACTCGTAACTTAAATCAGATCATTACTTACGATGCGTACCACAAAGCGGAAGCATTCCTAACTCAGCCAATTCTTGCTGTCGTTGGTAGTGACGCAGGCAGCAAATGGATGAGTGATGACCTGATAGAACGTGCTGCGAGTTCAGATAAAACCTTGTATGCCATTGATGGTGCAAACCATATGTCGCTTTATGATGTTGCCGAATACGTCGATGACGCAGTATCCCAACTCACATCTTTCTTCCAACGCACTCTTTAATATTCCCGATGAAAGGCTCAATTGCTTCGAGCCTTTCTGCTCTCAAGGCTTTTTACTCTTAAGGTATTGATTATGAATATGCAAAAAATCACTTTTAGAAATGCTGATATGTCTTGGGATATGTCTGCATTAATTTTATTCCCAGAAGGCTTCAATGAATCGAAACGCTACCCAACAATGATAAGTGTTCATCCTTTTGGTAGTTGTAAAGAACAAACATCCAGCGCTGTCTATGGTAAAGCCCTTGCTGAGTTAGGTTACGTCGTGATCGCATTTGACGCGAGCTTCCAAGGAGAATCGGGAGGATTGCCTCGCTACGTAGAAGACCCAAGTCAACGTGTTGAAGATATCAGTCGCGTTATCGACTATGCAGTAACTTTACCATATGTCGATGAGAATAGAATTGGTGGACTCGGTATCTGCGGCGGTGGTGGTTACATGATCAATTCAGCCCTAACCGAAAAGCGCTTGAAAGCTGTCGTAGGTATTACGCCTGTTAACTTAGGCCGCTTGTTCCGTGAAGGCTTTAGTATGTACGACCCTATCGCCAATCTTGAAGCTATGGCTGCACAGAGAACAGCCGAAGCTCGCGGCTCAGAGCTGAAAATCGATGAACTTCTTCCTCCAAATATTGAATTTGCAAAAGAAAATGGATTAACAGAACGAGACGTGTTCGAAGCTACTGAATACTACAAAACATCACGTGGACAAACCGAAGGTGGTGCAACTCGTATGCTGTTTTCACATGCACAGAAAACACTGAGCTGGGATGCCTTTGCATTTGCCGAAACGTTATTGACTCAGCCTGTTATGGCCGTGGTAGGGCAAAAAGTCGGGGCGTTTGGTGCTTATCGTGATGGGCAGGAAATTTATGGCCGCTCTGTTCAATCAAAAGACCGACAGCTGGTTAATTTGGAAAATTGGTCTCACTATGAACTGTATGACCATCCAGAAGCAGTCGGCATTGCAATGGACAAGGTTTCTGCATTCCTTGAAACACACTTAAAATAATCTAATAAGTTAGAAGCGTTTTGTAGAGTTGCAAAGCGCTTATTTTTAACAGCGTAAGATGTAGTTCGAAGCGAGTAGGTCGGTAAATCTTCGTGCGAATAACCTCATCTACAGGCTATTGACTAAATACCACTGCCAAATACTGTTTAAGACAATGTACACTGAAACCTAATTAAAGGCGTTAGATAGGAATGAAGTTTAATTTATGCGCAAATCAGATAAGAAGGTCGAGAATCTAATTAGAGAAGTGTTGACCGAAGTTTGTGAAGATACGCTAAAAGGCTACGATGGCTTTCTTTGGGTGACTCATACCGTCAAATTCTCTTCTTTTCCACAAAGCTTAGAAATAGTCTGCGTCTTCGAAACGAAGCAAGATCGAGCTAACTTTTTTGAAGGAGAGGGCCGCCAGCATGTTTCCACAACTATTCAAAAGGCCTTTAATAAGGTAGGAGTGCAACTAAAGAACGTCAGTAAGCAAATCAGTTACGATACAAAACAAAAGCATTAGCCGCGCAGCAATGGTCCGTAATAAAATGGTGCTTGGCTACCTTGCTATAAAAATGCAAAGGGCACTGGATGGGCAATGAAGCTTCGGCTCACTTAGATATACATCGGTGTAACTACGAGTTATGGATTGTGAATACGGTTGGTTTTCTAATGTTGCCTTAAGAGACAATGATTAGTCGTTTACAATGAGTAAAGTACAAACTTCTGCATGGTGGATATCCGCAGAAAATTATTGAAAAGAAAGGCTCTAGCTGGAGCGGTCTATCATTTTCTTTGGGTTACCTCGACTATGAATAGCTTAATTGCTATGTTTCGCAAAATATATGGAGAATCTCCTGCGCGTTATTTTTCTAGATGCCGTGCAGAATAATGTGTTGACCGGCTGAGGGAAAAATGAAAACCAAAATAATAATGTCTTTTCTACTCGCTACATTGTGTGTCAGTGCCAGCGCCAGTACGAATGAGCCGAAATACCATTCTGCGCTAACAATCAAAACGGGATTCAGTGAAGACAGAGATAAGCCAGTAGAAGTCTATTATTGGTATCCCACAACGAACGAAAAAAACAATTTCACGTTTGGTAGGGGGAACATTTTTAAATCAGTCGAAACGCAGTTAGATGCCCCTTTAGCAAGTGGAAAATTTCCCGTTGTGCTTTTGTCGCAGGGCGGAACACGGTCAGCGTTTTCCCACAGTGGTTGGATAGCCTCGAGCCTAGCGCAACAAGGTTATGTCGTTGTGGTACCAAAGCCTCCTGCACCGAACGAAATCAATGCAGAAATGGCTGTTGATGAAATCACATTCAGAACCAGTGATTTGGTGCTTGGGCTGAACGAATTAAGTTCGGTCGGGATACTGTCCGGAGGCGTAGATACTGATGCAGTGCAGGGGGTCGGCTTTTTTCTGGGCGGCACATCTATGCTGATGCTCTCCGGAGCGCAAATAAGCCCGGAGAAATATCGAACATCGTGTCACAACGCCACCAATGTAGACTGTCATTGGTTACGTGAAAATAACGTTGATATTACCAGCATCCCGGATAAAAAAATCCCCCGATTTCAGTCTGAAAACAAACTGAAATCGGTCGTCGTTATCAACCCTGAGCTAACGAAAACTTTTGTCCCTGAAACTCTGGCCTTGATGAACAATGCTATCACCGTGGTGGCGCTTTCTGATCGGCTACATCCCGCACTGACACCAGCCGAATCACTTGTTGATCTTCCCAATGTGACGTTTCAAGAGATTCCTAGTGTGAGTCAGTTTAGTGCGTTCGCAGAATGTACTGAGCGTGGCATTAAAATTCTCGCATCAGAAGGGGAGGAAGCACTTTGCCAGGAGCATGACGAGGTTTCTAGAAAGGACAATCACCAGAAAATTTTGGATGTAATTCTGACTAGCCTAACAAAGCCACAAGAATAGCAACAATGTGACACTTTCTTACACATTGTCTGTTCGAGTAAGCAAAGCGAGGAGTAAGTTTTGTGCAGGCTTATCCCTCCACCATACTGCAAGACGTACTAGTGACCGTATTATTTGCCTTAATTAAGTACTTGTCCCAGCATTTTAAAGCTTAGAAGAACACACAAAATACCAACGATTTTCTTAAGAACTTTATTTGGGAAATACGCTGCACAACGCACGCCGAGGCTAGTAGTTAAGTAGCTACTAATGGAGAAGCTGATCATTGCAGGAAGGTATATGTATCCTAAGACTAAGGCGTTCCAATCTGTATTTTCCCATCCGTTTAACATGTAACCGAGGCTTCCTGACAGCGCGATAGGGAAACCTATCGCAGCAGAGGTACCAATAGCACGTTTTACCTCAAAATTTTGCTGGACAAGATAGGGGATGATCAACCCCGCACCGCTTATAGAGACAAGTGCTGATACAGAGCCAATCACCGAGCCTACAGTGATATTACCGATAGCCCCATGTGGGTTAGGGTTGTACTCATTTTCAGTGTTGAGGAACATCTTATAAGCAACATACAACATGAATACGCTGAAAAAGCCTGCCAGATAGACGCCTCGTAGATACGATGCTACGAATGTGGCGCAAAATGTTCCGACTAGAACTCCGCTCAACATTTTTACTACCATTGTCGAGTCTACATTCTCTTTTTTGTAGTGAGCGCGCATGCTGCCCAATGTTGTAACAATCATCGAAGCCATTGATGTCCCCAACGCAAGATGCACTACTTCCGTATCAGCTATTCCCTGTAGTGAAAATAGAAACGCAAAAATAGGGACGGCCATTCCACCACCACCCACACCAACGAGTCCTGCGAGAAAGCCAATGCCCAAGCCTGCCGTAATGTAATAGATAATAAAGATAGGTTCGTTCATGATGGTTCTGCCTTCGATAAAATGGTCGTTGCTAAAATGTTACTCGAACGCTAACTTGCTATGGTAACGTTAAGAGGACAGAAAATAATGAATAATGGCCAAAATGGAATTGAGTAAATAAAGTGACAAACTCTGATTACAGCGAATGGAAAAATGGCGCCGCACTGATCGTTAAGGAGTGGCAGCATGAAAGGAGCGACTTCAACCATTTGGATCAACGGCCACATAATTGGCACAGTCATCATCGAGGCCAGTTACTGTGTATAGATGAAGGGCTAATTCAGGTCAAAACCGATGAAGGAACGTGGATACTACCACCTCACCGAGCTGGTTGGATCCCCCCGGGTGCGATGCACAGTGTTTATTTTTGTGGTTCTCTGAAAGGTCGTTCATTACTGTTTACTCCAGAGAGTTGTGAGCGGTTTCCAATGAGACCTTGTGTTATCCAAATGAGCGATGTGTTGAAAGCCCTATCGGTTAGAGCATCGATATGGAGCAAAACAGACGATCTATCCATACAGTCTTTACGTATTCTTGCCGTAATATCCGATGAAATCGTCAATAGCCCTCATGAGTCACTCCACATCCCGCTGCCCAGAGATCCGAGACTGCAAAAAGTTACTCAAGCAATTTTAATAGACCCAAACAGCAAACATTCTGTGGAGCATTGGGCCAATATTGGGGCAGTCTCATCTCGGACGTTAAGACGATTGATTCGAAGTGAGTTAAACATGAGTTTTAATGAATGGCGGCAACAAGTACTGCTAATACATTCATTAGAAATGATAGCTCGAGGGGAATCTGTAGGAGCGGTTGCACATGCTTTGGGTTATTCGACGCCCAGCAACTTTATCGCGATGTTTCGTCGGGTCTATGGCGATTCACCTACGCGTTACTTTTCTAATCGCGGAATATAATTTCCGTGCTCGCATGCTCATGATGTTCCCCTAATTATCTTTAATCAAAAAAGGTAAATATTGAAAAGATTAACTGTTATGTTATAACATTTCCTTGTTTGGGGCTCTACAATTTGTTGTTTGAAGAATTGATCTCACAACCAGTAGTCTCCTATTGAGAGAGAGTAAACGTTGATTTCTTCACAAGCGCTGTCTGACTTGACTCTACATGGGGTGGGACTGTGTCAATATGTCCGTGAACTAGAGCGAAATCGTAACGATTACTAGGTCTCATAGCCCTAGAAAATCAACGTTATTAAAACCTTTACCTGACCTTTTTAACGCTTGGGAGGAAGATATATGAGCATTGATGTAGTTGAGAACCCGCTTCGTGTCCAAACAACATCATCGTTGGCGATATCGACATCAGCGAACATACTTAGCGACATCTACAAACCAGAGCACAATATTGCCATATGGCAGCGAACGCTCTCGAAAGAGTTGACGAAGGACATTAATCTGATGCTGGCTCTGGAGCCTAGATTGGCACTGGTACAAAGTGTCACGCCAGATGATGCTGCACAATGGGTACGAAGCAAGTTAGAGGGCTATGCGTGTGCTGATGCGCTGAGTGAAGATGTTGCTTTAATCGTCGATATGTTCTGCTGTTTGTTTGAGGTTAAAGAAGCAGGTTTGAGACTAACTCGCCTAGACAGCCCGATGTGCCCGAAATTTCACTTTGATCGTGTGCCTTGCAGACTTGTCATAACTTATACCGGCCGAGCGACCGAATGGTTAACCAACGATACCATTGATCGCACTAAACTCGGTGCCGGTAGTCTTGGTCAACCTGATCACCTATCGGGCTTATACGACTCTGAAAGTGCCATACGACGAATGCAGCCTGGCGATGTTGCCCTGCTCAAAGGAAGTGGTTGGGAAGGCAATGAAGCCACTGGACTTATACATCGCTCTCCACATGTTGCAGACAATGAACGTCGCTTACTACTCACATTGGATTTCATCTAGAGATATGAGAAAGCTCAAAACGGTAGATGACGTCATGAAGCAGGTAGAGAAAATCTGCCTGCTGCGAGGTAAACAACTCACTACTAAACGGAAATTGATACTGACTTCACTGCTATATGCGGAGAAGCCGCTTTCTGCCTACGAACTAGTTGACTACTGCAATCACAACTTTTCTCAAAACATTCAAGCGATGTCGGTTTATCGAATACTCGATTTCCTTGAAGCAGAGCACTTTGTCCATAAGCTCAATACATCTAGTAAATACGTCGTTTGTTCTCAAATCGCGTGCGATCAGGAGCATGGCGTTCCACAGTTTTTGATTTGCTCTCAGTGTGGAAAGGTTAGTGAAATAGCGGTTGAAGCCAATGTTATTTCTAGCGTATGTGCGAAAGCCATACAAGAAGGCTTCACCGTTCTTAGCCCACAATTTGAGATTTCCTGTGTTTGCGATGAATGCGCAAACCGCCCCCTATGAGGCAGACACACGATCTCCCCTTATAGCTTCACAAGGTGACCGAGTATTGGCCACATTTATAAATTATCTAAAAGAATGAATTATGTCAGCAACATTGATTAAAAACGCTCGGGTGGTCAACGAAGGAGCCATTACCGAAACAGATTTACGTATTGTTGATCAAAGAATTGACAAGATTGCTACTAATATATCCGTACAACACGGAGATATTGTAATTGATGCTAAAGGGGCTTATTTACTGCCAGGCATGATTGACGATCAAGTGCATTTCCGAGAACCTGGGTTGACACATAAAGGCACAATTGCAAGCGAGTCGCGGGCAGCGGTAGCCGGCGGTATTACAAGCTACATGGAAATGCCCAATGTTAGTCCGGCTACAACGACTATTGACTCGTTAGAGCGCAAGTTCGCTCTCGCTAAAGAAAGCTCGTTTGCGAATTATTCTTTCTACCTCGGTGCAACCGAAGACAATCTTGAACAGATTAAACAACTTAACCCCAAACAACATTGTGGTGTGAAAGTATTTATGGGGGCATCAACAGGAAATTTGTTAGTCGAATATCCGCAAGCGTTAGAGTCAATTTTTCGTGACTCTCCAGTACTCATTGTTACTCATTGTGAAAGTGGGACTGTTATTAAACAAAACCAGCAAAAGCAAAGGCTTAAGAAGCCAGGTTTCACTATCGAAGACCATCCCATTTTGCGTGACGAAGAGGCCTGTTACGCTTCATCTTCTTATGCGGTAGAACTTGCCAAAAAGTATCACAGCCAACTGCATGTGCTGCACATCACAACGGCGAAGGAGCTAGCACTTTTTGACGAGGGAGACATTCGAGACAAATCAATCACCGCGGAGGCTTGTGTTCACCATCTTTGGTTCAGCAACAAAGATTATGGCGCTCTTGGTAACTTGATCAAATGTAATCCTTCAATCAAGTTTCCTAGTGACCGCGATGCGTTGTTAAAAGCGTTAAATACGGGGCAAATAGATATCATTGCAACAGACCACGCTCCTCACACTTGGCAAGAAAAACAAGTGCCTTACGAGCAGGCTCCAGCCGGACTGCCGTTAGTTCAGCATGCGTTACTTACTCTCTTCGAGCATGTCCGTTTAGGTCATATGAGTTTGACTCAAGTAGTCGAAAAAACTGCGCACAACCCGGCCATTCGCTATGGCATTCAAGGCCGAGGTTTTATCCGTGAAGGTTACTACGCCGATTTGGTGTTGGTTGATGCTCATGTCGAGTAGACGACACTTGTTACCAAGTGCCGTCCCTCTAAGAACCCAGCGTGCAACTTTCACCGCACTAGGCTCA
>NZ_JAWPOT010000110.1:0-965 GCF_033344415.1 Vibrio sp. 1727
AGGTAGGGCAGGGATCAACAAAAAAGCCCCTGAACGGGGCTTTTTTAGACGAAAAATTGATTTGACCACATATTATTGTTGGTTCTCTTTTTCGGTAAAGATACCAGCAAATAGCGCCGTACTTAGGTAACGTTCACCTGAGCTTGGCAGAATTGTCACGATGGTTTTTCCTTCAAATTCAGGTAGTTCTGCAATTCGGTTCGCAGCAACAACAGCTGCGCCTGAAGAGATGCCCGCAAGGATGCCTTCTTCTTCCATTAGTCGACGAGCCATCTCAATTGCTTCTTCAGAAGTCACTGGCTCAACTCGGTCGATAATGTCCAAATCTAGGTTTCCAGGAATGAAACCTGCACCGATACCTTGGATTTTGTGTGGTGCTGGTTGAATTTCTTCGCCTGCTAGTGCTTGCGCGATTACTGGTGATTCTGCAGGTTCTACAGCAACAGAAGTGATCGCTTTACCTTTCTCACCTTTAATGTAACGGCTTGTACCAGTGATAGTGCCACCCGTACCAACGCCTGCTACTAGCACATCGATTTCACCGTCTGTCGCATCCCAGATTTCAGGGCCAGTGGTTTTCTCGTGAATTTGCGGGTTAGCAGGGTTGTTGAACTGTTGTAGAAGAAGGTATTTTTCAGGATTGCTTGCTACGATCTCTTCTGCTTTAGCAATTGCGCCTTTCATGCCTTTCGCTGCTTCAGTTAGCTCAAGGTTTGCGCCTAGTGCTTTAAGTAGCTTGCGGCGCTCAAGGCTCATTGATTCAGGCATAGTTAGAGTCAATTTGTAACCGCGAGCGGCTGCTACGAACGCTAATGCGATACCTGTGTTACCACTGGTTGGTTCTACTAGTTCTACTCCTGGCTTTAAAGTGCCAGCTTTTTCTGCTTCCCAAATCATGTTTGCACCGATACGGCACTTAACGCTGAAGCTTGGGTTGCGTGCTTCAATTTTCGCTAGAACGTTAC
>NZ_JAWPOT010000111.1:0-963 GCF_033344415.1 Vibrio sp. 1727
GTGGGCTAACGTGTACTTCTAGTTTAGAAAAACAAACGTCATAAAGCCCGCTACTCAAGCGGGCTTTTTATTTTGTCGCCCAACTCACATTCAACTGCCTAAACATTAATCGGATATGACCAACTCTTGATTGGGAGAACGTTTGCTTTATGCGACTATGTACTGCAGGACGATTAAAACAGCTACAAGGAGGTCTTGTGAACAAGGCCATTGAAATTAAGAAACTTGGACAACTGGAAGTATTAAAAGCTTCTGTTCCTTACACTCAAGACCCAACCCGTCTGTTCCATACTATTTGTGAGAACAAAACGGATAGCTTGCTTTTAGAATCGGCTGAAATTGATTCTAAACAGAATCTCAAATCGCTGTTAATCGTCGATTCTGCGGTTCGCATCGTTTGTTATGGACATACCGTCAGCTTTCATGCTCTAACGGAGAACGGCAAAAACCTACTGACGCATTTGAATCAAAACGTACGTGGCGAAGTCGCAAGCCAATTTGACGGCGAAACACTGACTTTAGAATTCATCCAACCATGCGATACGATTGATGAAGATTCTCGTCTACGAGAAGCCTCTTCTTTTGATGCGCTTCGTTTGGTACAGCACAGTTTTGATCTTTCTTCGCAAGACAAACATGCCATTTTCCTTGGTGGCCTATTTGCGTATGACTTGGTGGCGAACTTCGAACCATTAGGAGACACGGTAGCAACAAACCAGTGTCCGGATTACGTCTTCTATGTTGCGGAAACGTTGCTGGTTGTAGATCACCAAACAGAATCCTGCCAACTGCAAGCAACATTGTTCGTTGACGGCTCGCAAAAAGCAGCGCTAGAAAGTCGAATCGAAGATATCCGAGCTCAATGCACATCGCCAAAGCGTCTTCCAGACGCAACGCAAGTGGCCAATATCACAGCGCAACCAGGCGGTTCGGATCAAGACTTCTGTCAAATCGTCCGTGATG
>NZ_JAWPOT010000112.1:0-956 GCF_033344415.1 Vibrio sp. 1727
ACGGCGGCTTTGGAAGAAGTGACGTATGGCACCTTGTTGCGCATTGTGCCTCGTATCGTCGGCGACAGATTCGCGACGCGACCAGAGATCAACTTGAGCCTTCATTTAGAAGATGGCGCAAAGATCCCAGATGGTGGTGTGGATGATCTTCCATCAGTACGTAAAACCGAAATCAGTACGTTAGCGACGGTAAAACAAGGGCAAAGCTTACTCATTGGTGGCGTATACCGAGACGAAGTTAGCCATCAGCTACGTAAAGTCCCGCTGTTGGGCGACATTCCGTACCTAGGTGCTTTGTTCCGCAGTAATACCAACACAACGCGCCGCACAGTTCGCATGTTCATTATCGAGCCGAGAATCGTGGTTGATGGCATTGGCGACAGCGTGTTGATAGGTAACGAGCATGATTTGCGCCCGAGTATTGGCCAGCTCAACAATATCTCGAACAATAGCGCAGAATTTAAATCGGTTGTTGAAGTATTCAGCTGTACGTCAAAAACGCAGGCAGAACGTTACCAGCAAGACTTACTGTCACAGCAAAAGTCCTCGCTGCTAACTCAATGTCAATTGCCGTCAGGGCAAGTAGGCTGGCGAGTCAAAGTGGCGGAATGTGACCTTTCACAGGCCGAATGTGTTCGCCCTTCAGAGGAGCCATAACCGAAATGCAGCAATGGAAAATTCGTATTTTATCCGGCGTGCATTCCGGGGTTGAAGTCACACTGCCAGAAGGCGCATTGGTTTTAGGTAGCGACGACTTTATCGCAGACCTTGTGTTATCGGATGCTGGCGTAGAAGCCAATCACTTCACCTTAGTGTGTGACAGTGAATCGGTGATGTTGCGTGGATGTCAGGACGTAACCATCAACGGTGAAAACCGAGCGGTTGGTGAATCGGGCATCGAGCTAGAACGCCACGCGGTGATCTCTGTTGGCGTGGTGAAATTTGCACTGGGTTAT
>NZ_JAWPOT010000113.1:0-950 GCF_033344415.1 Vibrio sp. 1727
GTGATCGCCGCTGTTTCTCACCGGCGAAATTAAGAAAGTTGAACACCTGTAAAATTCAAAGGCTGGTGGCATTTTTGACAGGAGTACGTTGCCTCTTTGCGCAGAACTTTATTGTGTCGGCGAATCGAGAGCGGGTAGGTCATGCAGCCGCAACGATACTCAAACGTCTTACCCTGGACTGAGGTAACTTCAAAGCGGTGTGTGGTGTTGGCAGGAATACCAAATACGGAATCCATGACGCCCCGCCACTCTTTTCCGTGTGGTCGAACTCTGCCGTACACTTGGTAGGTGATTAAGTGGGCGACTTCATGAGGAATTACTTCTTCCAAAAACGCCTGTGGATTTTCTCTAAATAAAATAGGGTTGAGACGAATCTGATTTAATTGAAGGTAGGCTTTTCCCGCTGCTTTGCCGCGAACGTTGAATGTGATGCTTGGGATAGGGAATGAGCGCTTAAATGCCTGCTGTGCCAAAGAGATACAATCAACCATGACTTGCTTGGCTTTATAACTCAGTTCAATGTCCATCCATACTCCGGTGTATTCAATAAAAAGCCCCCGCGTTGGCGAGGGCTGAATCATAGCATTTGTCCGTTAAGGCGTGTGTTTTTTCTTGATGGTTGCATGATAGGCGTGCCATGTACCGTAGCCCAAAATTGGCATGGTAAACAACATACCGATTCCGTAGGTAGCAAAGCCAATCAAGATACCGCCACAAATTATCGCTGCCCAAACAATCATGGCCGGAATATTGGATTTCACTGCGTTAAAGCTAGTAAACACCGCTGTCATCATGTCGACACGGCGTTCCATCATTAATGGAATCGAAAACGCAGAGATACTAAATACGATACACGCCAACACGAATCCAACCAATGAACCTATGACCAGAAAAGGCAAAAACTCAGTCAGTGGCGCGCCTTGTACGGATGGGTACAAAGCGTGGAGCAG
>NZ_JAWPOT010000114.1:0-949 GCF_033344415.1 Vibrio sp. 1727
AAGCATTTGAGTTTGAATCGTTCGTGGAAGGTAAATTGTGGCAGGACAATCAAGAACGTAAGTTGAACTTAAAAGATTGGACACCAATGCTCACGAGTAAAGGTTTTCACGCCATGCTATTCGATTGGTTTAAGGTTGTTGAATCAGGCAAGCTGGCTACAAGCACAGTGCAACGCAACATAGCGAGCCACCAGCTTGCAGAGCAGATCTGTCAACGCATAGAACAAGCAGTGCATTGCAATTAATCCCTAGAACCAATCTATGCATGAAACGCATACATTAATTCACTTTTTGTCATTTGTTTCATTGACTAATCGTCACTAAACTTCGCGCTCATTTTTCTACATGAGCGCACAATGCATGCTTTTTTCTCAATCCATTTTCGCTCAGGTGTTGAGAATGTCTATCATGTTGGGGCTATCTCTAATCATCGTCCATAACTCTCCGAAGTTGCTGGAAATATTAGCAGAACAAGCCATCAACAGCGGTTGTCACCAAACAACGGGAGACAACGAACACCATGATCATTCTCATCACCACCATCATTAATAAGAGCAAACTATGAGTATTTTCCGATTTCCAGTTCTTGTTTGGCTTGGAATAGGGATTTTGATTATTTGTCTAGGGATCAGACAATCTTTCGGTATTTTTATGATGCCAATTTCAGACTACTTTCAGACAGGGCGCGAGTTCTTTAGCTTTGCTATTGCCTTGCAAAACTTGTTGTTTGGCGTATTCCAACCTTTTGTCGGCATGGCGTCAGACCGTTGGGGCGCGAAGCGTATTATCATTGTAGGTGCCTTTTCTTACGCTTTAGGCCTTGACCATACTTCTATCGCCGTTGAGCCAATCATGATCTATCTATCGCTTGGCGTTTTAGTCGGTTTTGGTTTGAGAGCAACCAGATACGTCATTGTGTTAGGGGCGGTCGCAAAGGTTGTCCCTGCAC
>NZ_JAWPOT010000115.1:0-948 GCF_033344415.1 Vibrio sp. 1727
CGCGTCGTGGTTCTCAACTGGGACATTTTGGAACAAGTGCTCGCGTTGGACATCGAGCCCATTGCGGCGCCTAACTTGCCGGGTTACCGCCAGTGGGTGGTGAATCCTTACGCACCAGAATCCATTGAGGATATCGGCACACGCGCCGAACCTAATTTAGAGAAAATCGCGAGTTTGAAACCCGATGTGATCCTAGCAGCTTCTCCCCAGCAAGATTTGATTCCCCTGCTCAGACAAATCGCGCCGGTGGTGTATTTGCCGAATTTTTCGCAAAACGAAGCCGCGGCTCAAACCGCAATCAAGCATTTTCGTACGCTAGGTGCGCTGTTTGATAAACAAGAGTTAGCGGAACAAAAACTGGCAAAACTCAATGACTCATTCAAACAACTGCGTGACAAGATTCGTCAGCATTATTCTGCCCCATTAGACGTGTTGGTGATGCGCTTCTCGACACCCAATTCTGTTCTGCTATCAACGGAAAATTCGACCACTGACTATGTGGTTGAGCAGCTTGGGTTAACCAACCCTATCAAAGTTTCTGCGCGCGCTTGGGGCATCAAACAAGATCGCATCAACCGCTTACAAAACCTTGAACAAAGCTACGTACTTTACGTGCAGCCTTTCCCGCAAGAGAGCAAGTTGAACAGCTCACCACTTTGGCAAGCGATGCCATTCGTGAAAAAACAGCGCGTAAATTCGGTAAGAGCGGTGTGGGCCTACGGCGGCGCGATGTCTTTGCAATACATGGCAGAAGCCATTACCGACAGCTTAATTGAACTGGCACCAAAACAATGAGAACGAAACCGTACATTGGCTATGTCGCGCTGATTGCGTTGCTTAGCCTATTGAGCTTACAAATTGATACGAGCTTGTCGTTGAGTGAACAATGGCAGTTGTTCACTCAACCAAAAAGCGCCAGCGAATTTCGTGATGTTTTCTTTATGCAGA
>NZ_JAWPOT010000116.1:0-946 GCF_033344415.1 Vibrio sp. 1727
CTGTTGCCCCACCCGATCACACTATTTGCCATTTTCTGTTTAGCCATTTTGGTGATGTCGGGTATAGCTGGTTACTTCGAAGTATCGGTTGTCGATCCTCGTCCTGAGGGAGCAAAAGGTCGTGCTGCAGACGGCATGATTCAAGTGGTCAGCTTACTTAACGCTGACGGCCTAGAGCTTATTGTTACCAATCTAGTGAAAAACTTTGTTGGTTTCGCACCGTTAGGCACGGTATTGGTTGCGATGCTTGGTGTTGCAATTGCGGAATACTCGGGCCTACTTTCAGCAGCAATGCGTGGCCTAGTAATGGGTGCGTCACAACGTATGGTGACGGTTACGGTTGTTTTTGCTGGTATCATTTCAAACACCGCTTCTGAGCTTGGCTACGTGGTTCTTATCCCACTTGCTGCAATGCTTTTCCATTCCCTTGGTCGTCATCCTCTTGCTGGTCTTGCGGCAGCATTTGCTGGTGTATCGGGCGGTTACTCAGCAAACCTTCTAATTGGTACAGTTGACCCACTGCTTTCAGGTATTACTGAGACAGCAGCTCAAATGATTGACCCGACTTACACTGTTGGACCAGAAGTAAACTGGTACTTCATGTTTGTGTCGACGTTCTTCATCGCGGGTATGGGTGCATTCGTTACAGAGAAAATCGTTGAGCCGAAACTTGGCAAGTACAACGAGGAAGAAGCGGCTGAAGATTTGTCTAACGACAAAATGGGCAACCTAACTGACCTTGAGAAGAAAGGTCTGAAAGTTGCTGGTCTTGCTGTGTTGGTTGTGTCTGCTTTGTTGGCTTGGACGATTGTTCCAGAAGACGGCATTCTACGTTCAGACGCTGGCACTGTTGCAGGATCCCCATTCCTGAAAAGTATCGTCGCTTTCATCTTCGTATTCTTTGCTATCCCTGGCTTTGTATACGGTAAAGTCGTTGGCACGATGA
>NZ_JAWPOT010000117.1:0-944 GCF_033344415.1 Vibrio sp. 1727
TTGGGTTCTTTTAGCCACGATAGTAACGCACTTCGGAAATAGAAAAGTTTCAAACTTTAATGTCCTCCGACAACAAAGAGCGCAGGCTTCTTAGGAGCAGTTATAGCTTTAGTGCTCTCTATAGTAGTAGGAGTTGCTGCAGCTATGGAGTTACGCGGCGGCTTCGTTAAATCTCGCTTGATTAATTTACTTCGTTTGGACTGAAGAGCTGTTTGAACTGAGTTACTGAGCTTTACTTGTTACAAGTAACATCTTCTCTTCATTTCTTTTCGTAAAGTACAAGGACATCATGCTGCAGTTGAAGTTTATAAAAATACTTGTATAATCTGCGACCCGTAGTACTATGTATATAAAGTATATTGACATACTGATTTTTGGTGCTCATTTATATGTGGTGTTCATAAGGATATGGAAGCTACTACTGTAAAATCATTGGCAACTTGTGGAGGTCGTATGGCTAAGGTAAGTCAGTCAGCGAACCCACTAGAGTTGTTAGCAACTAACCCCGTAGAACTTAGCCTTGTTTCTGCTAAGTCAAAAATGATGTTAATTGTTAGCACTCTTATAAAGAATAGTGGGATGACTCAATCGGAAGCTGCTGAAGCTTTGGGTGTAAGCCAACCAAGAATAAGTAACCTAATGAACGGCAAGATCTCTAAGTTCTCCATCGATATGCTCTTAGAGATGCTAGGTAAACTAGGTTTTCTGTTGGATATCCGGTTTGACCCATCTGATATGAATAAGCCGATTAGCATGGACGTAAAAAAAACGGTCGTATAGACCGTTTATAATTTAAAAAAACAAAGGTTTATAACTGCTTGTGGCGAGCTGAGATAGTATCCTTGTGTTTTTTATCGGTGCCGTTTGAGGTTTTCGAGTAAGCATGAAGAATGTATAAAGTGTCATCTTTTATTACGTAAACCACCCTGTAAGCCGGTTTACCA
>NZ_JAWPOT010000118.1:0-941 GCF_033344415.1 Vibrio sp. 1727
TTTTGAGAGAACGATTCAAGGAGTAGGTGAGTTTCCCACTACCACGCCACAACGTTTAAAAAGACCCTGCCAGAACTTAACATGTTCGAGGGTCTTTGTTCTAAATTGCTCATGCGCTTTTATCACGCCATAACTTTCCCCATGAAGTTCCATTCTCTGCTCAATGAGTATTGCACCATCATTCAACTGCTGATATGTACTGTCGACAAAGGCGAGGTATGGCTGTACTTCTTCAACATAAATTGACTGGAAAACATTTTTCAAATAGCGAAATTGTGTGGTGTCTCGATTCTTTCCACACACAATGCGCTCCTGATTTTCTTCTAGCAATTTTGTGGTGACATCAAGCCACTCAGAAGTGCTGTTCAAAGTGAAGTAAACCTTACCCATCAAGCGAGACTTTTCCATTTCCTCTTGATATTGCACGAAGGAGAAAGAGGGTAAGCGCGAAATGACCCCTTGAGGCGTCTCATACATGGCATTTAGCGCATGAAAGGTTTCACTGACATGAGCAGTTTGATTGCGGCTTTTGGCTGATAACCAACTTGAAGCGGTGAGTTGCTTGCGCATGGTTTCGCTTGTGAGGAGAACGTTATCAAGATGAACGGGAAGATGCTGCCATTTTTGTTCATATAGGCTAGTTAACGTCGTGCGTTCGTCTTCGCTCAAGGGGTATTCAGTCAAACAACCATTGAGTGTGTTGAGCAAATTGGTCTGGTAATCCAGGTCATGGAAAGGGTCTTGTACTTTGCCCAATTGGGAGTTCTTTTCCGCAATCAGGTTGAACAGGCCGCATTGGCGCAGCTGGTAACTCTCTAGTAACCCTAGCGACAATCTTGGCAGCTCTTGATACAAAGCCCTTTTATCGGGAATCGTGATAGCAGAAACCTCGTTAAGCTCTCTCGGGGGAACGTCGAGTACGTTTGCCAAACGTTGATGGC
>NZ_JAWPOT010000119.1:0-941 GCF_033344415.1 Vibrio sp. 1727
AAATTGAATTCGATTTGATTCAATCGTTACTTCAGTTTAAGCCCGTCGTGGCCGACTTAACCATTCATAACTTGGCATTAGATATTCGCACGGTCGATCTTCTACCTACGTCGAGTAATCAAGAGCCGACCACTGATGTTGATCAAAATGAAATTAAGCTGATTGATCAGCTGGACTCACTATTGCTGCGTCAGTTTGAAGACTTCACCATTACGAATTCACGCGTCTGGTACAAATCGGTCTCGGGCGAAACTCGTCGACTCGATATTGAACAGCTTCGCTGGAGTAACCAAGGCAAACGTCACTTAGCGGAAGGCACAGTCAGTATTGCAGACGCTAGCCTGAACTCACTGTTAGTAAATGCTAACTTTAAAGACCATGGTTCGCTGCGTGATGTGTCTGGTGAGTTTTACGTGAGTGCGCAAGATGTCTCGGTAACGCCTTGGCTTACCACTTACATGCAAGAAGAGTCGGGGGCGGAGTCTGGCAAGGTCAGTTTGAATACCTGGCTGACTCTCAAACACAGCCAACCTAATTATGCGTACGTGGAGCTGCAACCGTCTGAGCTCGTATGGAATGAAAATGGTCGCCATGAACTGTTTATCGAATCGGGAGTGTTTAAGCTCTTGCCTGATAAGCAAGGTTGGAAAGTAAATGGTCACTCACTTCAAATTCGCACCGATGACAAATCCTGGCCTGAACTTGATGCGGCTTTTGATTGGCAACCAGATGGCTGGAAGCTCAATCTTTCTCAGCTCGACATTGAGGCGCTGATTCCACTCGTTAAGCTCGCGCCGGAATCGGAATCAACCAGTGACTTACTCAATAAATTAGCGCCGAAAGGTCGTGTTGAAGACATTCGCTTAGCCATGAATGGTGGCTTAGATACGTTGCGTTATTCGGCGGACCTCGATGAGTTAGCTATGACTCAGTGGGAACTG
>NZ_JAWPOT010000011.1:0-164281 GCF_033344415.1 Vibrio sp. 1727
CTACAGTGAGTTTAAAAGCGAGGGAGTAATCGCGCTGAGTTCTTTTAGTTGTTGATTTCATAACACTCTCCAATTTTGGGGGTGGAAAGTGTCAACCTTATTTAGGACGGCACAGGATATAGATACAAAGCCCTCGATTCGTCGAGGGCTTTTTCTATTGCTGGCCAGAACACTTATTTGTTTTTTATACCAATCACTGCACAACCTATAATTACTGGTGCACAAAGCTTTTCTCCCTATCGCCCCCCATACCTAATCGACATTGCTCGTGCTTGCTCTTACACCGATTGACCCCACTCCCAAAAATGCATTGGCTCCAAAGCAGCACGGTCCCTATTCAATTTATCGACATTATTTACGTTTTAGCTAAACTTTTTTGCTAGGAAATACGTAAAAGCTACTGCAATGCACAAACTCATTGACTGCTAAGGAATATATATGAAGGATTTCATTAATACATCACTGATAAAGTTTGGTTTAGCTGCGTTTCTGATTAGTTTTTCTTCATTCAGCTTTTCCGCCCCGAGTATTAAAGGCGTCGATCAAGATATGTCCGGAGGAACGGTGACCGCTGAAATGGCTCATGCTGATGACAATGGGTGGATGGTTGTCCACCGAACAGACGAATCAATGAAGCCTGGTCCTGTTATCGGCTACGCTCCGTTAAAAATAGGAAAGAATGAAAACGTAAATGCAATTTTTATGGAACCAGTAGAATCAGGCGATATGCTGATGTTAATGGTCCACGGAGAGAAAGGTGGCATGAAAACTGGTGTGTTTGAGTATACGCTCGGCGCTAAAGAGGACGGTCCTGTAAAAGTGGACGGAAAGCTAGTGATGGACATCGTACGCGCTAAGTAAGGTGACGATGAATGAAAAAGTAAACTTCCTACTCTCGGTATTTAGATGACACAAAAGTACTTAACGGCATTGCTAACCGTTAAGTACTTTTTCATTTGCGATGGAAGCAGCAAACTAGCCAATCCTTTCTCTTCCATGAGGAGTATTTAGGTCTAAATCAGGCCCTTTTGGTACAACTTGCGTCGGATTAATCCCAGTGTGGCTGAAGTAGTAGTGGCGTTTAATGTGATAGAAATCCGTCGTTTCTTCGACGCCTTCGACTTGATATAACTCTTTTAAGTAGCCTTGTATGTTTTCGTAGTCTGCGATGCGCTGCTTGTTACACTTGAAATGCCCCACATACACCGCATCAAAACGAATAAGAGTCGTAAACAAACGCCAATCAGCCTCAGTAATTGTGTTCCCTGCTAAGTAACGATGCGTCGCTAAGTGAGCATCGATTTTATCTAACGCATTAAACAAAGAATCAAACGCTTCTTCATACGCCTCTTGTGTAGTCGCGAAGCCACAACGATACACTCCGTTGTTGACATTCGGATAAACAAAATCGTTCCACTCATCAATAACGTGTTTTAGATGATCTGGATAGTAGTCGTCGTGATTCCCTGTTAACGCATTGAATTCCGAATTGAACATGCGAATGATCTCTGACGACTCGTTTGACACAATAGTATTGGTCTTTTTATCCCAAAGTACAGGCACGGTTACGCGGCCCGTGTAATCGGGTTTGGCCTGCGTGTAAATTTGATACATGCGCGTGTGACCAAACAATGGCTCAGGAAGCCCCATTTGCCAACCTTGGCTGAGCATATCAGGGCAAACGACCGTGACATCAATATGTGGTTCTAAACCTTTCAGCTTGCGGAAAATGAGGGTTCGATGTGCCCACGGACAAGCAAGAGAGACATACAAATGGTATCGACCGGACTCTGGTGTAAACTCCGCATCAGGGTCGTTTTTAACCCAGTTACGGAATCCGGCATCTTCGCGCACAAATTTGCCACCATTTGATTTTGTGTCATACCAGACATCTTGCCAAACACCTTCAACCAACTTACCCATGATTGCTCTCCTCTCGTTCTGTTTGTGTCTATATTAGCGTTTCCTATCAAACAGAGAATCATCGAACTTAGGACATCATGTTCAAGAAATTCGAATGTATAAATCAGACACATAAAAAAAGCGCGACCCGATGAAGGTGTCGCGCTTAAGCCCGTCACAGGCTGAATTTATACACTAACGTGTAAACAAGATACCGCGTGAACGTCATTACCTAAAATGGTTGGCTTCGTCTTCGCACACTCTTCGGTTGCTTGTGGGCAACGAGTGCGGAATACACAACCCGACGGTGGGTTGATAGGTGAAGGAAGATCACCCTCTAGCATTTGGATTTTCTTATTGCGCTCAATATCCGGGTCCGGGATCGGAACCGCAGACATCAGCGCACGCGTATATGGGTGCTTAGGATCAGCAAACAGAGCCTCGGCCTCGCCAAGTTCCACGGCATTACCTAAATACATAACTAAAACGCGATCTGAAATGTGTTTAACGACAGACAAGTCATGCGCAATGAATACCAGAGAAAGCCCTAACTCTTTTTGAATCTCTTTAAGCAGGTTAACAACCTGAGCTTGAATAGATACATCAAGCGCCGATACTGGCTCGTCACAAATGATCATCTTAGGCTTAAGGATAAGCGCACGCGCTATCCCGATACGCTGACACTGACCACCCGAGAATTCGTGTGGGTAACGGTTAATCACATTAGGTAATAGGCCAACTTTCGCCATCATCTCTTTAACGCGATCTTTCACTTCCTGCTTAGACAGTTCTGGATAGAATGTCTCAAGAGGTTCAGCGATGATATCACCAACAGTCATACGCGGATTCAGCGATGCCAATGGGTCTTGGAAAATCATCTGAATTTCTTTACGCGTCTCACGGCGCTGAACGCTTTTCATTTTAGTAAGGTCTTGACCCAACCAAACTACTTGGCCGTCAGTAGCTTCAACCAGACCAATGATGGCACGAGCAAACGTCGATTTACCACAACCTGATTCACCTACTACACCAAGCGTTTCCCCTTCGTATAGTCGAACGTTCACGCCATCTACCGCTTTCAGGCTCGAAGGCTTTGACCACGGCCATGCCGACTTTGAGGCAATGCTGAAGTGAACTTTCAGCTCAGAAATGTCCAGAATTAGTTTTTTGTCTACTGCGTTCATTTGTTCCAAGCCTCCCATTCAGAAAAACATGCACGCTGACGACCATCACCAAATGGTGTCAGAATTGGCGCCTCGCGCTTACAACGATCCATCACACGGTGACAGCGCTCTTGATAAGGGCAGCCCGGCGGTAGACGAAGCAAGTTTGGTGGATTACCAGGAATGGTCGGCAGAATTTCACCCTCAGTATCGAGGCGAGGAATCGCCTTCAGCAGCCCCTCCGCATAAGGATGGCTTGGATTGTAGAAAATTTCGTTTACGTTACCGTACTCCATAGTACGGCCTGCATACATCACCAGCACCTTGTCACACGAACCTGCAACCACACCAAGGTCGTGCGTGATCATGATGATCGCTGTGTTGAACTCAGATTTCAGCTCATTCAACAAGTCCATGATCTGTGCTTGTACCGTCACATCAAGTGCTGTTGTTGGCTCATCGGCAATAAGCAGTTTAGGACGACATAACAACGCCATCGCGATCATTACACGCTGACGCATACCGCCTGAAAACTCATGCGGGTACATCGTGATACGCTTACGCGCTTCAGGGATTTTTACCGCTTCCAGCATGCGTACTGATTCTTCAAATGCTTCCGCTTTGCCCATGCCTTTGTGCAGCATAAGCACTTCCATCAACTGATCACTCACTTTCATGTAAGGGTTCAGTGATGTCATTGGGTCTTGGAAGATCATTGCGATCTGTTCCGCACGCACTTTGTTCAGTTCTTTTTCTGGTAAGTTTAGGATTTCTTTGCCTTCAAACTTTGCGCTACCAGAAATAATACCGTTCTTAGCCAAAAGGCCCATGATTGCGAATACGGTTTGAGATTTACCTGATCCCGACTCTCCAACGATACCTAAGGTTTCGCCTTGGTTGAGAGAGAAGTTCAAATCGTTTACTGCGGTTACGATACCATCTTGCGTGGTGAATTCGACGCGCAGATCTTTGACATCTAATAAGCTCATCATTGCTTCCTTAATCTTATCTTTTAATTATCTGTCTTTTGGATCCAGCGCATCGCGCAGGCCGTCACCAACGTAGTTGAAGCAGAATAGCGTCACAACCATGAACACTGCTGGGAATGCCAGCTGCCAGATTGCTACTTCCATTGTCTGTGCACCTTCTTGTAGAAGAGCGCCCCAACTTGTCATTGGTTCCTGAACACCAAGACCAAGGAATGATAGGAATGATTCCGTTAGAATCATACTTGGGATAAGCAGCGTAGAGTATACCGCTACAATACCCAGTACGTTCGGTACGATATGACGAGTAATGATTTTCCAGTTGCTTACACCACACACATGTGCCGCTTCGATAAACTCCTTGCTACGTAGACTAAGAGTCTGACCACGTACGATACGCGCCATATCTAGCCATGCGATAGCACCAATCGCAACGAAGATCAGCATGATGTTACGACCGAAGAATGTTACCAGTACAATCACCAGGAACATAAACGGTACCGCGTATAAAATTTCTAGAATACGCATCATTACGCGGTCAACTTTACCGCCGATGAAACCAGATGCTGCGCCGTAGAGCGTACCAATCAGTACCGCTACAAATGCACCCATAACACCTACCATCAACGAAATACGACCTCCAATTAGCGTACGCACGTATAAATCACGGCCTAAGCTGTCAGTACCAAACCAATGGTCAGCATTCGGTGCAACGTGCATCGCGTACCAGTCAGTATCATCAAATGTGTACGGTGCGATCATTGGCAGGATAATAACCGCCAACGTCATTAGAACAAGAAGGAATAAGCTCACCATCGCCGCTTTGTTGCGCATGAAACGGATACGAGCATCTTGCCAAAGACTGCGACCTTCAATCTCCAAGTTTTCGGAGAATTTCTCAATCGCTTCTAGGTTTTCTTTTTTCGTTAACATAACCAAACGTCCCTGTTAGTAGCGAATTTTCGGGTCAATCATTGCAAGTAAAATATCTACAATCGCGTTGAATAGAATGAATAGGAAACCAATCAGAATGGTTACCCCCATTACTAGCGAGTAGTCACGGTTAAACGCAGCGTTAACGAATAGTTTACCAATACCAGGCAGACCAAAAATGGTTTCGATAACAACGGAACCGGTGATGATACCTACGAAAGCTGGACCCATGTAAGAAACAACAGGGAGAAGTGCCGGCTTAAGAGCGTGTTTGATAATGATATAACGGTAACTTAGACCTTTAGCACGTGCCGTACGAATAAAGTTACTGTTTAGGGTTTCGATCATCGAACCACGCGTAATACGAGCAAAGGTAGCAACATACAGTAGCGACATACCAATAACAGGAAGCACTAAATACTGCCAGCTACCATCTTGCCAACCGCCCGCAGGGAAGATATTCCAGTGAAGCGAGAATATGTAGATAAGCGCAGGCGCTAATACAAAGGATGGCATTACGACACCAAGCATCGCAGTCGACATAATGGTGTAATCAATCCAAGTATTTTGCTTGAGCGCAGCAATGGTACCGACGGTAACCCCCATTATCAAAGTAAAGATAAAGGCGATGAAGCCCACTTTAGCCGAAACAGGTAAGGCAACCGCGATCAGCTCGTTTACTGAGTAATCAAGGTATTTAAATGACGGTCCGAAATCACCTTGGATAACATTGGTCAAATACGTGGTGTATTGTTCAAATACAGGTTTATCCAAGCCATATTTAGCTTCGATATTTGCCATTACTTCGGGTGGCAATGGACGCTCTGTCGAGAAAGGGTTTCCCGGTGCAAAGCGCATAAGAAAGAAAGATACGGTGATCAAAACCAACATTGTTGGGATCGCCTCAAATATCCTTTTTGCGATGAATTTAAGCATAAACTCACTCTTTCAGTCTGTGACAGTTAAATTAAAGAAGTCGTCCAATTCTTTTGGACTAAAGATAGGCGCTACATGCAATTTCTCACATGTAGGGCCTCATTTTTATAGTTCTATCGAGTTACGAATTACTCTGTGATGTAGAGATCTTTAGAGTAAATCTTGTCTTCCGCGTTATTTACTGGGAAGCCACCAACTTTCGGTGATAGTAGACGTGATTTCACGTACTGGTAGATAGGTGCGATTGGCATATCTTTTGCCATCAACTTCTCTGCTTCTAGGTAAAGCGCTTGACGCTCTTCGTCAGAAGTTGAAGCAAATGCTTTGTTCATGATCGCATCGTACTCTTTGCTGTCGTAGTGAATACCACCAGTAGTGTTATTACTCATCATCAGCGTTAGGAAAGATGAAGCTTCGTTGTAGTCGCCACACCAACCTGCACGAGCAACCTCAAAGTTGCCAGAATCTTTGGTAGATAGGTAAGTTTTCCACTCTTGGTTTTCTAGCGTAACGTCAAGACCAAGTGTCTTCTTCCACATTGAACCCAGTGCAACCGCAAGTTTCTTGTGGTTCTCTGATGTATTGTATAGAAGGTTAAATTCAAGAGGGTTGTCTGCGCCGTAACCCGCTTCTTCCAATAGACGCGCAGCTTCTGCGTTACGCTCTTCTTGCGTCATTTTGCCGTATGCAGGGATTTCTGGGTTGAAACCTGCCGTAATTTCAGGTGTTAGGAAGTAAGCTGGCTTTTGACCTTGACCTAAAATCGCATCAGTCACAATGTTACGGTCAATCGCATAAGAAATCGCTTTACGCACGCGAACATCATCAAACGGCTTTTTCTTCGTATTGAAGATGTAGTAGTAAGTACATAAGTTACCGGTTACAGACACTTCTTGTGGGTGCTCTTTCTTCAGACGCTTGAAGTGCTCTGTAGGCAGCTCGTTTGTGAAGTCGATTTCACCCGCTAGGAAGCGGTTCATTTCCGCTACTTGGTTCTCGATTGGTAGGAAAGTAACTTGGTCAAGCGTCGTGTTTTCGTTGTCCCAGTACTGTTCGTTACGTTTTAGAACCAAACGCTCGTTTACAACCCAGTTGTCAACAACATAAGCACCGTTACCTACAAAGTTCTCTGGCTTCGTCCATTGATCGCCGAACTTTTCAACAGTTGCTTGATGAACAGGTTTCACTGTCGTGTGGCCCATCATCATTACAAAATATGGTACTGCAGTATCTAACTCAACCACTAACGTGTGGTCGTCAACCGCTTTAACACCTAACTCGCTCTTATCTTTTTTACCCGCAACAATGTCTTTTGCGTTCTTCATCTTGGTGTATTCCATGTACCAAGCATATGGAGAGGCGGTTGCTGGATCGACTGCACGTTGGAAGCTGTAAACGAAATCACCTGCAGTGACAGGATCACCGTTTGACCATTTTGCGTCTTCACGTAAGTGGAAGGTGTATGTTTTGTTGTCTTCAGTTTCCCAAGATTCTGCAACACCAGGGATAGTGTTACCGTCCGCATCTTGGTTTACAAGGCCTTCAAGAAGATCGCGAATCACGTGGGATTCTGGAACACCTTGAGATTTATGAGGGTCTATTGTCGCAACTTCTGTACCGTTACCACGCACCAATTCTTGAACAGCAGCAAGTTTTGGCTCTTTAGAATCAGATTTAGCTTCAGGGGCTGGAGCCGGAGCAGGCTCAGCAGCTTGTTTCTCCGCAGGCTTTTCACCACAACCAGCTAGAGCGAGAGAAAGACCAGCACCAATAAATAAAGCGCGCGTGATTTTATTCTTATACATGCGTAAAACTCCAAATTTTTTCGTTAGCATCCATGACTTCTTTGTAAGGGCCTGGAACGGTCAGAGTTTTAGATTTTTTTAGTGCACTTTCTGAGCACAAAAGTCTAAAACCTTACAAAGACTGCGGCACACATTAGCAATCATTGAAGTAATTTGCCATAAAAATGTAGCAAAAAAACCAATAATGCTGACTAAACCACACATATCTAGCAGTAAACTCTAACCCCAAAGCATTCACCAGCCAAATAAAGACCAGAAGCGACATTTAACAGGCGAAACTTTCGATTAATCTGAGTTTAAACCATTTACTAGCATCTTATGCTAGATATTTACACATCATTTAACATTTATGACAAATCAAGTCTAACAAATAATTGTTTATATATTGGGCAAAAAACTTTTATTGTGAAGAATATCACCAGACAAAAGATAGGAAATATTGAAACAAAGTGAGCAATACAATGAAGATAAATACAAAAAAAGCTAAGTGCCATTAGCACTTAGCTTTTTTCACTAGAATGCGGGTTAGTTCTATTTTTCCCAACGCTGTGCAGCTTGATGATCGGTGTCGCGCGACTCAATCCAACGATCTTCATTCGTCGTACGCTCTTTTTTCCAAAATGGTGCTTGGGTTTTCAGATAATCCATGATGAACTCGCACGCATCAAATGCCGCGCCGCGGTGCGCACTGGAAACGCCCACAAATACAATTTGATCACCGCTATCCATGTCTCCGACACGATGAATCACGCGTACACCTAATAGTGGCCAGCGAGACTCAGCTTGATCGCAAATGTCGCTCAAGCTCTTCTCTGTCATCCCCGGATAGTGCTCTAGATGTAAACCAATGACATTATCCCCAAGGTTCATATCTCGAACTTTACCAACGAATGTAACGACAGCGCCGGCAGCCGTCCCTTCAGATAGACGTTGATATTCTTGCTCAACCGAAAAGTCTTCAATTTGTACAGAAACACGAGAATCCATCTTAACCCCCAGTTACCGGCGGGAAAAACGCAACTTCGTCACCTGCTTTTACTTGTGTATCCAGAGGGACGATGGATTGGTTCACTGCAGCAAGTAGCTTTCCTGGCTCGAGCGCTAAATCCCACTTACCATCTTTCTTAGTGCCTTCTTCCACTAGATGTGCACGAATGGATTCCACCGTTTCAAACGGCCCGTCTAACTCGACACTGTCGATGCCAATCAGCTCGCGAGTTTGAGCAAAGAAAAGTACTTTAATCATGATTCCACCTTAAAGTGACCAGATTTACCACCCGTTTTCTCTAGTAGACGAACTTGACCAATGACCATGTCTTTTTGTACTGCTTTACACATATCGTAAATCGTTAGAGCAGCAACGGAAGCTGCCGTGAGCGCTTCCATTTCCACACCAGTTTTACCCGCAAGTTTACATACTGATTCGATGCGAACTTTGTTTTCTGCTTCGATAGCTTCCAGTTGAACTTCAACTTTAGAGAGTAGTAGCGGATGACAAAGTGGAATCAAATCCCAGGTTTTCTTCGCAGCTTGAATACCAGCAATACGAGCCGTCGCAAATACATCACCTTTGTGGTGCTGGCCAGAGACAATCAGTTGAAGTGTTTCTGGGGCCATGTGAACAAATGCTTCAGCACGAGCTTCACGAACCGTCTCCGTTTTTGCTGACACGTCAACCATGTTTGCTTCGCCAGAAGCATTGATATGTGTAAATTGGGTCATTATTTTTCCTTCGCTTTTAGGAAAGGTTATACAGATAGGTGTGGCATGAAGTTACAAGGGCGATGACTTGCATCCAACTGCTGTTTAATAATTTTTGTCCAGCCTGTGCGACACGCACCAGTTGAACCAGGCATTGCGAAGATCACGGTGTGGTTAGCAAAACCAGCAATCGCACGAGACTGAATCGTAGACGTACCGATCTCTTCGTACGACACCATACGGAACAACTCACCAAAACCTTCAACTTCTTTATCAAATAGAGGCTTAAGTGCTTCTGGCGTGCTATCACGTGAGGTGAAACCTGTACCGCCAGTAATCATGATCGCTTGTACGCTTTCATCAGCAATCCATTGAGAAACAATCGCGCGGATCTTGTACATGTCATCAATAACAATTTGCTTGTCTACTACGTTGTGACCCGCTTCTTGAGCATGCTCAGCTAGGTAACGACCAGAGGTATCGTTTTCTTCAGAACGAGTGTCAGATACCGTTAGAACGGCAATATTTGCAGGTTGGAATTTGCTTTCAGCGTGACCCATTTGTTCACCTATTCTCTTAATTAGCTTTGATACGCTTGGTATCGATTCGGAAAAAGTTAGAGCCAGCTTATCAGTGAACTCGCTCTAAAAATTGAATGAAGTTAGCCGCCGATAGACGCGAGGTGTGGCGTCATACCAGTATTGCCATCATGCAAGAAATGGCTTACCGACTTGGTTTGTAACTGCGCCTGGATACGTTCAATAAGCTCACTCTCTTGCTCATCACGTTCCAAAAGATCACGCAATTCTACACCGTGGTCTCCAAACAGACATAGGTGCAGCTTACCCATCGCAGAAACGCGCAGTCGGTTGCAGCTTTCACAAAAGTCTTTTTCATAAGGCATGATAAGACCTATTTCACCCTTGTAATCAGGATGAACAAATACTTGCGCAGGACCATCATTATGCGAGCGCACTTTCAGCAACCAACCATTTGCAATTAGCTGGTTACGAATTGCCACTCCGGATACATGGTGCTTATTAAATAGCTCATCCATCTCACCCGTTTGCATCAACTCAATGAAACGCAGTTGGATTGGACGATCTTTTATCCAGTTAAGAAACGCTGGCAGCTCGTGATGGTTCAGATCTTTCATCAACACCACATTAACTTTTACTTGCTCATAACCGACCTCGAACGCACGTTCGATACCATTCATGACTTCAGTAAACTTATTTTCACCTGTGATTTGATGAAACATACGCGGGTCAAGGCTATCCACACTGACATTAATGTGGGTTAAACCCGCTTCACGCCAATCTGCGACTTGTTTTGCCATGCGATAGCCGTTGGTTGTCGTTGCAACTTTTTGAATGCCAGGCGTCGCCGCTACTGAATGGATAATGTCGGTAAAATCTTTGCGTAAGCTAGGCTCACCACCAGTGATGCGCACTTTTGACGTGCCACAATCAGCGAATGCTTTTACGACCCGTTTGATTTCAGGGAGAGATAAAAAAGACGAGTTTTTATTGCCCGAAGGCTTATAGCCATCAGGAAGGCAATAGGTACATTTGAAATTACATACGTCGGTCACAGACAGACGCAAGTAATAAAACTTACGATGAAATTTGTCTTCGAATTGTTGCGCCACGGAACACCTTTCCAAACACGGGAGGCATGGCCATTTCCAATCATGCCCTTGTGACAGTATGCCACTGGCTCAAAACGCTTATCCAAGGACTTAGCAATAGTGAGCTCGGAGTTATGGCAACCAGAGATATGAAATCTCTGATAGCTTTGCGGTGTAAAATACTTAATATTTGTAATGGAATCCAGACTTGAGTGATAAAAAACTCTCTAGAGACACAATTTACCGCTAAGTGAGTACCTTTAAGACACTCCTTAAGATAAATTGTAGCCGTTTTTTATTAGATTATTAGAAGAACATAATGAATATCTACACAGATAAAAAAGTGGTCGCTGTTGGCGGTGGTCATGGCTTAGGTCGAATGCTGGCCGCATTACGAGATTTTGGCAGCAATGCAACTGGGATTGTTGCCACGACTGACAATGGTGGTTCAACAGGAAGAATTCGTCACTGCCAAGGAGGAATCGCTTGGGGAGACACACGTAACTGTATTAATCAGCTCATTACAGAGCCTTCGATCAGTTCTATGATGTTTGAATATCGCTTCAAAGGAACTGGCGAACTTGATGGTCATAATCTTGGTAATTTGATGCTTACTGCACTCGATAACTTATCGGTCAGACCTTTAGATGCCATTAATCTGATTCGCAATATGTTAAAAGTCGACGTTAACATCCTTCCTATGTCCGAACACCCTTCGGATCTTTCCGCGTTATCCGTAGATGGGAAGTGGGTTACGGGAGAAACAAATGTCGACGAAATGAAAGCAGACTTGCGACGTTTGGATCTTTCACCAGAAGTGCCTGCTACCAAAGAAGCCATCACAGCTTTGGCGGAAGCGGACGCGATTATTCTTGGCCCTGGCAGTTTTTTAACTAGTATCATGCCTCCTTTATTGCTGCCTGAACTCGGCAAAGCGATTGCAGCAAACACAAAAGCAAAAGTCATTTTTGTTGCTAACCTGAGTCCAGAATACGGCCCAGCGGGACGAATGACGATGGCTCAAAAATTAGAATGGTGTGAACGTGCCTGTCAAGGAAGAAAAATAGACGTGGTTCTAGCAGAGAAAACCGAGCAAGACGTCTTAAGTCAATGGAATGTAGTGACGGAGTCACTCGCCTCCTCTAACCGAGACTGGCGTCACGATAGAAACAAGCTCAAACTAGCGATTGAAAATCAGCTACAACTTTCTATCTAGGAGCACGTTACCTGACTAGCGCCCTCTTTTAAGTTGTTTATTGATAATGAAAACCCTTCTGTCATCGAAGGGTTTTAGTTCAGGCATCCAGTAAGAACAGATGTTTACTAAGAAAAATGGTTAATAGGAATAAATAGCTACTGTCGCCAAGAGCGATAAGCATCTCGAGTTTCGTGCAAAAGATCGAACATAACCTCTAACACCTCAGACTCAGCAGTTAACTCACCGGCTTTCGCTTTTTTGTCTATGGACATCGCCAGTTCACAAAGGCGATCTGCCCCAAAGCTCGCAGCACTACTTTTCAACGCGTGGCTGATTTCTTTTGAGTAAGCTAATCGCTCTGCCCCCTGTAGTTGGGATAAGTTCTCGATATAGGTATCCATTTCTCCTAGGAAGATATCGAACAGTACAGGTACGTTGTCACTGCCAATTTCCATCGACAGTTCATCTATTTTTTGCTGATTTAATACATTTACACTCATACTTTTTGCCGCTCTTCCTTGCCGTTCCATGCCTGTAACTTGCGGTAAATCGTCGACGGACTGACATCAAGGTATCCCGCCGCTCGAGGAATATTGCCATCACATGCTTCAATCGCTTGCTCGATTGCCATTTTTTCCGTCATCCATAATGGCATAATCTCAGATGCGGTCATCGCTTTCGGCTCAATTAATTTAGCCACAGACGACGGACGGTCAAGCGGTTGATTCAACGGTGGCGGTAACATGTCCAACGTAATCTCTTTACCGTTGTTTAGAACAACGATATTGCGTAGCACGTTTTGTAACTGACGAACGTTACCCGGCCACTCATAGCTGTTGAATCGCTCGATGACATCAGGCGCAAAACGTATGAAGCTTTTTCCTTCTTCGTGTGACATGTAACCTAACAGTGAGTATGCAATTTCAATAACATCTTCGCCTCGTTCGCGTAAAGGCGGTAAATGCAAAGGAATGACATACAAACGATAGTACAAATCTTCACGGAATCGACCTTCTTGTACCTCTTTCCAAGGATCACGGTTAGTGGCACAAACAAAGCGCACATCCACGCTCTTCATTTTTGAGGAACCCACTTTTTGGAATGTGCCCGTTTGAATAAATCGTAGCAACTTGGTTTGTAAATCCAAGTCCATCTCACAAAGCTCATCTAGAAAAAGTGTGCCGCCATCCGCTAACTCAGCTGCCCCTTGACGATCATTCGCAGCGCCAGTAAAGGCCCCTTTTACGTGACCAAACAGTTCACTCTCAATCAAATCTTTTGGAATTGCAGCACAGTTAATTGCAATAAAAGGTTTGTCACCACGTTTACTTGCTGCGTGGATTGCCTCGGCACATACCTCTTTACCAGTACCACTTTCACCAGTGATAAAAATACTCGCTTTACTGCTCGCCGCGGAATCTATCGTACGGTAAACCTGCTGCATGGTTTGGCTACTGCCGATAAACCCCTGATAGCTCTGATTGCCTGGATTATCGGCTTCATTTTTTAGCTTGGTCGCTTTACGAATTGCATTGTTAACCGTGACACGTAAACGGTCTGCTTCACACGGTTTAATTAAAAAGTCTTGTGAGCCATGACGCATGGCCTCGACAGCGGTATCGATAGAACCGTGAGCGGTCATAAAGATTATAGGTACGTCGGGATGACTCTTTTTAACGGCATGTAAAACGTCCATCCCCGTCATATCTGGCAGACGGAGATCGAGTAAAATAAGATCTGGAATTCGATGATTTAGGCTCTCAATGGCATCCCTACCTGTGCCGACAATATTGATATCTATGCCAAGCGGTGTCAGGTATGAGCGGTACAGAGCCGCAACAGATGCGGTGTCCTCGACCATTAAAAGGTAACGAGACTTTGGGCCTTCGGGTTTTTGTTGCATAACCTAGCTATTATTTTGTTGTGTTTTAAACAATAATCGCATTACGCTTTGCATTTTGCAAATAACATTAGCTAAATTATGGGCAAAGGAAAAAATTCAAAAATAATATCAATTATTTAAAAAGTGGCACAAACCATGCTGTAACGATAGTGACCCCTCGGGTCACCTAGCCAACTGACGTTGTTAGTGAACGATATGTTCACAAAACAAGCCAATAGACCCGACTGCCTATTGGCTTCTTTTTTTACAAGCGACCTAAAATGCTTGGATAGTTAAATCGGTAAGTTTGTTCAACTATTTGCGATGAACTGCGCTCGTAGTTTTTCAATCTCGTCACGCTTTTGTGCCGCTAACTCAAATTCTAAATCTTGCGCATGCTGATACATCGCTGCCTCCAGTCGACTGATTTCTTTTTCTAGCTGCTGAGGGGACAGTGCCTCGTAAGTTTGCGAAGGCTCCGCCACTTTCGATAATGGTACCTGTTTAGTGTTACGCTGGCGTTTAGACTTAGTGATATCGCCAAGTTCCATGATGTCTTTGATATTTCGTTTGAGCGCTTGTGGCGAAATACCCATTTCTTCGTTGTACGCTTCCTGCTTCTCGCGACGACGGTTAGTTTCATCCATCGCCTTTTTCATTGAGTTGGTGATTCGGTCAGCGTATAAAATCGCCTTACCTTCGATGTTTCGTGCAGCACGACCAATGGTCTGAATGAGTGAGCGTTCAGACCGCAAGAAGCCCTCTTTATCCGCATCCAAAATTGCAACTAACGAGACCTCTGGCATATCCAGGCCCTCTCTCAATAAGTTTATTCCCACCAGCACGTCAAATTCCCCAAGACGAAGGTCACGGATAATTTCCACACGCTCAACAGTATCAATGTCTGAGTGTAAATAACGTACCTTAACATCATGTTCGTGAAGGTATTCGGTGAGATCTTCAGCCATTCGTTTGGTCAGTGTTGTAACCAGAACTCGTTCATCTTTAGCAGCGCGAATACGGATCTCAGACAATAGGTCGTCGACTTGGGTCGCTACTGGGCGAACTTCCAACTCAGGGTCAAGCAAGCCTGTAGGACGAACGACTTGATCCGCTACATCACCCGCCGATTTTTCTAGTTCGTAATTTCCAGGCGTAGCAGAGACGAAAATCGTTTGTGGCGCTAGTGCTTCAAACTCCTCAAACTTCAGTGGACGATTATCCAAAGCTGAAGGTAACCGGAAACCAAACTCCACCAGCGTTTCTTTACGCGAACGGTCGCCTTTATACATGGCACCTATCTGCGGTACTGTCACGTGAGATTCATCGATGATCAACAAGCCATCATGAGGTAAGTAGTCAAACAGGGTTGGTGGCGGCTCACCTTCCGAGCGTCCACTGAGATATCGAGAATAGTTTTCGATACCGGAGCAAAAGCCCAACTCATTCATCATTTCGATATCGAATTGAGTGCGCTGGCTAATTCGCTGCTCTTCCAGTAGCTTGTTGTTATCTAGAAGCTGCTTTTTGCGCACTTCTAGTTCGACTTTAATATTTTCAATCGCTTCAAGAATGCGATCTCTTGGCGTGACATAGTGCGTCTTGGGATAGATGGTATAGCGCGGCAAGTCTCGTTGTTTCACCACTCCTGTCAATGGATCGAACACACTGATGCAATCCACCTCATCGTCAAACATCTCAACGCGCACAGCGTCTTGGTCTGATTCAGCAGGGAATATATCAATCACCTCGCCACGGACACGGAACTGCCCTCGCTCAAAAGCAACATCATTGCGCGAGTATTGGAGCTCCGCTAGGCGACGAAGCATATCACGCTGATCAATCACATCTCCACGTCGCAAATGAAGCATCATTTGTAAGTAGGATTCCGGATCACCCAAACCATAGATAGCTGAAACCGAAGCAACTATAATAGCGTCTTTCCGTTCCAATAAAGCTTTAGTGGCAGACAGTCGCATTTGCTCAATGTGGGCGTTAACCGAAGCGTCCTTTTCAATGAAAGTATCTGTTGTGGGAACGTATGCTTCAGGTTGGTAGTAATCGTAGTAAGAAACAAAATACTCAACCGCATTATTAGGAAAGAATGACTTCATCTCACCATATAACTGAGCAGCAAGCGTTTTGTTTGGCGCAAGTAATATTGCAGGTCGTTGGGCTTGAGCAATCACATTCGCTAGTGTGAAGGTTTTACCTGAGCCTGTGACCCCCAACAAGGTTTGATGTGCTAGCCCAGCATCGAGCCCCTCAAGCAACTGATTGATCGCTCCTGGTTGATCGCCCGACGGCTGATAATCGGAGACCAATTCATAGACTTTACTCATACCCTTCCTCAATTTTACTGCGCTTTGGCTGTATATATATACACCTTAGCTAATGAAATCTACGTCTATCGAGAATTTAACCATCATTGTTAATAAATTTTCTTGTTTGTCTAGAATGCTATAGCCATACAAAAGTGACTCTGATATAGTACTTCGCCCTAGTTGAAGAGCTACACACATTCTTCACATTATAGTTTCCACAACTTTTCCCCAAAAATTAGCTTAAAACTTTCTTATCCCCAAAGGATTGATTTTTATCCACTTTGAATACCTTTTGATTAACATCGATAAATCTCTGTTTTATTTGCTTATTTTACGCATAACTCTGACTAAAGATTCATTAAATAAAAACTTAGTTGCATATCAATTTTCTTTACCCAGATCTCATCAACATACTTATCCACAAATTTAGTGGATAACTAACCTCGAGCCTTTACTGGCAAGCCATACAGAAAAGTAAAGCCCTTAACTCAATATTTTTTTCTAAAAATGTATTTTTTTACTGTTGACAGTAGTTTGAGTGCTCGGTAAGATTCGTCCCGCTTTCAAGCAAAGCAATTCCTCCTTAGCTCAGTTGGTAGAGCGACGGACTGTTAATCCGCAGGTCGCTGGTTCGAGCCCAGCAGGAGGAGCCAGATTATAGAAAAGCCGTGTCGCAAGACACGGCTTTTTTTGTATCTTAATCGCCATGAAATCTAAGCCAATCTAGGCGTCATAAAATCACACCGAAATAAGTTCAAATTACAGAACTCATAACATTGTCATAGATAGTGTTCTCACAGTACCACACATTTAATTCTGTCTCTTTTCTAGCAAAAAACAATCATAACCAATTGAATCTATTATTAATGCAATTTAATCATTGAAAAAATGAAAAGCATTCATTTTACTCATACCAAACAAATCCATACGATTAAAAGGGTTAAGAATGGTTCCGTCCTACTCGTCGCCTCCATTCTAATTATCAATAACTTAGGGATTTACTTATGACTATTCCGACAACTGACATGCTAGATGCATGGGCTGGATTTACTGCTGGTGAATGGCAAAACTCTGTCAACACTCGTGACTTCATCCAAAAAAACTATACACCCTATGAGGGAGACGAGTCTTTCTTAGCCGAGGTTAGCAAATCCACTTCAGCATTATGGAACCAAGTGCTTGAAGGCATAAAACAAGAAAGCCGCACACACGCCCCTATTGATTTTGACACAGACTTGCCCTCAACAATCACTTCCCACGATGCAGGCTACATCAACAAAGATCTGGAAAAGATCGTTGGCTTACAAACTGATCAACCGCTAAAACGTGCAATCATCGCCAATGGCGGGATTCGCATGGTAAAAAACTCGTGCGAAGTTTATGGCCGCGAATTGGATCCAACGGTTGAAAAAATCTTCACTGAATACCGTAAAACTCACAACAAAGCGTGTTTCGACCTTTACACCAAAGAAATTCTAGCCTGTCGTAAATCCGGCATCATCACGGGCCTTCCTGATGCTTATGGCCGTGGTCGTATCATTGGTGACTATCGCCGTCTCGCCCTATACGGTATCGACTTCTTAAAAGCAGACAAAAAAGAACAATACAATTCAACACAAACGTTCTTAGAACAAGGCAACGATCTTGAGAAAACACTTCGTCTTCGCGAAGAAATAGCCGATCAAGTTCAAGCACTTGAAGACATTCGTCAAATGGGTCTGAAATACGGCATTGATATGTCGCTACCTGCAAAAACAGCACAAGAAGCGATCCAATTTACCTACTTTGGCTACCTAGCGGCGGTTAAATCGCAAAACGGCGCAGCAATGTCACTGGGCCGTACTTCGACTTTCCTAGACGTCTATCTAGAGCGCGATATCGCAAACGATTTGATTGATGAATCACAAGCGCAAGAAATGATTGACCACTTCATCATGAAGCTACGCATGGTTCGCTTCCTACGCACACCAGAATACGATTCATTGTTTTCTGGCGACCCAATCTGGGCAACCGAAGCCATGGCAGGTATGGGTGTTGATGGCCGTACACTAGTATCTAAAACGACATTCCGATACTTACATACGCTACATACTATGGGCCCTGCTCCTGAACCAAATATGACGATTCTTTGGTCAGAGCAATTGCCTGAAGCGTTCAAACAATATGCTGCAAAAGTGTCGATTGATACCTCTTCGGTTCAATACGAAAACGACGATCTAATGCGTCCTGATTTCGACAATGACGACTACGCGATTGCCTGTTGTGTGAGCCCGCAGGTTGTTGGTCAGCACATGCAATTCTTTGGTGCACGTGCCAACCTTGCAAAAGCACTGCTTTACACCATCAATGGTGGTATCGATGAAAAATCGAAAGCGCAAGTGGGTCCGGTAGTGGACAAAGTTCAAGATGAAATTCTCGACTTTGACGCTTTGATGCCTCGTTTCGACAATATGTTGGAGTGGCTAGCAACGCAATACGTCACAGCGTTGAACATCATCCATTATTCGCATGACCGTTACAGCTACGAAGCATCACTGATGGCATTGATGGATCGCGACGTGCACCGCACGATGGCGTGTGGTATTGCAGGTCTGTCTGTTGTTGCAGACTCTTTAGCAGCAATTAAATACGCAACCGTGAAACCCGTTCGTGATGAAGATGGCATCGCCGTTGATTTTAAAATCGAAGGTGATTATCCAAAATTTGGTAACAACGATGCCCGTGTTGATGACATCGCTTGTGATCTAGTTGAGCGCTTCATGAAGAAAATTCAGAAGATGCACACCTACCGCGAAGCAGTGCCAACTCAATCGATTTTAACAATCACATCTAACGTGGTTTACGGTAAAAAAACGGGTAATACACCAGATGGCCGTCGCGCAGGTATGCCTTTTGGACCGGGTGCAAACCCAATGCACGGTCGTGATGAAAAAGGGGCGGTTGCGTCTCTGGCATCGGTTTCTAAATTACCGTTCGCTTACGCTAAAGATGGTATTTCTTACACTTTCTCAATTGTGCCTAACGCATTGGGTAAAGATGACTTGAGTCAGAAGAAGAACCTAGCTGCGCTAATGGATGGTTACTTCCATCACGAAGCAAGCAACGAGGGCATTGCGATTGAAGGTGGTCAACACCTTAACGTCAACGTTCTAGACCGAGAGATGTTATTGGATGCGGTTGAACATCCAGAGAAATACCCTCAGTTGACGATTCGAGTGTCTGGTTATGCGGTACGTTTTAACTCTCTAACGACAGAGCAACAGCAAGACGTCATCACTCGTACCTTCACGAGTAAGATATAAACACAGTCCATCAAGCACTCAGAAAGTTTAAATAATTAGCTTGTAAATATACATTGCCCGCCTCTCTTTTCTACCTGGGAGAGGCGGGCTTTTTTTAAAATCACACATTAGATGAAAATTAATAGGTAGTATCCTCTCGCTAACAATACATTCAGCAAACGATTCAATTTCTTATTGATTCATCAAAATAGATCAAATAGACGACTATTTTTCCATCGTGTATGTAAAACCACATCGTTCACTGGTTGTTATTGGTGTCACAAAACACGATAATATCAAGATCGGATTTTAAGAACGTAATAACTATGACCGAATATGTTTTGTTGTTGGTCGGCACTGTGCTGGTGAACAACTTTGTACTGGTGAAGTTTTTGGGCCTATGTCCTTTCATGGGTGTGTCCAAAAAACTGGAAACAGCAATAGGTATGGGCTTAGCGACAACTTTTGTGCTAACGCTCGCGTCAGTGTGTGCGTATTTAGTGGAAAGCTACATCCTTCGTCCACTAGGTATTGAGTACCTTCGAACCATGAGTTTTATTTTGGTGATAGCCGTTGTGGTGCAGTTCACCGAAATGGTTGTGCACAAAACCAGCCCGACGCTTTATCGCTTGCTTGGCATTTTCTTACCGCTGATCACAACAAACTGCGCAGTATTGGGCGTGGCACTTCTTAACATTAATGAAAACCATAACTTTATTGAATCGATCATCTACGGCTTCGGCGCCGCTGTTGGTTTCTCATTGGTGTTGATACTTTTTGCATCCATGCGAGAGCGCATAGCCGCCGCCGACGTTCCTGTACCTTTTAAAGGTGCATCAATAGCAATGATTACAGCAGGTTTAATGTCACTCGCCTTTATGGGCTTTACAGGTTTGGTGAAGTAAGCGATGAGTACGATTTTAATTGCGATTATCGCGTTAGCGGTTCTGGCTGCGATTTTCGGCGCGATACTTGGTTTTGCTTCTATTCGCTTTAAAGTTGAAGCGGACCCTATTGTGGATCAAATCGACGCCATTTTACCGCAAACTCAATGCGGTCAATGTGGCTACCCTGGTTGCCGTCCTTATGCTGAAGCAATTGCAAATGGCGACCACATCAACAAATGTCCCCCTGGAGGCCAGGCAACAATCGAAAAGCTCGCCGACTTAATGGGTGTTGAGCCAGAAGAATCTGCGCACGATCTCGACAGCAAAATTCCAACCGTTGCGTTTATTCATGAAGACATGTGTATTGGCTGCACTAAGTGTATTCAGGCGTGTCCGGTGGATGCAATTGTAGGCGGAACAAAGGCGGTCCATACCGTAATCAAAGACGAATGTACGGGCTGTGACTTGTGTGTTGCCCCATGTCCGACTGATTGTATTGAAATGATTCCTGTGGCAACGACCACAGAAAGCTGGAAGTGGCAACTTCACTCCATTCCAGTACTTAACATTACGGATGCTGCCGACAATGCAGCGAACGTGAAAGATTCAATTAAGTAAGGTTTCACATGTTGTCTTTGATTGAACAAATTCGTACAGGCGCGCTTTGGGATTTCCCAGGTGGTGTGCATCCGGCAGAAAATAAAAAGCAGTCCAACAAAACTGAACTCGCTCATGCGGCTATCCCGTCAGAAATTGTATTGCCGCTAAAACAGCACATTGGTAAAGCGGGTAACCTACTGGTTGCCGAAGGTGACTACGTATTAAAAGGTCAGCCATTAACGCAATCGGAGACCGGCTTTACGGTTCCAGTGCATGCTCCAACATCAGGTACGCTCACCGCGATTGAGCCACGAACTGTCGCGCACCCTTCTGGGTTAAGTGAGTTGTGCGCAGTCATCACGCCTGATGGGAAAGATGCATGGTGTGAAAGAAACCCCGTCGCAGATTACCAACAAGAAACCCCTGACGCACTGATTGATATTATTCGTCTCGCTGGTATTTCTGGTATGGGTGGCGCAGGCTTCCCTACTGCAAAAAAAATCCAATCAGGTTTTGCTCGTACCGAGATTCTTATCGTTAATGCAGCAGAGTGCGAGCCATACATCACGTCTGATGACAAGCTCATGCAAGAACATGCCGAAGAGCTTATTCAAGGTATCGAAATTATCGAACATATCCTGACACCAAAGCTCACGATTATTGGCATTGAAGACAACAAGCCAGAAGCAATCAAAGCGCTAGAAGCTGCGGCTATAAACAAAGATATCGTTATTCGCGTTATCCCGACTAAATACCCTTCTGGCGGTGAAAAACAGCTGATCAAAATTTTAACCAATAAAGAAGTACCAAGTGGCGCGATTCCAGCCGATATTGGTATTTTGGTTCAGAATGTTGGTTCTCTTTACGCTATAAAACGCGCAGTCATCGACGGTGAACCGATGATAAAGCGCATCGTGACTCTCACTGGTAAAACCTTCAAACAACCACGCAACGTTTGGGCATTGTTAGGGACACCAGTACAAGCACTGTTGGATGAGTTTGGCTATAAAGCAGATAAGAAGTTACAGCGTTTAATTATGGGTGGGCCAATGATGGGCTTTACCCTTCCTCACTCCCAAGTGCCGATTACCAAGACAGCAAACTGTATCCTTGCTCCGACTCGTCGTGAGATCTCTCCGCACCAGTATGAGATGGAATGTATTCGCTGTAGCCAATGTGCAGAAGCGTGCCCTGCTTCGCTGCTGCCTCAACAACTGCAATGGCATGCAAAAGCTGAAGAGTATGACAAACTCGAAGAATTAAACTTAAAGGATTGTATCGAGTGCGGCGCTTGTGCGTTTGTATGTCCAAGTGAAATTCCGCTCGTACAGTACTACCGCCAAGCGAAAGCAGAAATTAGAACTAGAACACAAGAAGCGGAAGCTGCAGAGCGAGCAAAAGTGCGTTTTGAAGAGAAAAAAGCGCGTATGGAACGCGAAAAAGCAGAACGTGAAAATCGCTTCAAGAAAGCTGCCGATCAGCGCCGTAAAGAGATGAAGTCTTCTGGCGGCGATGATGCGATAGCAGCAGCAATCGCACGAGTGAAAGCTCAAAAGACAGAAACCACAGAAAAAACAGAGCCAGCAGTAAAACCAGCCGTAGCGGCAGCCATTGCCAAAGCGAAGGCGAAACAAGCGGCAGCAGCTAAAGCAGGCTATAGTGAACCTGATAACTCAGAAATGGCAAAACTGCGCGAAGAGCGCAAACGTCTTGCTCGCGAACGGAAAGCGCAAAAAGAACAAGGCGAAACGCCAGACAATAACGCTGATGATAAAAAGTCGGCAGTTGCGGCCGCCATCGCCCGAGCTAAAGCGAAAAAAGCACAACAAGAAGATTCAACTGAATCTGTAGAATCGGAAACGTCTGCACTGCAAGACAGCGATCCGAAGAAAGCCGCGGTTGCTGCTGCCATTGCACGTGCCAAAGCACGTAAAGCGAAGCAAGCAGACTCAACTGAAGCGGAAGAAGCTGACGCACCTGATGAGCAAACCGACGATCCGAAAAAAGCCGCAGTTGCCGCTGCAATTGCTCGAGCCAAAGCGCGCAAAGCTAAGCAAGCAGACTCAACCGAAGCGGAAGAAGCTGACGCACCTGCCGAGCAAACCGAAGATCCGAAAAAAGCCGCCGTGGCTGCTGCGATTGCACGTGCCAAAGCACGTAAAGCGAAGCAAGCAGACTCAACTGAAGCGGAAGAAGCTGAAGCACCTACTGAGCAAACCGACGATCCGAAAAAAGCCGCCGTGGCTGCTGCGATTGCACGTGCCAAAGCGCGAAAAGCGAAGCAAGCAGACTCAACTGAAGCGGAAGAAGCTGACGCACCTGCCGAGCAAACCGACGATCCGAAAAAAGCCGCAGTTGCCGCTGCAATTGCTCGAGCCAAAGCGCGCAAAGCGAAGCAAGCAGACTCAGCTGAAGCGGAAGAAGCTGAAGCACCTGCCGAGCAAACCGACGATCCGAAAAAAGCCGCCGTGGCAGCTGCCATTGCACGTGCCAAAGCACGTAAAGCGAAGCAAGAAACGCAAACTGAGCCTGTTGAAGACGCAACTTCTGAAGAACCAGAAGTGGATCCGAAGAAAGCCGCGGTTGCCGCAGCAATTGCGCGCGCGAAGGCTCGTAAAGCGAAACAAGCAGACTCAACTGAAGCGGAAGCAGCTGAAGCACCTGCCGAGCAAACCGAAGATCCGAAAAAAGCCGCCGTGGCAGCTGCCATCGCTCGAGCCAAAGCGCGCAAAGCGAAGCAAGAAACGCAAACAGAGCCTGTTGAAGAAGCAACCTCCGAAGAACCAGAAGTGGATCCGAAGAAAGCCGCGGTTGCCGCAGCAATTGCGCGCGCGAAGGCACGCAAAGCGCAACAAGAAGCTAATAAAAATAATACTGAGGAGAACGAGTAGTGTCGTTTTTTATTGCCAGTTCACCGCATACCCACAGTCGTCGTAATACGCCAGACTTAATGAAATGGGTGGCACTTTGCGCACTTCCAGGTTTAGTAGCTCAAACCTACTTCTTTGGCTGGGGTACGCTGATTCAGCTGATTTTTGCCATTGCAGTCGCTGTATCCCTTGAAGCCTTAGTCATGATCTGTCGTAAACGCTCACCAATGAGAGCGCTACGTGATAACAGTGCAATAGTTACCGCTTGGTTGTTAGCCGTTGCTATACCACCATGGTCTCCGTGGTGGATTATGGTGATCGGGCTTATTTTTGCGATAGTAATCGCTAAACACCTCTATGGTGGCCTTGGACAAAACTTATTCAACCCTGCAATGGTCGCTTATGTGGTCTTGTTGATCTCTTTCCCAGTACAAATGACGAGTTGGAGTGCACCGACATCACTCATACCTGATCATGTAAATTTTGCAGATACACTCTCTTTAATTTTTACGGGCTATGATTACGACGGCTTATCACTTCAGCAAGTTCGCTCAGGTGTTGACGGTGTGACAATGGCGACACCACTTGATGCATTTAAGACTGGCATTCTTACAGGTGCCACTCCAAGCGAAGTAATGTCGCAGCCGATATTTGATGGCTTAGGTGGTATTGGTTGGCAATGGGTAAACCTTGCTTACCTTCTTGGCGGCATAGTCATGATCAAAAAGCGTATCATCCAATGGTATATTCCAGCAGGTTTCCTTGCGAGTCTGACTCTGTTTAGCCTAGTGTTCACGTTGCTGACGCCAGGGGAAACTGCGTCGCCAATTTTACACTTGTTATCTGGTGCAACCATGCTTGGCGCATTCTTTATTGCAACCGATCCCGTTTCGGCGTCTACCACCGTCAAAGGACGTTTAATCTTCGGTGCGCTTATTGGTGCTTTGGTTTTTATCATTCGCAGTTGGGGCGGTTTCCCAGATGGTGTTGCATTTGCAGTGTTGCTTGCAAATATGTGTGTGCCACTGATCGATTACTACACCAAACCTAGAACTTACGGTCACTGAGGTAAACATGTTAACCGCTATTAGAAAAAATGGTCTGACACTCGCGATATTTGCATGTGCAACAACCGGATTAGTCGCCCTTACTCAGTACCTAACAAAAGACCAAATCAAGGTACAAGAGCAAAAACAATTACTTTCTGTTTTGAATCAAGTCATTCCAGAAAACATGCATGACAACGCACTCACGCAAGCTTGTACAATGGTCACGTCTCCAGATCTGGGGACATTACGTGCGATGCCAGCCTACCTCGCCACGAAGAATGGTGAACCAATAGCAATCGCAATAGAATCTATCGCGCCAGATGGCTACAATGGTGAGATAAAAGTGATTACTGGGATTGATAATCAGGGCAATATTTTGGGGACACGCGTCCTAAACCACCAAGAAACCCCTGGTCTGGGCGATAAAATCGATCTTCGTGTCACCGACTGGATCCTGAGCTTTACAGGAAAACAAGTCACGGAAAACAATTGGAATTCGTGGAAAGTTCGTAAAGATGGCGGCGATTTCGATCAATTTACTGGTGCAACGATCACGCCAAGAGCCGTCGTAAAAGTGGTGCGAAATACCGTTAACTACGTAAACCAATCTCGTGAAGACATTCTTAACCAGCCGTTAGGCTGTGAAGGAGAGCAGTAATGAATGAGAATAAATTACTGATGAAAAACGGTATGTGGAGTAACAACCCCGCTCTCGTACAACTGCTGGGCTTATGTCCACTGCTAGCGGTTTCTTCCACGATAACCAATGCATTAGGTCTTGGTATTGCAACCTTACTCGTGCTAGTTGGATCCAACGTAACAGTTTCTCTTATTCGTAACTATGTGCCAAAAGAGATCCGTATACCTGTATTCGTTATGATCATTGCCTCACTCGTTACCTGCGTTCAGTTGTTAATGAATGCCTATGCGTACGGTTTGTACCTGTCTCTAGGTATCTTTATTCCTCTGATTGTAACGAACTGCATTATTATTGGCCGAGCAGAAGCTTACGCGTCAAAAAATGATGTTGCACCCGCTGCGCTAGATGGTTTGTGGATGGGCCTTGGTATGACGAGCGTCTTGGTTGTTTTAGGTGCCATGCGCGAATTGATTGGTAATGGCACACTATTCGACGGAGCAGACCTTCTCCTAGGAGACTGGGCTTCAGCTCTACGGATTCAAGTTTTCCAATTTGACAATAGCTTCCTGTTAGCGCTTCTCCCACCTGGTGCATTTATCGGTGTTGGGCTGTTGATAGCGCTCAAAAATGTCATAGATAATTCAATTCAGGCACGTCAACCAAAAGAAGAAAAACCAACCATAGAACGTGCTCGCGTCACTAACGCATAACAAGATAAGGCTCTGTCATAGGAGCCTTTTTCATAAACCGCAGAGACGGTATTGGAAGTCAGCAATGAACAAAATAAAAAGAATCGAAATTCTTGAGCGATTACGAGAAAACAATCCGAATCCTCAAACTGAGCTTAACTGGAGCTCCCCTTTTGAGCTGCTAATCGCTGTATTACTATCAGCTCAAGCAACCGATGTAAGCGTCAATAAAGCCACCGACAAGCTTTTCCCTGTAGCGAATACACCTCAAAGCATTCTTGATTTGGGAGTCGATGGCTTAAAAGAATACATAAAGACCATCGGTTTGTTTAACTCAAAGGCAGAAAACACAATCAAGACTTGTAAGATCTTGTTGGAAAAACACAATGGTGAAGTTCCTGAAGATCGTGCCGCGTTAGAAGCGCTACCAGGCGTAGGTCGCAAGACCGCAAACGTCGTGCTCAACACCGCTTTTGGTTGGCCAACTATTGCCGTCGATACGCACATTTATCGCGTGTCGAATCGCACTAAATTTGCGATGGGAAAAACGGTTGATGATGTCGAGCAGAAGCTATTAAAAGTTGTGCCAAAAGAGTTCAAACTCGATGTGCACCACTGGCTCATTCTTCATGGTCGTTATACGTGCGTAGCAAGAAAGCCTCGCTGCGGTAGCTGTATTATCGAAGATTTGTGCGAATATAAAGAGAAAGTATACCCAGATAGCTAATGCTATTTGTAAATCAAAGCTAGGAGCAAAAAATGTCAAACGGTCGAATTCTCCACACTATGCTTCGCGTAGGTGATCTAGACAAATCCATCAAGTTTTACACTGAAGTTATGGGCATGCAGCTGCTTCGTACTAACGAAAATAAAGAGTACGAATACACGCTAGCGTTTCTTGGTTATGGTGACGAATCCCAAGGTGCAGTGATCGAACTGACTTACAACTGGGGTAAAACTGAGTATGACCTAGGTACTGCTTTTGGTCATATCGCCATTGGTGTTGATGATATCTACACAACTTGCGACGCTATCAAAGCGGCGGGCGGTAATGTGACGCGTGAGCCAGGTCCAGTAAAAGGCGGAAGCACGCACATTGCATTCGTAAAAGACCCAGATGGTTATATGATTGAGCTTATTCAAAACAAGCAAGCTTCATCAGGTCTTGAAGGCTAAGCGGCACTTCTAATAATCACTTGTACTGCAAGTTGAACTCCGATTACAGGCAGGTCTGCGATCTGCCTGTCCTTTTATAAACAAAACCCTTTACTTGATAATAGTTATCGTTTAGATTTATCCGCAACTTCGATATGCGGGATTACGATAATGATCAGTGAATGGGAAAAACACACACTTCTAGCCGATACGGCACTTCAACTAGATGACCCTGTTCGCAGCATTCTTCATTACCAGCAAGCCCTAAGCCTGAGTGAAGATATCAGCGAATGTGTGGAAATTGAGGCGGACGAGCGATTATTAATTTCTGTGATTTCTTGTCATAACTTAGCTCAGTTCTGGCGTTGGGCTGGAGATACTGACTATGAACTCAAATACCTTCAACTGGCCTCTGAGAAGGTCTTAACACTTATCCCACAATGCCCAAATAAAGAGTGTGCAAGCTTTATCGACTCGATAGGATGCTGTACTAAGGCGTTGATAGACTTTATGAAGCGTCACCCTAATCCGGCTATTGCCAAACAGGTTGAAAAAATCGATACCGCCACCAATTGCGAAGTCATTGCCAAATTCCGCTTAAACTAACATTCAAATTATACAGCAGGAATCACCGAAACGTGCTTGGCAAAATACCACTAAAATATTATTAACAACGTCAGTAAATCAAAAATGCCGAAGCTTTCAGCTTCGGCGTTTTTATATGCATCACACTTGGGTTCGCCCTAGAGATATCACGACTCGGCGGTTTTTGTCTTTTCCTATTGGCGAACCGTTATCTGCAATAGGACGACGCTTGCCGTACCCTTGCACTTGAATTCGATCTTCCGGTAGCCCTAGAGACTGAAAATAGTCACGAAGTGACTCTGCACGTCGCTCTGATAAACTTTGACTCGCACTTTTACCATCGGTTGAATCTGTGTACGTCGCCACCAGCACGAGATCGATATCTTGATTATGTCGGATATAATCTGCAATTTGTGATAAACGCTTTTTAGAAGCCTTGGTTAACTGATCACCTTGTCTTTCGTAGTGCAAAATCGTAAAAGCAATGTCCTCGAAACTGTATTTCAATAAGTTGGAAATACAGTCGCTAAACGCGTTGTACTTGTTTTGAAACAGTACTGATGACAATGCGACTTCAATTCTCTGATCTCGGCTCTGCCAATCTTGGTAACTAAAAGTCGGATAACGGCCTTTTTCCAGCTCAGACAAAATGCCCCATGCTGTTTGCCCTCCGACATAACCATCAAACTGTTTAAAAAACTTTAAGTTTGTAATTCGATCGGCGTGTTCACCTGGTCGCCAAGGTGGCGGCATAGAAATGAGACTGACGTTACGTGTTTCTCCCATCGGGCGACGCATTTTTAACTCAAAGTCTAAATTGATTTTTTTATTTGCACGAGATGAAAATACCGCATCTCCAAAGCTTGGAATGGGGTGTACAAGCTGACATTCTAATGGTGTATTGACCACCATTTCCCATTGAGATTGCTGTGGAGTTGCAGCATAACGTTTGCCCATCAAAGCGAAGCTGCTTGTGCTAAACAACGAAAATACAACACCACTGGTAATCAGCCATTTCTTCATCTAATACTGTCTCTTAAACGGCAGTCTGTTGCCGTCAATTTGCATCAATAAAATTACTTCAACCGGCATGCAAAAATCTCGCCAATATAGGGTTATCTGTCACACTGCCATTAATGTGAGCCACCGTGTTCCAATCACCTTAACCGCCACTTAGCGTTTTACTTCCTCATGTTTTATCGGTTTACATGATGCAAAGTATGGCGAATAAACGTCTACATAATATGCAATACAAACTTATTGATTGGATGCAAAATAGAATTCCGGTTTTCTCTTAAATTGCGGTTTTTCTCATCGGTATAATCTGCAATAATGCAGCCTTCGTCACACAAAAATAAGCCAACATGACACTAGAAAATGAAGCTCTAACCTTGAAAAAACGCTTTCGTGGTTATTTCCCTGTGGTAGTAGACGTTGAGACCGCTGGTTTCAATGCTCAAACTGATGCACTTTTAGAAATCTGTGCCGTTACGTTGAAAATGGACGAACATGGCGTGTTGCATCCGGCCTCCACCATTCATTTTCATGTGGAGCCATTTGAAGGCGCTAACTTAGAAAAAGAAGCGCTTGAATTCAATGGTATTCGTGACCCTTTCAGCCCTCTTCGTGGTGCTGTTTCTGAGCAAGAGGCGCTAAAGGAAATTTATAAGCTTATTCGCAAAGAACAAAAAGCCGCAGATTGCTCACGTGCAATTATGGTTGCTCATAACGCAGCATTCGACTTGGGTTTTGTAAATGCAGCAAATGAACGCTGTAAACTAAAAAGAGTCCCTTTTCATCCCTTTGCTACTTTTGATACGGCTACATTAAGTGGCCTTGCTTATGGCCAAACAGTTCTCGCTAAAGCATGCAAAACAGCCGGGATGGAATTTGATAACCGTGAAGCACACTCTGCGCTTTACGATACACAAAAAACAGCAGAATTATTCTGCGGTATTGTCAACAAATGGAAGGCCCTCGGCGGTTGGCCGCTTGTCGACGAAGAATAATAAGTAAACACAACATATTAGGAAAAGTATGAATCCTGTCGTTATATCAGTGTGCGTCATGCTCGTGTTAGCATTGATGCGCGTAAACGTGGTGGTTGCCCTCACGTTTAGTGCCATCGTAGGCGGCCTAGTCGCAGGCATGAGCCTTGGGGATACGGTTGCCGCATTTGAAAGTGGTCTAGGTGGCGGTGCAACTATCGCGCTAAGCTACGCCATGTTAGGTACTTTCGCTGTTGCCATCTCGAAATCAGGCATCACGGATCTACTGGCCAAAAGTGTTATCAAGCGCTTAAATGGTAAAGAAAACTCCGCTTCCACTACTGGCTTAAAGTACGCCGTGTTGGTGGCGTTAGTGCTTGTCACGATGTCATCTCAGAACGTAATTCCGGTCCATATCGCCTTTATTCCAATTTTGATTCCACCTCTTTTGGGCGTATTCGCGAAACTTAAGCTCGACCGACGTTTGGTCGCGTGTGTTCTTACCTTCGGTTTGATCACACCTTACATGATCTTACCTGTTGGTTTCGGCGGTATTTTCTTAAACAACATTCTATTAAAGAACCTGCATGACAACGGTTTGGAAAACGTGGTTGCAGGCCAAGTCCCAACCGCCATGTTACTGCCAGGTGCAGGCATGCTGTTTGGTCTATTACTGGCTATCTTTGTTAGCTATCGTAAACCGCGTGTCTACAAAGAAACTGAGTTGACTGTCGTTGACGAAACCGATCATGTCATCAATAAAAAGCACATCTTAGTTGCGGCACTTGGTATTGTCGCTGCATTGGGTGTTCAGCTTTACACGGGTTCAATGATTATAGGTGCTCTAGCTGGCTTTATGGTGTTCACTTTCGGCGGCGTTATCGCATGGAAAGAGACGCACGACGTGTTCACTAAAGGTGTACACATGATGGCAATGATTGGCTTCATCATGATCGCAGCGGCAGGTTTTGCAGCAGTAATGAAGCAAACTGGCGGTGTTGAAACACTAGTACAATCGCTATCAACCAGCATCGGTGACAATAAGCCTCTAGCTGCACTACTGATGCTGATCGTTGGTCTATTAGTAACAATGGGCATTGGTTCATCGTTCTCTACGATTCCAATCCTTGCAACTATCTATGTTCCTCTTGCGCTAGCATTCGGTTTCTCGCCGATGGCAACGATTGCACTAGTAGGTACTGCGGCGGCGTTAGGTGATGCAGGCTCTCCAGCTTCTGACTCTACATTAGGCCCTACATCTGGTCTAAATGCAGACGGTCAACATGAGCACATTTGGGAAACAGTCGTTCCAACCTTTATCCATTACAATATCCCTCTAATCATCTTTGGTTGGATTGCAGCAATGGTGCTTTAATACTATTGTTTGGATGGATATACATTTAGTTACGAAAAAGCCGCTCAATGAGCGGCTTTTTGTTATTCATAACTGTGGTTATTGCGCTGGCATATTGTCAATAATACGCTCACGAATCAGCTTCAAGGTTGGTTCTGTCGACAGGTAATCGATGGCAATCGGAAAATAAGCGTCGTTAATTTTAAGAACCAAGCTAGGGTAAGAGCTCACACCTAGGCTCTTTGCAAGGCTCAATTGATCTTCGAACACACCTTCTAAGAAAGAGCCATCCATGTCATTCTTGAATTGCTGAACATTCAAGCCAATTTCTCTCGCTAGTTGCAAGTGAGTGGCTTCTTCATGAGGAGGCATCGCACGTAAGTAATACGCATGCTGAACCGCTTCTAGCATCTGCTCATAAGAGTCTTGAAAGCCGGCTGCAATAACCGCACGACAAGATTGGTAAGTGCTTCTAACTGGCGTACAAAGCTTCCAGAAATCGTAGTTAAACTTAGTGCCTAACTGGCGCTCAATCTGCTTCCAAATACCTTCGAGTTTTTGTTGCATCTCGGGCGGCATCGGTAAATTAGTATCTGGCGCAAGACCACCAACCACATACTCAAACTGAATCACACCTGGCAGTTGCTGTTTTAGTTTATCCAGCGTTGGTTTGTAACCCCAACACCAACTGCACATTGGGTCATGCACGTAGTAAAGCTTTATGTTCATTCCACTAACCTAAAAAGAAAAAGGAGCCAGTACGGCTCCTTCGTATTCTATCGCTAAATGTGAGTATTTACGAATTACTCAGCTTGATCTTCAGCGCGCGCTGCTGCTTCTTTGATTAGAGGCTGCAGTTCACCTTTTTGGAACATTTCTAGAATAATGTCACAACCGCCGATAAGCTCACCTTCAACCCATAGTTGAGGGAAAGTTGGCCATTGCGCGTACTTTGGTAACTCAGCACGGATATCTGGGTTTTGCAGAATGTCTACGTAAGCGAACTTCTCACCACATGCCATTAGTGCCTGTGACGCTTGAGAAGAGAAACCACAGCTAGGTAGTTTCGGTGATCCTTTCATGTACAGCAGGATTGAGTTTTCAGAGATCTGCTGTTTGATTTTGTCGATAGTTTCCATCGCTTCCTCATTCATGGGTTTGAACTTTATTTATTTGCCACATTCTACTCAATAACGACAGAATAAAAACCATATAATTAATAAGGCTTAATTTTAGGTTGCTCATTGGCGAGCAATGCAGCACTTCACCACTGCTAACCTCTTAAAATATTTTCATATCGGGGTTTTAATAAAGTAAAAACTTGCTAAAATACTTAGCAAGTCAGCCTTAAAGGCGACATAGCTATAAAAAAACACTGGAAGCAATCGAAAGGTCATCCTTTCAAATCAATGGAGAATCGAGTAATGGCATTTGAACTACCAGCTCTTCCTTACGCGAAAGACGCACTAGAACCACACATCTCAGCAGAGACTCTAGACTACCACCACGGTAAGCACCACAACACTTACGTTGTTAAGCTTAACGGTCTTATCCCTGGTACTGAGTTCGAAGGCAAAACTCTAGAAGAGATCATCAAGACTTCTACTGGTGGCGTATTCAACAACGCAGCGCAAATCTGGAACCACACGTTCTACTGGCACTGTCTTGCTCCAAATGCGGGCGGCGAGCCAACTGGCGCAGTTGCAGACGCAATCAACGCAGCATTCGGTTCTTTTGAAGAATTCAAAGCGAAGTTTACTGATTCAGCAATCAACAACTTCGGTTCTTCATGGACTTGGCTTGTTAAGAAAGCTGATGGCTCTCTAGAGATCGTTAACACTTCTAACGCTGCTACTCCTCTAACAGAAGAAGGTACAACACCACTTCTAACTGTTGACCTATGGGAACACGCGTACTACATCGATTACCGTAACGTACGTCCTGATTACATGAACGGCTTCTGGGCTCTAGTAAACTGGGACTTCGTAGCTGAGAACCTAGCGAAGTAATATACTTCCCCCTAAGTTCAATTTAGTCTTATTCAAAAGCTCGCTATTTAGCGGGCTTTTTTGTTTCGCCTTCCCTAGCACCTTTAAATAATTCCCTCTTTTACTAAAGTTCTTCTTATCCACGCCGTTAAAAGAGCATCGAGCGAGGAACATCATGCAAATTCATACTTTAGACAAAGCTGCAATTATCAACGAACTTCAGTTCGGTAATGGTATTAACCATGCCGTACACGACGGTCGTCGTGCGGATTTCTCGCTGATTCTGTCTATGTTCTCTAATGATGTTCGCGATGTAGTCCCGGTTGAAGAGGTCCAGGAAGTCATCACCAGTGACAGTATTCTTCGCCAACAATTGGGTTTATCGCAACCTCAAGCTCTTCGTTCTGATAGCAGCAGCTATGAACTCGCAGCTGAACAAGCGAAACAGTTTCACGATGCAGGATTGCCTTCCGCAAAGCTGAGCCATTACCTAAAACCAGATGCGCTGACTTACCTGCCTGAAGACACATTCAACCTACCAGAGGAGGTTTATCACAACCTATCTGGTCATGAGCGACGCAGATTGGGCGAACGCAACAAACAACTGATCCCAGATGCTGGGCTATATAATCAGCTAGTGACGGCTCAACGTCAGCATCAAATTCAAGCTAAAGCATAGAGATCCGCTTTTTATCCAATAGCTTGCAATACCTACACGTCAGAAATGTGACATCTTACAAATTACCGCACAATAGTCCTCACTCGAAAGCGTTAGTTTGAAGCCTTTCACACTGAACCCAACGAATTTCAACCATGCTATTAGCACAAACCACTGGTGTATTGTTTTTCACATATGGATACAGTGAAGGTGCTATGGATATCAAAGAATCAATTATTCTCGTCACGTCTGCAGGTTCGGTTATAGGAAGAACCTGTGCAAATCACTTTGCTCACCTTGGAGCAACGTTGATTCTTTGTGACCAAAATTCTAGCGCTTTGAGAGCGAGCTATGAGCAAATCAGCGCTTTCACTGACAAAGTGTATGCGATGAATGTGTGTAGTGATAACACAACGTCCATTAACTTATTGTTTGACCAGATAGAATCACAGCTACGTGCGACACCAGATGTGATTGTTAATTGCTGGACCAGCTCTCCTATGCCTGGCTTAATGGCGCCAGAACCAATGAGTACTTACATTGATCACTTGTCGTCTGCGGCACGCTTCCTTTATACCTACGGCCAAGTAGGAGCAGAGCGCTTTCGAGCCAGAAACAAGAAAGGCGTCATTGTTAACGTCATTTCTCATGACAACCATGAAGACTTTACGGGAGTTGAAAGCATGGCGGCGTTGGTGTCAGGTTTTACTCACAGCTGGGCAAAAGAACTCACACCATTCAACATTCGAGTGGGCGGCGTTATTCCCTCGGTAAATCATACAAAAGAAGAGCTCAACGAGAGACACTGGGCTGAGATCCAAGACGAACTAGTCCGCAACACAGCATACATCGTCGCGAATGAATACTTCAGTGGCCGAGTAGTTGCGACCGAAGTGTAAGCATACACAGCAACTCTGTTTTCCCAAGCCAGATGTAACTCCTGCACCAAAATAAAAAAAGCCCCAGTCACTTGACTGGGGCTTTAACCTTTTCCCGATTAAGGTTCCGTGCTAGCGAAAACCTTGCTCACTCGATTTTTTAATTACGCGTCAGCTTTTTCTTTCTTTGCTTTAGGTGCTGCTTTTGCTGCTTCTTGGTCTGCTTTCTTCTTGATAACAGTTGTACCTTCGAAAGTTTCGCCTTCAACAAATGCTTTACCGTAGTAAGAAGCCATCAACACATCTTTAAGTTCGCTGATTAGAGGGTAACGTGGGTTCGCACCAGTACATTGGTCATCGAACGCTTCTACCGCTAGCTCATCCAGTTTCGCTACGAAATCTGATTCAGCAACACCTGCCGCTTGGATAGACATTGGGATGTCTAGGTTAACTTTTAGTTCATCCAACCATGCTAGTAGACGTTCAATCTTCTGAGCAGTACGGTCACCTTCTTGGCTTAGGCCTAGGTGGTCAGCAACTTCAGCGTAACGACGACGTGCTTGTGGACGGTCGTATTGAGAGAACGCAGTTTGTTTAGTTGGATTGTCGTTCGCGTTGTAACGTACCACGTTAGAGATAAGTAGTGCGTTAGCTAGGCCGTGTGGCAAGTGGAACTCAGCACCCAGTTTGTGAGCCATTGAGTGACAAACACCTAGGAATGCGTTCGCAAATGCAACACCAGCGATAGTAGCTGCGTTGTGTACTTTCTCACGAGCGATTGGGTCATTTGCACCGTTCGCATAGCTTGATGGTAGGTACTCTTTTAGCATCTTAAGTGCTTGAAGAGCTTGGCCATCTGAGTATTCGTTAGCAAGAACAGAAACGTAAGCTTCTAGAGCGTGAGTTACTGCATCGTAACCACCAAATGCTGTTAGAGACTTAGGCATGTTCATTACTAGGTTCGCATCAACGATTGCCATGTTTGGCGTGATTTCGTAGTCAGCTAGTGGGTATTTCGCACCAGTCTTGTCGTCAGTAACAACCGCGAATGGAGTAACTTCTGAACCAGTACCTGAAGTTGTAGTGATACATACAAGCTCAGCTTTTTTACCCATTTTAGGGAACTTGTAGATACGTTTACGGATGTCCATAAAGCGCATTGCTAGTTCTTCAAAGTGAGTTTCTGGGTGCTCGTACATTACCCACATGATTTTCGCTGCATCCATTGGTGAACCACCGCCTAGCGCTAGGATAACGTCAGGTTGGTAGCTAGCCATTTGAGCCGCACCTTTTTCTACTACAGACAGTGTTGGGTCAGCTTCAACATCGAAGAATGTTTGAACTTCCATGCCTTGAGCTTTTAGTAGGCTTACTACGTCATCTGCGTAACCGTTGTTGAATAGGAAACGGTCAGTTACTAGGAATGCACGTTTCTTACCTTCTAGATCGCCCAGTGCGATTGGAAGGCTACCACGACGGAAGTAGATTGACTTAGGTAGTTTATGCCACAACATGTTTTCAGCTCGCTTCGCTACAGTTTTCTTGTTGATTAGGTGTTTAGGACCTACGTTCTCAGAGATAGAGTTACCACCCCAAGAACCACAACCTAGCGTTAGAGATGGCGCAACGTTGAAGTTGTACAAGTCACCGATACCGCCGTGAGTAGTCGGGATGTTGATTAGGATACGAGCTGTCTTCATCTTGTCACCGAAGTAACGGATACGATCAGCGTTAGTATCTTGGTTAGTGTAAAGACCAGATGTGTGGCCGATACCACCAATCTCAACCATAGTTACCGCTTGAGCAACCGCGTCTTCGAAGTTGTCAGCACGGAATAGACCTAGAGTTGGAGATAGTTTCTCGTGAGCGAATGCGTCATCGTGAGATACTTTGCCCAGCCCTTCACCAACAAGAACTTTAGTGTCTGCTGGAACTTTAACGCCTGCCATTTCAGCGATTGCTGCTGCTGGCTGACCTACGATTTTCGCGTTTAGCGCGCCATCGATAAGAAGCACTTTACGAACTTTATCAGCTTCTGCTTTGCTTAGGACATAAGCTTTGTGAGAAGCAAAACGCTCTTTCACTTCGTCGTATACTTCATCAACTACGATTGCCGCCTGCTCAGAAGCACATACTACACCGTTGTCGAAAGTCTTGGACATAAGGATAGAAGCAACAGCACGTTTGATGTCTGCTGTTTCATCGATAACAACAGGAACGTTACCTGCACCTACACCGATTGCTGGCTTACCAGAAGAGTATGCTGCTTTAACCATGCCTGGACCACCAGTTGCAAGGATAAGCGCGATGTCATCGTGTTTCATTAGAGCGTTTGAAAGCTCAACAGAAGGCTGGTCGATCCAACCGATGATGTCTTTTGGTGCGCCTGCTGCTACTGCTGCATCTAGAACGAGTTTAGCTGCATCGTTAGTTGAGTTTTTCGCACGTGGATGTGGTGAGAAGATGATACCGTTACGAGTCTTCAAAGAGATTAGAGATTTGAAGATCGCTGTAGAAGTTGGGTTAGTCGTTGGTACGATACCGCAGATGATGCCTACAGGCTCAGCGATAGTCATAGTACCTAGGTTGTCATCTTCTTCTAAGATGCCACACGTTTGTTCGTCTTTGTATTTGTTGTAGATAAACTCAGAAGCGAAGTGGTTCTTGATTACTTTATCTTCAACAATACCCATACCAGATTCTTCTACCGCTTGTTGAGCTAGCGGGATACGGGCCTGGTTAGCTGCAAGCGATGCTGCACGAAAGATTTTATCTACTTGCTCTTGAGAGTAAGTAGCGAACTCTTCTTGCGCTTTCTTAACGCGAGCAACCATTGCATCTAGTTCAGCCATATTAGTTACAGGCATAGGGAATCTCCTAAAATTAACAAATATTAAAAACTTTTTACTAAGGCTATTACTTATCGTTTTTACTGTTTATCAGCCACTTAGAAAACAAACGTCTTAGTAAATTGCTTTCAGGACTGAGTATAATATTTCAGAGTGTGAAAAAAATTGACTTGGATCAGTTCTCACCACCTAAATACTACCAAAGTGGTGCCTCATCACACCAAAATGACATAAATCACTGATAAACAAATAAATTAACTTTCATTTTTTATTGAGTAAAAAAGAAGCAAATGGACAAATAAATAAAAGAAACTACAACAACCTGTAAAAAAGTTTCATTTTTGACCAACAAAATTACATGTAGGCCCAATTCTTTGTGCTACTGAGAGTATATCGAACCGAATACATCTCTCTACAAACCACCTTGGTTTTTATCAAAAATGTGCGAATGTTAACGTTTATGTAAAACAGTGCAATTTATCAGCAACTTTATACGTAACATTTCCTTTCCAGATTAGATACAGTTTATTAAAGAATTAGTTTTTCTCACTTAAATGGCAGGGAATGCGTTAGTTTTTTTCATTTCTTACAACCTAACTTTTGCCTTACATTACGCCCAAATTACCCCTTCTCCTTTTCACTAATGTGAACTTTGATGAGTAAGCAACATGCAAACTTTTGAACTTGCTATCTTCTTGCAGTTTTTTCTCGGTTTGGTCGCCGCAGTAAACCCTGTTGGTATCATGCCTGTGTTTGTGTCACTAACCGGGCATATGACACCCGACGAAAAGCGCAATACGGCAACAACAGCAAATGTGGCTGTTGCGATCATCCTGATCATTTCGCTTTTTGCTGGTCAGTTACTGTTAGACATGTTCAGTATTTCTCTGGATTCGTTTCGTGTCGCTGGCGGGTTGCTATTACTTAGCATCGCATTCTCGATGATGAGCGGTAAACTGGGGGAAGATAAGCAGAACAAACAAGAGAAAACGGAATACGTCAGTCGTGAACAGATTGGTGTGGTCCCTCTTGCAATGCCTTTAATGGCAGGTCCTGGTGCAATCAGTTCGACTATTGTTTATGGTGCACGCTACCCAAGCATGTTCGATACCGTGGGCATTAGTATTACGATTGGTTTGTTCTGCCTTTGTTCATGGCTATTATTCCGTTCTGCCCCATTGATCGTACGATTTTTAGGTCAAACTGGAATCAACGTCATTACTCGTATCATGGGTTTGATATTGGGCGCGCTTGGCATAGAGTTCATTGCGAATGGCTTACGCAACTTATTTCCAGGATTAGCCTGAGTTTCTATAAAATTGTATGATAGAGCGATTCAACAATGGATCGCTTTGTCATGACGACTGACTCTCTTAAACATACTCTATATGTCACCATTTTTGGTACTCATACCAAAGCTGGTAAAACGTTCGATATTGCTCTCATTATCGCGATCATAAGTTCGTTAATCGTACTGGTGTTAGATTCGATACCCTCCGTTCGGGCCGAGTGGGAAAAAGAGCTGAAGTTTATTGAATACACATTTACTGGCCTATTCACGATTGAATACCTTCTAAGGCTTTATTGCTCTCCCAAACCTGCCGCCTACGCAAAGAGTTTTTATGGTGTCGTCGATTTACTTGCGATTTTGCCCACTTATTTAGCACTCTTCTTCCCATCCGCTTCGTTTATGGGTGTGATCAGGGCGCTGCGAGTGATGCGAATATTCCGCATACTCAAGTTAGTCCGATACCTCCAAGAGTCCAATATCCTCTTACGTTCACTGCTTATGGCGCGCAGAAAGATTTTTATCTTCTTTAGTTCCGTCGCCATTATGGTAACGATTTTCGGCTCGTTGATTTTTATCATTGAAGGACCTGAAAACGGATTTACTAGCATTCCTAAAAGTATTTATTGGGCGATCGTGACCATCACAACGGTTGGGTATGGTGACTTGGTCCCCCAAACAGACCTAGGTAAAGGGCTTGCATCACTCACCATGTTACTGGGTTATTCCATTTTGGCGGTACCTACAGGTATTTTCACTGCCGAACTGCACCAAGAGATGCAATCGCACAAAGTATTGGTGAAATGCCCAAACTGCTCCCACGCAGGGCACGACTCTGACGCAATTTACTGTAAACATTGTGGTAGTGAACTGGCCGATCCAGACAAAAGAGTCGTTCGAACGGAAGACGACGCATGAAAAAAGAGCTCCCTAAGGAGCTCTTTTATTTTGTCATCAAATAAAGGATTGATGTGATTATGCTTTCTCAGACAGAATAATTCGCAGAGTACGACGCAACGGCTCCGCAGCACCCCAAAGCAGTTGGTCACCAACAGTGAAAGCATTTAGGAAATCATCACCCATTGCCATCTTACGTAGACGACCCACTGGTACAGACATTGTGCCCGTAACTTTTGCCGGTGTTAGCTCTTGAGCAGTGATGTCACGGTCGTTAGGAATCACTTTCACCCAATCGTTATGAGTGGCGATGATTTCTTCGATTTCGTCCATTGGTACATTTTGTTTAAGCTTGATAGTAAGTGCTTGAGAGTGACAACGCATCGCGCCAATACGCACACAAGTACCGTCAATTGGAACAGGTGAACTTTGAGAACCCAAAATTTTATTCGCCTCAGCGCCCGCTTTCCACTCTTCTTTACTCTGACCATTATCGCGCTTCACATCGATCCATGGGATCAACGAACCAGCTAGTGGCACACCGAACTTATCGGTAGGGAAAGAGCCGCTGCGCATTGTATCCGCGACTTTCTTATCGATATCTAGGATAGAGCTTGATGGGTTTGCAAGTTCAGAGCTAACAGAGTCATTGATAACGCCCATTTGCGAGATCAATTCACGCATATTTTGCGCACCAGCACCAGATGCGGCTTGGTAAGTCATTGCGCTTGTCCACTCAACAAGGCCTTTCTCAAATAGACCACCTAGCCCCATTAGCATTAAACTAACCGTACAGTTACCACCGACAAATGTGTTCGTGCCACCGTGGATGCCTTGTTGGATTTGCTTTAAGTTCACTGGATCAAGTGTGATGATCGAATCTTCAGCCATACGTAGCGTAGAGGCCGCGTCAATCCAGTAGCCTTTCCAACCAGCCTGACGAAGTGCAGGGAAAACTTTTTCTGTGTAGCTACCACCTTGACAGGTGATTACCGCATCAAGCTGTTTTAAGCTTTCAATATCATACGCGTCTTGCAGTAAGCCTGCGTCTTTTCCTAAGTTAGGAGCAGGAATACCAACTTGAGAAGTACTGTAGAATACTGGTTCGATTAGGTCGAAGTCTTTCTCTTCAACCATACGCTGCATAAGGACTGAACCAACCATACCGCGCCAACCAACTAAACCAACTCTCATCGTATTAACTCTCCATGTATTAAAAAACCTACCCCATAGTTAATTTTTCACAGCAAAATCTCAACCCCTATTTTGTAAATAAGCGCGTTTTTTAACCTTTTCCTCTGAAAAACCGGGTTACACGAGATTTTTTAGTGTTTGGTTTGCGGTTTTAACCATTTTTCAAGTAGGGAAAGCACTTTAGCCCCCTAATTGGTCTTACCACTCAATGAGAAAATAACACATGAAGCACAATAATTTCACATTACACAACATTTAAAACCAAAAAAGTTAAAACAAACTAACAGTTAATTTCACAAGCAAACGTTTTTACCGACGAACATCAAGATAAAACACCAAATGTTCGAAATATAATTTTTGTTAATGTATGTTATGCGCGATTACAACAAGGAGCGCCTTCCTCTATTGCTCCAAGATTGACAGAGGCACATATGAAGCAAGTTACACCACGCCTACCAAGCTTGATACAGGTATTTATCTCGCTCGGTTTATTTCTCCTGCTGGCATTTTCGTTCACAGCCAAGCTAGACCTACCGATTCAGCTAGCGCTATACATCGGTTGGTTCATTGTCATGATATTGGGCATAAAGCTTGGCCATCAGTATAAAGATCTGGAAAAAGCAGCACTAAATGGCATCTCCAATGGACTTGGAGCCGTTTTAATCCTTTTGGCCGTTGGCGCGCTTGTAGGTACTTGGATCTCTGGTGGTATTGTTCCAACCATTATTTACTACGGCCTTAAAGCAATCCACCCTTCCATCTTTTTGCTCGCGACCATGATCATCTGTTCATTGACTGCGCTAGCGACTGGCACGTCTTGGGGTGCGGCTGGCACGGCAGGTATTGCAATGATGGGTATCGGTCAAGGTCTTGGTGTTCCTGCACCAATCACTGCAGGTGCCGTACTTTCAGGCTGTTACTTTGGTGACAAAATGTCGCCTCTATCGGATTCAGTAATCCTTGCTTCATCTATGTCTAACGTTGAAGTGATGGAACATATTAAAGGCATGTTGCCGATAGCACTCATTAGCTACATTATTACAGGCATTATGTTTACTGCATTTGGCTTCCACTACGCAGGTCAAGTTGACATGAGCCAGGTAGACTCTGTCATTAAAGCGATGGAACAACAGTTCTATATCACCCCTTACTCATTTGTTCCTGTGATCATCGTATTGTCACTTCTAGCGATGCGTATGCCTTCATTCCCAGTGATCAGTTTTGGTTCTCTGCTAGGTATTATTTGGGCAGTGATGATCCAAGATGTCGATTTCCTAACCGCGTTCAACACGGCTTGGGCTCCGTTTGCAATCTCATCTGGCGTAGATTTCATTGACTCAATCCTTAACCGTGGCGGCATGTCTTCAATGCTTGGGTCGGTAGCGGTTATCGTATTTGGCCTTGGTTTTGGTGGTCTACTAGATAAAGTAGGCGTGCTAGAGACTATCGCGAAGCTGTTTGAAAAACGCGTTCAAAGTGCAGGTTCATTGGCAACAAGCACAATTGGTACGGCCTTTATGGGCAACGTATTTGGTTCAGCGATGTACGTTTCACTTATCCTGACCCCAAAAATCTGTGCGAAGAACTATGACCGTCTAGGCTACAAACGTAAGAATTTGTCTCGTAACGCAGAATTTGGCGGCACGCTAACCTCAGGTATGGTCCCTTGGAGTGACAACGGTATCTACATGGCCAGTATTTTGGGTGTTGCTACACTGTCTTATGCCCCGTTCATGTGGCTGAGTTTTGTATGTATCATCGTAACGATCTTCACTTCTTACATGGGTTGGTTTGTTGATAAGTGCGAACCAACAGCAGAAGCAGTTGAAGAAGCTGAAGGCGAATTAAAGCAGCAAACCGCTTAACTTCGCAGAGATAGGAAGAACCTCCCTTTCGAATTCAATACTAAAAAAGAGCGCTTTAAAGCGCTCTTTTTTTATTTCCAAAACAAATCGTTAGCTTTGTTTGACTAGCGTTTTCACGGCTGCACGCTTCCCAAACCAATAGCCCAAGCCAAGCGGTGCAAAGAATATAACGGCAATGAACAGAATAAAGTAGATGATGGTACTTTTGACAAGTTCAATCAGCTTAGTCATTGCGAGATTCACAACCTCTTGCGACACTCGATCCATATCTTGAGCAAACTTCTCGCGCTCATGGGTAATGATCTGTGCGATTTCTTGGCGCTCTCTGGCAACCATCAGCTCTATAGCTTGGCGTTCTTCGCCCAACTGAGATAAACGCGCCTCCGTCCTTTGATCGATATCGTCAACCAAAGGTTGTAACTCCAGCGCCATTTGTTCTGCCAAATAACGCATGTACTCTGGGTTGTTATCGATAAAATCCCTCATCGAATCAGCGGTAACTTGCAAACTATTGAGCGCCGCATTGACTTTTTCGATACTGGCAGAGCTATTCAAGGCCAACAACTGCGCTTTCCACGTCATAATTTTTGGTGTCTGCTCTGATACCAGACTTAGACGATCAGAGACATCCCCAAGTGCTTCTGGCATCGTGCCTAGCGTTGTAACGGCTTCCTCTTCGCTAATTTGGTTTGCATCTAACCACCTACGGTAAGCCGGAGTCCTAATCATGCTTAAATCAGCGAATGGACGCTGCTTGGCGAACTCTGCAACAAACGTTTGTGTCTTGATGTATGCTTCTTTCTTCAATAAAGATTGAGCCAGTTTATCTACCTCTTTCGCTAAATAAACGGAAACTAACTTGGCCTCATCAGACGCAAAGAGCTCATTACCAGAAGCGGTAGTAAAGAACTGTTCCATTTGTAGCGTGAAAGTCCATGTATCAATCAGTGCAGCCATTGGGGACACTTGGTATGCAGAAGCTTGGATGCCTTCTTCAGCATTTATCTTCCAAAGTAAAATATAAGATTGATGAACTTTATCATGAGGCTCATATTGTTCGTGTAGTGCGTCTGCTGCTTGCTCAACCTGAGCAAAAAACTGCTGCGCATACTCACGAGTCAAAAGACGCATATTGAGCTCTTGTTTGGTAAGAGGGACGGTTTGACTCTCGATCTTGACTTCGAGCAGGGAACACCCTGAAAGCATCATAACCAGCCCTATCAACATCATTGAAGACATTCGGCGAACGGACATGAAAACACCTTTAACAAATTGTATAGAACAGGAATAAAGCGAACTAAGTCATATAGTTCGAGCCTTTATTACCTCAACTCTTATGACATTAAGTCAGAGCAATATCAATCTGTTAGCGCTTCTGTTATCTTTTCACTATTGAGAACATTATTAGCAAAAAGTATGGTTTGTTTTAGGACATCATCTAAACATGCCAACTTCTCTTCCGGCACTTTTTGCCCTTGTTTAATCAACAGTTCAATATCACCCGAAATACAGTGCAATGGCATTGCACCTAAACTCCCTGAGACCCCTTTAAGACTGTGTGCGGCTCTTTGCGCTTGCTCTTTATTCTCTTCTAACAGCTGATACATTTTAGTGCCATCGCCAGAGTGGTCCTGAATAAAGACCTCCAGTAACATCCGCACAGCGCCCTCGTCACCAGACAGAGAATCTAACATTTTATTGATATCTATGTACGGCTCACGTTCCACTACTTCCACTTGTGATGAATTCACCTCATTACAACTTTCTTCGTTCATTTGGACGTTTTGAAAATTTTCTGACTGAGCTGAGGGAACAGCGTTAGCTCCATTTTCATCATCGCCAACTTGCTCTGACTTTTTATCATCGGTTCTGGGTAGTGGTATCGGTTGAATCGTTTTTGGGGAGAAGGCTCCCCATGAAATGAGGAAAAGGAGCAAACCACTGATTACAGACAACCAAACAATAAAAGTCATTAGCTTCTGTTCCAACTGATCATTTATCGAAGTTAACTGGTTCGGGAAATCTGGATTAAGCAGGTGGTTGGATAAATAACTGCCCTGTGCCTGAGCAGATAGTGCGCTTGAGGTTTGAGCAAGCTGGCGCTGAAGAGCGCTTCGCTCTTCGGGAGAGAGCGTCTCTGATTCAATAAAAAGTCGGTCTAAGTCACGGTAAGTATCGCTATTCGTTGCAGAGTCACTAAAGACAGACTCAAAAACAAGCGCACCTAAGCGATAGTACATTGCCTGAATTTGCTCAGAGTTTTCTGTTCGAGCACGGCTGCTTCGTAACTGTTCTGCTAACGAAACCAATTCACTGTCACTTCTTACAAAAGCTCGAGCACTTTCTAAAAATCGGTCGGTCGTATAAAGTAATTGAGTGATGTCTGGTGTGATTTTCCCTTCAGAAAACTCACTTTCAAGCTGTAAGCGAACTGCATAAGCCAACTGAAGTTTCAGTGAAATTTGGTCGACGTGTTTAACACGGTAAGGCAGATCGAAGTTAAAAAAGTGCCTGACTTCTTCAACTTTACTTCCTAACTCATTTACAGTCGAAATCGTTTGAATCGTTTGTTTGGCTTGCAGCCAAATGCCAAGTGCTAAAACACACCACAAAACGAACCAGAACCAAACAAACCGCCGTATTCCTTCTTTTAGCTTCAGCAACACTTGCCCCTCGCATATCTCCATTAATTACAAGCATATACTATGGATGTTTCTTATTCACATAAAAAAAGAGAGCCGTTTGCTCTCTTTATTTAACGATATGATTTTAATTGCGACTTAACTGATCTTTTAGATTTGGAGGCGTCCCTTTAATCGTTAAGGTATCCGTCTCTGGATCATAAAAAATACGCTCGCCAAGTAAGAGACTATCGAAGCTAATATTCAAACCACCACCAGCTCCAACAAATTTAGTCAGTTTGCGAACCGTCGCACGATCACCTGGGAAAGACTCTTCAAGCTCGTACCCTTGCTCTTTGGTGAAATCCATAAAGCTCGTGCCATCTTGGCTTTGAGGAAGCTCTCCGGAAAGCTCTGAGATTTGAACCTCATCACCGGATTTAATTTGCTCATTGCAGTAGTCGTAAACTTGTTTCTTGTACTCGTTCACTTCTTGCTTTTCTAGCTTCGAGTCAGCACAAAAATCATCCACCGCCTGCATCAACACTAAGTTTTGTTGTTTAGTATCTAAGCCAATATCCGCTTGCAGAAAATCTAGGAAGAAGTCCGCCACTTTACGGCCAACGCGTCCTTTAATGTATTGCAGATAACGATTGGATTCCTTGTCGGTCTCGTAGCTCGACAGGTCGATGCGTGCGGCAATATCCATTTTGGTGATATCAAGGTAATCTGTCGCACTGATGTCCAAACCTTCGGTCACTTTTAAACTCTGATTCATTGGTAAGATACCGATGAACAAGTAGTCCGTTGCTAAACTCTGATACTCAGCGAAAACCAAGATACCTTCATCCGCAAATGGGTACTTAATCAACTCTTCTTTCAAGCGATTTGCACTAATTTGTGAGAAGTCGTAAAAATCTCGCTCTCCTTTGCGCATTTCTTGAAGCCAAAATTGAAATTCGCTGTCTGACTGGAAAGCGCCAAAACCTTTACCAGCTTTAGAATGGAATACTCGGTGAAGCTCAGCGACTAAGTTTTCTGTAGATGCATCGTTCTCTAATGATGCTGGACGAAAGTTTACAACCAGCTCGTCCTGATCGTTTTTGCACAGTTGATGCAGAATAACGTTTGAAAGATGAAGACTCATAGTGATTTTATCTTGCTACAAGGTTTTAGTTGATGGGCATTGTAGGTTATCATAAGCCGCTTTTACTATCATTATTAGAGTCTTTATGCCGATTACATCTAAATATACTGACGAGCAAGTAGAAAAAATTCTTGCTGAAGTAGCAACAGTTCTTGAAAAACATGCTGCTTCTCCTGAGTTGACGCTAATGATTGCCGGAAATATCGCAACCAATGTCTTAAATCAACGTGTTGCTGCTTCACAACGCAAAGCGATTGCTGAAAAATTTGCTCAGGCGCTAATGTCTTCTTTAGAAACACCAAAAACACACTAATCACGGACAATAGAACACATACATGGTAGACAGCGGAAACTCATACGGCGAACGTGTATCTCGACTAGTTGGTTGGGGTCACTGGTTTGCATTCTTCAATATCGTTGCATCGATGTTGATAGGCACACGCTACATTGTTCAGTCTCCTTGGCCCGAGACGTTACTTGGTCAGTTTTATCTGGCGGTTTCTTGGGTTGGTCACTTTGGCTTTCTAGTTTTCGCACTTTACTTGCTTGTTCTATTCCCGTTGACGTTTATCCTGCCATCGCGGAAATTGTTCCGTTTGGTGGCAGTGATTTTCGCAACCGTTGGGCAAACCATATTATTAATTGATACCCAAGCGTATCAGTCGATCAATTTGCACTTAACTCCCGTCGTCTGGGAGTTACTATTCAGCGAAGACAAAAGTGCACTCAGCACTGACCTACAACATTTATTTGTTGTGATGCCGCTGATCTTCCTTATTCAACTCGCACTATCCGAATGGGTATGGCGAAAACAGCGCAAACTATCTCATAAGCACGTAGGACGCCCTCTCGCGGCCGTCTTTTTCCTCAGCTTTATGACCAGCCATTTGGTTTACATTTGGGCAGATGCGTATTTTTACAACCCAATTACTAGCCAGCGTTCAAACTTCCCGTTGTCTTACCCGATGACAGCGAAGAGTTTTATGGAAAAACATGGTCTACTTGACCGTGAGGAATACCTAAAACGTTTAGCAGAAAACGAAGGCAACGTAGAGTTAGTCAACTACCCTCTTGAAAAGCTTGAGTTTAACCGCCGAGTTAATAAGCTCAATGTGTTGATGATCAGCATAAACAATTTACGAGCGGATGCGCTGAACCAAGAAGAGATGCCTAACCTCTATGAGTTTGCTGAAAACAATCAGAACTTCCGTAATCATTACAGCTCAAGTAATGATACATACGGGGCCTTTGGTTTGTTCTATGGCTTACCGACCAGTTATGCATCAAGCATCAAGGCGCAAGGTGCTTCCCCAGTATTGCTCGATGTACTGAAAGATCAGGGCTACAACTTTGGTTTATTCAGTGGCAGTGGGTTTGAAGATGATCTCTACTCAGAAATTATTTTCCGCGACTTGAACTTAGCGGAAGACCTAGATGGCACGCAAGCTCATACCGATAAACAATCTATCGCAAACTGGAATACATGGTTAGCAGAGAAAGCAAGTCAGCCATGGTTTAGTTACATCGAAGTCACCACCGTTGATAATTTTGAATCGATTCCTTCAAATAATGACGAAGAAATGCCCGCAAGTGAGCGATTCAAGAAAGCTTATGAATATGCAGTGAAGTCGGCGGATAGAACTATCGCCGGTATTATTGATGAACTAGAAACGACGGGACAACTGACAAACACCATCGTAATCATCACTTCTAATCACGGTAGTGAATTTAACGAAACCAATACGAACAGCTGGGGAGCAAACAGCAACTACAGCCGTTATCAATTACAAGTTCCGATGGTGATCCATTGGCCTGGAATGCTAGCTGGCGAATTTAATCACAGCACAAGTCACTTGGACCTCTCAGTTACACTGTTGCAAGATATGCTCGGCGTATCTTCCAACCCATATGATTACAGTAGTGGTCGCAACCTATTCGATGAAAGTCGTCGTCGCTGGATCTTGGCGGGCGATACTCGCGAGCTTGCCTTAATTACTAGCTCACAAACCACAGTGATCGATAAGTTTGGCAACTACAAGCTGTATGACAAAAACTACAAACGACTTCGAGATGATGCACCGAAGTTGCCAGTTTTGATGCAAGGTTTAACTGAGTTACAGCGTTTTTATTCTAAAAACGATTAATACCTAGCAATCCATATACTATTCAAACTCCCCTTTTTGGGGAGTTTTTGTTTATTTAAACAACACAAACCACAAATTTGCGCAGTAAACATCCAATCAGTTCAACTAGGGGTTTACAACATTTTCAAAGCCTTATATTATGCGCCTCAACAACGGAGAGATGGCTGAGTGGTTGAAAGCACCGGTCTTGAAAACCGGCATACGTTAATAGCGTATCTAGGGTTCAAATCCCTATCTCTCCGCCACTTTTAGAAAAAGCCCGCTAAGAAATTAGCGGGCTTTTTCGCATCTCCAGACTTAAAAAGATTTGTACAAATCACTTATCACTTCTTGAACGCAACTAAGCACTCCGCCACACTCAGAAAGAACCCACAAAAAATTAATGCCCTTTTCGTTCGTTCCAGTGTTGAATCAATTTGATATTTACGTCTAGTTGTATCTACTCATCAATAAAGACTTCTTTAGCGGCATTGATAAGCTGCAAATGAATTGGGACGAGGTCAGCATGATTCGTTCGATATCCACCTCCAACGACAGCTGCGACAGGGATACCTCGAGATTTCACTGTTTGCATTAAAAATCTATCACGTTCTAAAATCCCTTGCGTCGACACATCAAAATATCCAAGCTCATCGTCTTGATGTATATCGACACCAGCATCGTAGATAACCAAATCAGGGCGATGAAGATTAAGTGCCATATCGACCACTTCTTTAAACGCCATTAAAAAATCCTCATCACCTGTTCCTCGCACCAAAGGCACATCGAGGTCAGACTGAGGCTTCCTCGCTGGGAAGTTTTTATCACAGTGGAAAGAAAGCGTGATGATATCTGGCTCATCGTCACATAAAGTTGCTGTTCCATCCCCATGGTGAACATCACTATCAATGATCAATACTTTATCGACATGCTCGACTTCGAGCGCTTGCCTGGCCGCGATCACTAAGTCATTAAATAAACAAAAACCACTGCCAAACTCTTTGTGTGCGTGGTGATACCCACCACTCAAATGAATGGCCACACCGTACTCAAGTGCCTTTTTTGCGGTCAGAGCCGTGCCCGCTGCTGAAGTTAGCGTTCTGGTAATGAGAGACTCACTCCAAGGAAAACCTATTCGGCGCATCTTCGCAGCTGGCATGTTTCCACTAACAAGTAACTCGACGTATTCCTCGTCATGAACACGTTTTACTTCCCCAACAGTTAATGCTTCGGGCTGGAAAAACTGCGCGTGCTCTTTCCAGTTATCTTTCTCTATATGCACCAATACCGATTCATAGAGGTACTGGTATTTCATAATTGGGTAACGATGCCCCTCTGGCAACTCAAGTTGAGAATAAATCGGGTGGTAGATAAGTGGCAGCATGAGAAATTCTTAATAACAATGGTAACGAAATAGTATCAACTTCAAGGGTTGAATAAAATGCAATTTAATTGATAATGATTTTCAATATCAATTAAATTTAATATACATATGAATTCTACTTTCTTTGCTATTCTCGGCGCACTGTTTGGCTCTCTTTGTGCTCTGTCCCTATTTTCATCTCTCGTTGTTGGTGCGTGGTGGTTGGTTGATTTTATTGTGCTTAGCTAACACAATGACTTTCAACTGAAATCAAAAAAACATAGGTGTTTGTATGAGTCAAACCGTCTTTATTACCGGAGCAAATCGCGGCATTGGCCTTAGCTTAACTGAGCTGTACCTGAAGCAAGGCCACCAAGTACATGCTACTAGCCGTTCCTTAGAGAACAGTTCAGAACTACAAACTCTAGCCTCACAATTCAGCAATCTGGTTTTGCACGAACTGGATGTCACTCACTACGAACAAGTCGCTAAGCTTGCCGATAAACTCCCTGCCATCGACTTACTCATCAATAATGCAGGATATTACGGCCCCAAGGGATATGGCTTTGGAAACACTGACGTAGAAGCATGGCGTAAAGTCTTCGAAGTAAACACCATTGCTCCGTTAAAACTGGTTGAGTACTGTTACCCTCGCTTACAACAAGGCAAGATGAAAAAGATTGCTTGTATCTCATCAAAAGTCGGCAGTATGACCGAAAATACGTCCGGCGGCGGCTATGTTTATCGCTCATCGAAAGCGGCGCTTAACTCGGTTGTGAAAAGCTTGAGTAATGATTTAACACCTGAAGGATTTACCGTTTTAGCGCTTCACCCTGGTTGGGTAAAAACGGCGATGGGTGGGCCAAATGCATTGATAGATACGCAAACCTCCGCACAGAGCCTCGCGAACGTGATAGAACTGAGCACACCGCAGCTTTCAGGTCGATTTATTAACTACGATGGTACTGAGTTACCTTGGTAGCAGCATTAAGACACAACCATCACTAAACCAAATACCATCAAAGCCAGGCTTCATAATCGTGACTTGGTTGGCAAACATAATGTTCATCAGTGATCCACCAGCATAATTCGCGCAATCTAACTTGAATTTATCTACATCCAATCCAGACTTAGGAAAAAGTAGAACAAATAAGGAGAAAGCACGATGGCAGCAGATAGGGATTTGGTTAATTTTAGCGAAGAGCACGAACTAAATTACTGCTTGAGAAGTGCTGGTAAACGCCAAACTCAAGCGAATCGAGATACATTAGTTGACTTGGGCAACCAGGTGAAAGAGGTACTGGACAAACGCGTGTTAACTCAAGGTGAAGTAAGAGGTGCGATCCAAAACCACGGTGATCTGTTCGAGTAATCTATTTTCAAGCATGCGCGGAGTTTAATTACGCCGCGCTTGTCCTATGCCTGCTTACCTTTGGTTGCACGAGATTTAGTCGCGCCACCATTCTTTGAATAACTGCGCTTTTTACGTTTAAACGCAGGACGTTCCACCTTGGGTAGATGACGTAATGAATCAGGGATAGGGCCTGCTTTTACTTGTGCCATCAAGCTATCAATGCGTTGTTCCAGTGCTTGCATGAACGGCTGATATGCTTGATTTCTCTCTGCCATACCTTGTAACTGGTGCTCCCAATGAGCCGTCATATCAGGGTATGTTGAATCTTCTGGCAAGGCATGAATGAGACCTCTTCCCGCAGGAGAACTGAGAATTGACTTACCTTGACGCGTAAGCAGTTGGCGTTTGAACAGCGTGTCCAAAATACCAGCGCGAGTCGCTTCCGTGCCTAGCCCATCAGTGTCACGAAGGATTTTTTTCAGTTCTTTATCCGCAACGTAACGGGCGATCCCGGTCATCGCTTGCAACAACGATGCCTCGGTAAAATGCTTTGGTGGCTCGGTTTTTCGGTCTTTTATTTCCCCTTCACGACAAGTTAACACGGTGCCTTCGGGTAGCGGTGGCACGGCATCAATACCTTCATCTTCCTTGTCAGTTTTGCCCATTAGCGCTTTCCAACCCGGCGAAACTAACTGACGACCTTTCGCGACAAACGTACCACCAGCGATATCGAAAACCAATTTCGCTTCTGCGTAAACCGCCGCCGGATAGAACTGCATGAGGTACTGGCGCGCAATCAATTGATACACCTTCATCTCATTGCCGGAAAGCGCATTCACATTAGCTTGCTTCGGTGTAGGGATAATCGCATGGTGCGCATCCACTTTTTTATCGTTCCAGGCTTTGGACTTTAATGTTAAGTCTGCTCCCTGAACCGCACCTTGCAACTCTTTTGCGTTGTTCGCAATAGCAGTTGTCACCGTCCCTGCTTGTGAGTAGTGTTCCATCGGTAAATAGCGACAATCTGAACGCGGGTAAGTGATCAGCTTGTGCTTTTCATACAATGCCTGACAAGTATCTAGTACTTGTTGCGCACTCATACCATAGCGCTTCGCTGCATCGATCTGTAAAGCAGATAATGAATAAGGTAATGGTGCTGATTGCTTGGTTTGCTTTTGTTCCGACTCCGTCACTTTCGCGGGTTGATTTGCAATACGGTTTGCAACGTTTTCCACTAACTTACGGTTTAACACTCGCCCTTCTTCATCCTGCCAAGGCTTGCATGCCTCACTTGGCTTCCAACGAGCACGAATATCAAAAGTACCATTGGCATCTTGATATGGGATCAGAGCATGTAGGGTAAAATAGTCCTTCGGGACAAAGTTTTCGATTTCCTCATCACGACGCACCACTAAGCCAAGAACTGGCGTTTGCACTCGCCCTACCGAGAGAACACCTTGATACCCTGCTTTTTGACCAAGCAAGGTATAAGCACGAGACATGTTCATGCCATACAACCAATCAGCCCGAGAGCGAGCCAATGCAGAAACTGAAAGTGGGATAAACTCGCGATTACTGCGCATAGAACTGAGTGCGCGTTTCACCGCAGGTAAGTTCAAGTCGGAAATCAGCAAACGCTGTGTGGATTCCTTCTTGGTTTTAGATAACTTGCAATAGTCCAGAACTTCATCAACTAACAGCTGACCCTCTCGATCTGGGTCTCCTGCATGAATGACTTCTTTAGCTTCTTTGAGCAATTTACGAATCACTGTTAATTGCTTACTTGCACTTTTCCTCGGTCTGAGCTGCCATTGCTGCGGAACAATTGGTAAATCTGCCATATTCCACTTTTTGTAACGCTCATCGTAAGCGTCGGGTTCGACCTGTTCGAGTAAGTGGCCGATACACCAAGTAACGATATCCCCGTTCCCACAGCGGATGAATCCTTGATCTTTCTTTTGAGGGTTTGGCAGTGCAGCGGCAATCGCACGGCCTAAACTTGGTTTTTCAGCAATAAACAGACGAGACATAACGTTTTGGAAATAAATATAATTAGGGCCACATTATCGAATGTAGCCCTAATAAATCAAGAAAAACTGTATAAATAAACAGTCAGTATATTCGAGTTTTCAGTTATAGAAACTCAACAAACTGAGAAAGATCACGCTCAGGAACTTTCATCGGTGTACAACCAGGCGTGCCTAAGTACAAGAAACCAACAATCTCATCGTCACCTTCTAAACCAAATGCTTGATGAACTTCTGGATGGAACATCCACTTACCTGAGCGCCAAAACCCTTGAAAGCCTTGCGCTACGGCTGCCATTTGCATCGCTTGTACAGCACATCCCGCAGATAAGTGTTGCTCTAGTGCTGGTACTTTCTCATGTTCTGTTACTTTAGCAATAACAGTGATCACCATTGGTGCGCGAAATGGGGCATTCTTTACCTTTTCTACCACCGCTTCATCACTATTTTCAGCTTCTGCCGCTTTTACCAAGATATCTGACAGTTTTTTCAAACCATCGCCCTGTGCGATAACGAAACGCCAAGGGGTTAATCCCGCATGGTCAGGCGCACGAAGGCCTGCACGAATGATGTTCTCAAGTGCTTTACCTTCTGGTGCAGGCGCGGATAACTTCGCGATAGATCGGCGATTGAGCAAAAGATCGAGAGCGTCCATGAAAGAATCCTTATTGAATATCGTTGTTATTTTGTTTACGCCACTTTAGCACAATCTGCTCCTGCGAATAACAACCGGTTTTCTGGGGGCTTGATAACGTGCTTCACTTAACATCAAACTGGGTTTAATGTTAATTTATTCGCGAAATGAATAAGTTGAACATAGGCAGGTTGATGAACAAGGACAAACAAAACAGCATTTACGAAAAGATCGTTAATGACGAAGATGCCCGTGCCTGTAAGGCGATTCCTGAATCAGCTTGTCATCAAGTTCCCGGCAACTTTCTTAAAATCATTCTCGCTCAGTTTTTAACGAAGGTCGGCGATGCGTTAATCAACCCTAAAGTCACGTTGCCGTGGATACTACAAAGTCTCGGGGCTCCGGTTTACTTAATTGGTTGGCTGGTTCCTATTCGTGAGTCAGGATCCCTTATCCCACAACTTAGCATCGCGCACTACATCCGACGCATTCCAGTAAGAAAATGGGTCTGGGTAATTGGCAGCATCTTGCAGGCTCTTTCCATATTTGCAATCGGATTGGTCGCATTAACTCTAACAGGAGCAGCTGCGGGTTATGGTGTGATTGCATGTCTTGTGATCTTCAGCCTCTCACGTGGTTTAAATTCCGTCGCATCAAAAGATGTATTGGGCAAAACCATCCCTAAAAACCAACGAGGTCAAGTCAACGGCTGGTCTTCAAGCGCTGCTGGCCTGGTTACGCTGCTTTTCGCTAGCCTTCTGGCACTAGCCTGGTTATGGGACGTAGAGCCGACAGAGCGCTTTTACGGTCTGAGTTTAGGCTTAGCGGGCGTCATATGGCTCATCGCGGCATTCGTCTATGCGCGAATTAATGAGTATGCCGGTGAGGTAGACGGTGGTCGAAATGGCGTCCTCGAAGCATTTAAACAACTCGCGTTACTTAAGACAGACGTGACCTTTCGTCGATTCGTTATCACGCGGACACTATTTTTATGTTCTGCGCTGAGTGCACCGTACTACGTTGTGCTGGCACAGCAATCTCTGGGTGGACAGCTCTGGGTGCTAGCTCTCTTTATGTTTGCGAGTGGCTTAGCCTCCTTTGTGTCAGGTCCTTTCTGGGGAAGAATGTCCGATCGCTCTAGCCGCAGTGTGATGGTCATAGGCGCAATGATGAGCGCGCTACTTGGTGTTGTGTTATTTGTTTACGATACATGGGTCACCGCTAGCCAAAGCTTCCTATTCGTGATTCCTCTGCTTTACTTTTGTGTTTGTATTGCCCACGACGGAATACGAGTCGGACGAAAAACCTATTTAGTTGATATCGCAGAAGGTGACAAACGGACGAGCTATGTAGCCGTGAGTAACACAGTGGTTGGGATAATGCTGCTTCTAATGAGCTCTCTTGGTGTTATGTCGAACTTCTTGAGCCTTTCAGCTGTGGTGTTAGTGTTCTCTTTTATTACTTTTGCTGGCGTGGTAATGGCCAAACAACTGCCAGATATCAGTGACTAGTTCTATACAAAAAAGCTGCGCTCAAAGCGCAGCTTTTATGGTAAACACACATTAAAAGGCTAGAGTTTTACCGCCAATTTAACACCTTGACGAATCGCACGCACAGCATCAAGTTCACCCGCATGGTCAGCTCCGCCAATGATATGAATCTTCTCTCCAAGTTCAGACCATTTATCTTCAAACGGACGTACAGACTCTTGCCCAGCACAAATGATAACTTTGTCTGCATTAAGTACCTGCGCGCTTCCGTCTACATGAATGTGCAAACCTTGATCATCAATTTTATCGTAAGACACACCACCGACTAAATGTACGCCCCGTTTTTCAAGGGTACGTTTATGGATCCAACCTGTCGTTTTACCCGGACCTTTACCTACACGACCTTTACGACGCTGAAGTACCCAGACTTCTTTATCGCTGACCGCATCAGGGTAAGGGTATAAACCACCCGGCTGAGACATCTCCTTGTCGATTCCCCATTCATGCAACCAGTCATCCAACGTTTGTCCAACTGGCTCTGTGAGCATGGTCGCGACATCTACGCCAATGCCACCAGCACCAACGATAGCCACTTTCTCACCGACTGGCGTTTTGTCTCGAATGAGAGTTTGATAGTCGACGACTTTCTCTGGGTTATCAATTCCATCAATATTGACTTTACGTGGCTCAACACCCGATGCCATCACTATCTCATCGTATTCTGTGAGTAAGTCATAGTTCGCTTCCGTCGATAAGTGCAGATTCACGCCTGTTTCATCAATACGGTTAGCGAAATATCGTATCGTCTCTCGAAACTCTTCCTTACCAGGGATCTGCATCGCAAGACGGAACTGACCACCGATGCGGTCGTTCTTTTCGAACAGATCAACCTTATGGCCACGTTCAGCCAGTGTGGTCGCACAAGCCAAGCCCGCAGGTCCAGCACCAACAACTGCAATGTTTTTCTTTTTAAAGGCTGGTTCAACAACAATTTCGGTTTCATAGCACGCTAGAGGGTTCACTAAGCAACTGGCGCGCTTACCTTTAAACACGTTATCTAGACACGCCTGATTACAACCAATACACGTATTAATAAACTGCGCTTTTTCCTGTTCGGCTTTAGCAACAAAGTAAGGATCGGCCAAGAATGGGCGCGCCATCGAAACCATGTCGGCATGACCTGAAGATAAAATACGTTCTGCTTCATCTGGCGTATTTATACGGTTGCAAGTGATAATAGGAACCGAAACGTGAGGTTTAACTTTTTCCGTAACCCATGTAAACGCACCGCGTGGTACTTGAGTCGCAATTGTCGGAATTCGAGCCTCATGCCAACCGATACCCGTATTAATAATCGTGACGCCAGCCTCTTCAAGTGCTTTCGCCAATTCGATAACGTCTTCAAAAGTGCTGCCCTGCTCGACAAGATCCAGCATAGAAAGACGGAAGATGATGATGAACTTGTCACCCACCGCCTTGCGTACCGCTTTAACAATTTCTAGCGGAAAACGCATACGTTTTTTATAGCTGCCACCCCATTCGTCGTAACGCATATTAGTACGTTTACATAAGAATTGGTTTATCAAGTAACCTTCCGAGCCCATTAACTCGACGCCATCATAACCAGCAAGCTGTGCTAACTCCGCACTATTAGCAAACGCGTCGATGGTTTTCTTTATCTGGCGGTCGCTCATTTCACTCGGAGCAAACTTTGCAATCGGCGCTTTAATGCCAGATGCACTTTGCGAGAATGGATGCATTGCATAACGCCCAGCATGGAGAATTTGCAACGCAATTTTACCACCGTGCTTGTGCACCGCTTCTGTCACAACTTTATGGGCTTTAGCATGTTTTGGCTTGCTGAATTCAGCACTCAACGGGTGTAAACGACCGCGTAAGTTAGGAGAAAAACCTCCGGTTACAATCAGTCCGACACCGCCTTTCGCGCGTTCTTCATAAAAAGCAGCGAGCTTCTGTAATCCTTCTTTGTGCTCTTCTAAGCCCGTGTGCATTGATCCCATCAGAACTCGGTTTCGTAATTGTGTGAAACCGAGATCCAGTGGCTTTAATAGGTTTGGGTACATGGCAGACATCACTTAACATCCATTGTTATTATCATGGTCTGACCAGATTAAGCCTGCTCAACCAAAAAATCAAACAAGCGTTTACATTTTTGTAACACCGATCAATCTCGTGTGAAAATATGCCAATTGTTGAGTGGTCGTGATAAGCTAAAAAAATGTTATCTTTTGAGATCTTAGAGATAAGAACCCATACTTTGTTAGACTCGGCGTAACTATCTCGTTATGGAGACAAGATGAAAAAACTCTTCAAATTTATTGGTTTGATATTTAAAGGGATATGGAAAAGTATCACTTTCATCAGACTCGCACTGGCAAACCTAATTTTCTTGCTGATGATTGCCGTTTTCTACTTTGCCTTTACTTATACCGGAGACGGTCAACCTGTCGTCGAAAAAGAATCTGCATTGGTGATGAACCTTTCAGGCCCAATTGTCGAACAAAGACGTTATGTAAACCCAATGGACTCTTTTGCTGGTTCCCTTTTGGGTAATGAGTTACCGAAAGAAAACGTCCTTTTCGATATCGTTGATACTATTCGCTACGCGAAAGACGATCCTAAAGTGTCTGGATTAGTGCTAGCACTACGAGACATGCCAGAAACAAATCTCACGAAACTACGTTACATCGCGAAAGCGTTGAACGAATTTAAAGCGTCAGGCAAACCCGTTTACGCCGTAGGTGATTTCTACAACCAAAGCCAATATTACTTGGCAAGTTACTCTGACAAAGTTTATCTGGCACCTGATGGTGGTGTATTGATTAAAGGTTACAGCGCTTACTCAATGTACTACAAAACGTTACTTGAAAAGCTTGACGTTTCTACTCATGTTTTTCGCGTAGGTACTTATAAATCCGCTATCGAACCTTTTATTCGTGATGACATGTCCGATGCGGCGAAAGAGTCAGCAACACGTTGGGTTACTCAATTGTGGAGTGCTTTTGTTGATGACGTAACAACAAACCGAAACATTGATGCGAAAGTGCTTAATCCAACCATGGATGAGCTGATTAACGAGATGAAGTCTGTAAATGGCGATATTGCTCAGCTCGCAGTCAAATTGGGGCTAGTGGATGAACTTGCTACACGCCAAGACATTCGCACTCTATTTGCAAAACAGTTTGGTAGCGACGGCAAAGACAGCTACAACGCGATTGGTTACTACGACTACCTTGCAACGATTCGTCCTGATTACACACTACCTCAACACGACATCGCCGTTGTTCTAGCCAGTGGCGCGATTATGGACGGTCAACAACCTCGCGGAACTGTTGGTGGTGACACGGTCGCAAGTTTGCTGCGTCAAGCACGCAATGATGAAAAAGTGAAAGCGGTCGTGTTACGAGTAGATAGTCCAGGAGGCAGTGCCTTTGCTTCTGAAGTGATTCGTAACGAAGTAGAAGCTCTGAAGCAAGCAGGTAAGCCGGTTGTTGTATCCATGTCGAGTTTGGCCGCTTCTGGTGGTTATTGGATTTCAATGAGCGCAGACAAAATCGTTGCTCAGCCAACAACCTTGACGGGCTCCATTGGTATATTTAGTGTCATCACCACGTTTGAAAAAGGCTTTAGCAAGTTAGGTATTAATACTGATGGCGTTGGCACATCGCCGTTCTCAGGTGACGGTATTACCACTGGCCTTTCTGAGGGCGCGTCTCAAGTGTTCCAATTAGGTATCGAGCACGGTTACAAGCGCTTTATTTCTCTAGTTGGCGAGAATCGCGATATGTCTCTAGAGGAAGTTGACAAAGTTGCTCAAGGTCGAGTTTGGACTGGCCAAGATGCACTATCCTTTGGTCTTGTCGATCAAATGGGTGACTTTGATGATGCTGTAGAGCTAGCGGCGAAACTAGCGAACGTAACCGATTACGGCATTTACTGGGTAGAAGAGCCTCTTTCACCTACTGAACTATTTCTACAAGAGTTTATGAAACAGGTGAAAGTCTCTCTAGGTATTGATGCAACAAGCTTGCTACCAAAAAGTCTTCAACCCGTAGCTCAACAATTCGAACAAGACGCAAGCTTGCTCCAAAGCTTCAACGATCCTAAAGGTCAATACGCATTTTGTTTGAACTGCCAAGTGCAGTAGTTTTTCCATCAATATTACAAAGGGCACTTCTACTTGAAGTGCCCTTTTTATTAGGCTTTGCATCTCCTCAGATGACTTTCTGATGCTGTGCGTATAGCCTCGCATCTCAAGGTTATTTAGGTATATAATCCCCGCCTCTGTTCCCCTACACGAAAGAAAAAACGATGACTAGAAAACACATCTACATCGCTTACACCGGTGGTACCATCGGAATGCAAAAATCCGACCACGGCTATGTGCCTGTTGCTGGCTTTATGGAAAAGCAATTAGCAAGCATGCCCGAATTCCATCGTCCTGAAATGCCGGATTACACCATCCACGAATACGACCCTCTGATTGACTCATCAGATATGACACCTGCTGACTGGCAGCAGATTGCGAATGATATTCGTGACAACTATGACAAATACGATGGTTTCGTTATCCTACATGGTACTGACACCATGGCGTACACAGCGTCCGCATTGTCTTTCATGCTTGAAAACCTTGGTAAGCCAGTGATTGTAACGGGTTCACAAATCCCTCTCGCAGAGCTGCGTTCTGACGGCCAAGCAAACCTATTAAACGCGCTACATATTGCGGCAAACTACCCGATCAACGAAGTAACTTTGTTCTTCAATAATCAATTGATGCGTGGTAACCGCAGTACAAAATCTCATGCAGACGGTTTTAATGCCTTTACTTCACCAAACCTTCCTCCACTATTGGAAGCTGGGATCAATATTCAAGTTAGCAACAGCGTAACCGTTGGTGCACAACCAGAAGGTGAGTTTAAGGTTCACAACATCACGCCACAACCAATCGGTGTGATCACCATGTACCCTGGTATTTCACACGAAGTTATCCGCAACACGCTTCGTCAGCCCGTGAATGCGATGATTCTTCTGACTTTTGGTGTCGGTAATGCTCCTCAGAACCCTGAGCTGCTTGGTCACCTGAAAGAAGCCTCTGAGCGCGGCGTTATTGTCGTAAACCTAACTCAGTGTTTGGCAGGTAAAGTGAATATGGGCGGATATGCCACAGGTTGTGCGCTCGCAGACTCTGGTGTTATCAGTGGCTTTGACATGACGCCCGAAGCGGCGCTGGCAAAACTACACTACCTTCTAAGCCAAAACCTTTCTTACGAAGAAGTAAAAGAGAGAATGCAACAAGTACTGCGTGGTGAAATGAGCCTGTAAGTTCAAGCTTTCTGCGATCTAAAAAGCCCAATACAATTTGGGCTTTTTTCTTTCAAAATCAAAATAATAAAATTTTGAGAAATAAGGCGTAAGGATTAATCAATGTTCGGATTCACACGAACAATATCGCTCTCTTCTCCGCTGAATTGTTTTTTAAGCTCTTGTTTTGATTTAAAACTGATTTCACCACCGGCTGCAACCGTCATATGCTGCGCATCAGTATTATGTTTTGATTGATACAACATCACAGCTTGCATACACGAATCTCGCTGCTCTTTAGAAAGTGTTGTACCCTCAGGCCATCTTCCCGTTTCTACTGCATAGACTAAGCGATCATAAACTTCTGGAGTCATCGCTTGTAATAGTTGTTCTGCGTCCATAGTGTACCTTCTTATTACATTCTATTTACAGAACATAACGGGTTAAGAAACTGAGTCAAGAATACGAAAATGAATTGGTGTAACGGATCACAAGCAAAGCCATGAAAAGAACAAACTGGTTACTTCTCAGCCTCGCATGTTTTGCGCTATCGGGCTGTTTTGAAGGTAACGTGACAACCGAAGAGTTGTGCCAAAAAACACCAGAGCTGCGTTGCGAGCAGCTCAATATGGATGACGGCCAATGTCGAATTCCAAGAACAAATTTGGTTTGGCATCGGTTTGAGCAATTGAAAAACCCATCAGAGGCCAACCAAATCATCGAATACGGTCTGGTCGCTGAATATAGGAAATGCTTAGAACTCGCCTCCCAGATCACCCCTATTGATCAAAGTGCTCTCAAAAGACAACGCTTTAATGCATTGGTACACAGTATTGATGAGCTAGAGCGCATCGTAAACGAGTTAAAAGGCTCAGAAGACCCGGCTACTTTGTATTTCTTATGGTCTCAAACGGGAGATACTCAAGCTCGGCGCGCATTTTTACAAATGGAAGGGTCTCCCCAATTAAATAATGCTGAGATGCAATATGCATTAGCCACTTTTTATACCAACCGAGATACCAAGAAAACCCTGGAGCTTCTTAATAACGCGTTGTCTTTATCTGATGAAGACAACATCAATCCGGTCATTCTCAAGTCAATGGCAAGTATTCATCAGGGGCTTGGAGACAAAGAGCAAGCGTATCTATGGGCAATGGTCGCGAAGAGATTCGACGTACCGCTTGCTGATGAAAAGCAGCTCCAACGTATGTTCAATTTCAGTCATCCAGAGCGATATAAGCAGTTGGATGAATTAGCCGAATCGGTGGCGAAAGCCATAGAGAAAGGTATCTATTCCCCAGCAATGATACCCAGTGAGATATAAACGAAAAACTCCCGCAATGAGCGGGAGTTTTTATTTAAGTCGAGCGACACTCAGATCACTGTTGAGCATGAATCATCCTGAAAGGATAAAACAATCTCGAGCACAATTTTGTCGTTATTATTCTGATTTGTTGAAAATTAACGACACAGAATTAACACAAAAACGCTCTCCTGTGGTCTGTGGGCCATCTTCAAAAACGTGCCCTAGATGGCTATCACACGTTGCACAACGAATCTCTGTACGTACCATTCCGTGACTTAGATCTTCTAAATAACGCACCGCTTGATCGTTGATAGGCGCATCAAAACTTGGCCATCCGCAGCCAGAGTCATACTTGTTATCAGAGACAAAGAGAGGGGCATTACAACAAGTACAAGCATAAACACCAGTTTCCTTATTATGCAGTAGCTTACCGCTGAAAGGAGGCTCTGTACCTTGCTCTCGGCAAACACGGAACTCTTCATCAGACAGTTGCTCACGCCACTGTTCATCTGACTTCGTCACTTTTTTCCCGCTTTGTTCCACGACTTTCGGCTCCTTATTTACTGTTCTTGGTATTGACTTTTTTAGCAAAAAACTTGCTTCTCTTAACAGTTGTAGCACATACTTTCTCACCAGGACACCATGCGTAATTAATTTGATAAGAGCACTTATCTCACCAGTTATATTACGCCAACTGGGCTACAGAAGAATCAGTTAAAAGTTTAAAAAACGTACATTTGCAAAGAATTGTTAAAAAAAGCGTCGCTTTTTTTTGACTTTAAACAAGTTAAGTCCGATTATCACTTGCAGATGTTTACTGGATTCTGTAATTTTACTACCAGTTATCTTTAATCAGAAATTAAGTTGTGGAGCAACTATAATGACTATCAAAGTAGGTATTAACGGTTTTGGCCGTATCGGTCGTTTCGTATTCCGTGCAGCGCAAGAGCGCAACGACATCGAAGTAGTAGGTATTAACGACCTTATCGATGTAGATTACATGGCATACATGCTTAAGTATGACTCAACTCACGGCCGTTTCAACGGTACTGTTGAAGTTGAAGGCGGTAACCTAATCGTTAACGGTAAAACTGTACGTGTTACTGCAGAGCGCAACCCTGAAGACCTAAAATGGGACGAAATCGGTGTTGACGTTGTAGCTGAAGCAACTGGTCTTTTCCTAACTGACGAGACTGCACGTAAGCACATCACTGCTGGCGCGAAAAAAGTTGTACTAACTGGTCCTTCTAAAGACGCTACTCCAATGTTCGTTAACGGCGTAAACTTCGACACTTACGCTGGTCAAGACATCGTTTCTAACGCTTCTTGTACTACTAACTGTCTAGCGCCTATCGCTAAAGTTCTTAACGACAAGTTCGGTATCGAATCTGGTCTTATGACTACAGTTCACGCAACTACAGCAACTCAAAAAACTGTAGATGGTCCTTCTGCTAAAGACTGGCGCGGTGGTCGTGGTGCTTCTCAAAACATCATCCCATCTTCAACTGGTGCTGCTAAAGCTGTAGGCGTTGTACTTCCAGAAGTAAACGGCAAACTAACTGGTATGGCTTTCCGCGTACCAACTGCTAACGTTTCTGTAGTTGACCTAACTGTTAACCTAGTTAACGGTGCTTCTTACGAAGACATCTGTAAAGCGATGAAAGAAGCTTCTGAAGGCGAACTAAAAGGCGTTCTAGGCTACACTGAAGATGCAGTTGTATCTCAAGACTTCATCGGCGAAGTTTGCACTTCAGTATTCGATGCTAAAGCTGGTATCGCGCTAACTGACAAATTCGTTAAAGTTGTATCTTGGTACGACAACGAAATCGGTTACTCAAACAAAGTTCTAGACCTAATCGCTCACATCTCTAAGTAATTAGAAAATTAGCAATTAGCGAATAACTTCGTTAAAGAAAAGGCGGCTCTAGAGTCGCCTTTTTTGTATCTGGAATTTGAGAGAATGCAGGCTCGATGTTGCATTTAATGTGCGAAGCGCGTCTAAAAGCTCTCCCCCAGCGATAGGAAACTACACATGGATTTAAAAACTCTCCCAGCCCTAACGGTGCTATCTGATAACGTCACTATCGTTGAAGTTGATCAGATAAAAATCGTCCGCGTGATTCATGACAAAGCAACGGCAGGCATCTCGCTACACGGTGGTCATGTCGTGTCGTTCACGCCTGAAGGTCAAGAAGATCTGATCTGGATGAGCGAAAAAGCTGTCTTCGATGGTAAAGCTGCTCTTCGCGGTGGTATTCCGGTTTGTTGGCCTTGGTTTGGGCGTATTGCTGCTCCAGCTCACGGCTTTGCCCGCACCGCAGAATGGGAGTTGGTTGAACATCGTGAGAACCATAACGGTGTGATTGTTGAACTTGCTCTGTTTCCGACAGAAGAAATCCACGATATTTGGCCCCATATGTTTGACGCTCGTTTGGTGATTGAAGTGGGCGATGAGCTAAAAGTGACGCTCAAAGTCATGAACATTGATGACGAGGCTTGGACCTTCTCTGGCGCATTACATACTTACCTAAACGTTGGAGACATTAAGCAAGCACAAACGACAGGCATGGGTGCCGAGTACATTGATAGCTTGAAAGCTGATGCGGTATGCCAAGGTGGTAATGTTCTACAACTAACTGACACGATTGATCGCGTTTACACGCAACCAGAAGCGAAAATTTTGGTAAAAGACCCGGTATTGGATCGTACGCTAAGCGTACACAACCAAGGCCACAACTCAGCAGTATTATGGAACCCTTGGGCAGAAGGTGCGCAAAGCATGGGTGACATGGCTGACGATGGTTATCAAACCATGTTGTGTGTGGAGTCTACTGTTCATGCACCAAGTATTGAGCAAGGTCAAACCCTCCAACCAGGTGAGACACATGAACTTGTCACTGTCATTTCAGCGCAGTAAGAATCACCATATAAAGGCCGGGATACCCGGCTTTTTTTGTAATAAAAGCTCTGCTTAGATGGTCCTATCTTTACTAACTTATTGGTTACTGGTCACTTTTGACGGTTTCATTAATAAATATCAAAAAAATTGATCATATAAACCGATAGCATACCGATACAAAACTCATAAATAATAAAAATATCAGGAATTAGTCTATGTTAGAGAGATACCGAAATCAAAGTGTCGGATTCCAGTTGAAACTGGTGATCACTTTGTGTCTATTCATTGCTTTCAGCAGTATTGCAGCGCTTGTTTACCGCAACGCTTCCGATGTTCTATTGGAAAGCACACTGAAAGAACACCAATCTAAAGTAGAATCAATGGCAAAAACCATTGCTGGCCAATTCGATGCTTACCTGCACACCGCTAAAGTCCTCGAATCTACTTTTCGCAATGGCTACCTTGCCGGTGTCTATGTCGAAAATTACACGGTTGACTTCATGGGACATGAAGTACCAAACATCACTCAATACAGTGAAAGCTTAATTAATGACACCAAGTTGGTCGACAGTTTCACACGTGATACCGGCGCTATAGCAACGCTATTCGCACCATTGGGTGACGACTTTATTCGGGTGTCCACCTCCCTAAAAGATCCACAAGGTCAGCGAGCGGTCGGAACCACGCTAGGCATCAACCATCCTGGTTATCAGCAACTTAAAGCAGGACAACCGTATTACGCTCAAATTAAATTGTATGGCGAGCGCTACATTACCTACTATGCCCCAATCAAAGATGCGACAGGAAAGGTAGCAGGCCTATCGTTTATTGGCTTACCAGTAGACCAAGCGACACAAACCTTATTCGATGCACTCGAAGAGATAAAATGGGGCGACACTGGTTACACCATTATCGTTGATAACGACGAAAACAATCTTGGTAAATACCTACTTCATCCAGCAAAAAGCGGCTCAGATTCGTCAATACTAGAAGTCGCCGACTACAATGGTCACAAGCCTTTTGGCCAGATTTTCGAACAATCTAGTGGATTAATTCGCTACCCTTTCGAGTACCAAGGTAACGTAGACGAAAAGTATCTTGTCTACACAGAGGTTCCAGGTTGGCACTGGAAACTGCTAGGCGGTACGTTTATCAAAGAAGTTACAAAAGGTAGCGACACGCTTCTCACACTCATTGCCATCATTTCTTCGGTAGCGGCAATCATTACTTTTGTTGTACTGACACTTTTCTTGAATCGCAGCTTACAACCTCTCACGACTCTAAACTCATACATGACTCGCTTAGCCGGCGGCGAAGTCAGCTTGAGCATCCCAGCGTCTCGTAAAGCATCAAAGAATGAAATTACGAACCTGAGCTCGGGTGTCGCCAGTATGGCAAGTCAGCTCAATGAACTTGTCGGTAAGATCCGTTCAACAAGCGACTTAGTGGAGAGCAACTCCACCAGCGTTGCCAACGATGCACATAGCAATTTGACCCAAGCCGACCGACAACAACAAGAAGTCGAGCAAGTTGTGACAGCGATTGAAGAAATGGCCTCTTCCGCTCAATCTGTCGCACAACAAGTCGAAAGCATTGCGGAAAACGTACGCTCAGCAAATACCGATAGCCAGTCTGGTCTCGCGATTGTTGAAGGCGTATGTATCGACGTTGCTCAACTTAACGATCAATTGGATCAATCAGCAACGGCTATCGAGCAAGTAAATCGCGATAGCGAGAGTATTCAAACCGTCACTAAAATGATTGATGAAATTGCTGAGCAAACCAATTTACTTGCCTTGAATGCCGCCATTGAAGCAGCACGAGCAGGTGAGCAAGGCCGTGGCTTCGCAGTTGTAGCAGATGAAGTGCGCACACTTGCGCACCGAACCCAAAGCTCAGTTCAGGATGTCGTGGAAATTATCGAGAAACTAAAAGGGTCGACTCATAATGCAGTTAATATGATGACAGACAGCCAACGCAGTGCAAACCAGGTCTTGGACAAAGCACAAGACGCGGGCACAGCATTAGAAGCCATCGCAGTACAAGTGCAGTCGATAGCCTCTCAAGCCGACGCCATTGCAGCGACTTCAGAAGAACAAGCTCAAGTTTCACAAGAAATTGCAGCAAATGCCCATTCTATCAGTGAACTTAACCGAGAAAGCCGCAACACGAGCGCAAAAACCTCGCAAAGTGCCATTGAACTTCAACAACAAGCACGAAACTTGAAAGAGCAAGTCGACTTCTTCCACTAATACTTAATAAGAGCCGACCCAGTCGGCTCTTTTTGTTTCACTTGAGACCATGCTTTTTGATAGAATTTGCCGCCCTACTTTCTGTTCGAGATCGTCATGAACTATCAATGCCCTCTATGCCACCAAGCTCTAGCGTTAAATGAAAAAACGTTTAAGTGCGAAAACAATCATCAGTTTGACTTAGCAAAAGAAGGCTACGTTAACTTGATGCCAGCGCACCACAAACGTTCTAAAGATCCTGGTGACAACAAAGAGATGATGCAAGCTCGTCGTCGATTCCTCGAAGGAGATTACTACAACCCAATGCGCCAAGAAGTGGCGCAGCTGTGTGCAACATACACTGAGGGGAGCACCCATCAATTATTAGATATTGGTTGTGGTGAAGGTTACTACACAGATCAAGTACAAAAGACGATAGAAACACAAGCGAACCATGCCACGATTTATGGCTTAGACATTTCCAAAGTTGCCATTCGTTACGCGGCGAAGCGTTACACGCACTGCAACTTTAGTGTGGCTTCTAGTCACCGACTTCCCTTCGCAAATGAATCCTTAGATGCCATTTTGCGCATTTATGCCCCGTGTAAAGCTGAGGAGCTGCAGCGCGTTGTAAAAAACGACGGCGTTGTTGTCACGGTTACTCCTGCTAGCCGCCACTTATACCAACTGCGTGAGCGCATTTATCAAGAAGTTCGTCTTCACAATGAAGAACCAGAACATATTGAAGGGTTTGAATTAGAGCACCAGCAGCATCTTAACTATGTTATGGACTTGAAAAACGGAGCCGCAATCGATTTATTGCAAATGACGCCATTCGCATGGAAAGCAACCGATGCTCTTCGTGAAGAGTTGAAATCCGCTACACTTTTCCAATGTGAGGCTGATTTTATGTTGCGTGTATATCGCAAAAAAACACTCAATTAATAAGTCAAAAAAACAACAAACGCAAATAGTTATCATTTATATTGATTCATTGCTCAGCCTCCATTAATATCATCCGGACATTTTTGGAGGCTTTTCAATGCGCTTTTCTACTTTGAGCTTGCTCTTTGCAGGCTTACTTACTGGTTGCTCTTCATATACGCACACCGACTCTCACGCAACCTCAGCGGAAGTCACTAGTTTTTACGACTACCAACTATACACCCCTTCTGGCGAGCACATCGCTCTAAGCAAACTGCCAATTGAGCTGCAACAAGCAGATGTCATTCTTATTGGTGAATGGCACACACACGCCGGCGTTCATCGCTTTCAAACCGATATGCTCAAACAACTTACGTCCTACGACCGCTCACTCGCGTTATCTATGGAACAATTTACCCGCGACAAACAACCTGTTGTTGACGCTTACCTACGTGGGGAGATCGGCGAACAGTACTTAATGAAACAAGCCAACGCTTGGCCCAATTATGAAAGCGACTATCGCCCTCTCGTGGAGTTTGCTAAGCAGAAAAATCTCCCGATCATTGCAGCAAATGCACCAAAGAGCATTGTCCGATGCATTGGTCGACAAGGGCTAGATTACATTAACAAGCTCGATGATGATCAGCGGATGTTCATTGCACAAGCCATCAACACTGGTAGTAGTCCGTACAAAGAAAAGTTCATGGCATCCATGCATCACGGTAAGCCAGAGCAGACGGAAAAACAGTTTGCAGCTCAAGTTACTTGGGATGAAACTATGGCGGAATCTATCGTTAGCTACCTAGACGACAACCCAGGCGCTCAGGTTGTCCATGTTGCAGGCAAGTTTCACACCGAGCAAGGGTTGGGTACGGCAGCATCAATCTTAAGCCGCAACCCGAGCTTAAAAGTGGTTGTAATTAGCCCAACAGATAACGTGCTTTCTGATAATACAGACTATCAGTTAGAGGTTCTCGCACCACCAGTACGGTATGTACAAGATGCTCACCGCATGGCGGCATATCAACATCTAACTAAACGCAATAACGATCTTCAATGTAAGTAGCTGGTCTTCAATTTAAGTTACTACCTTGTCGTTGCGTTGCATCATCACACCGCTCCGAGTTCATCGAGTGACAAGGGTCTGCTTCCTGCTGGTCTATTTTTTGCTAATGATCACCAATAGAAACTAGAAGCGGCAAAAGCAGACCTGTTTTTATCCAAATAGCTTCAGAAATAAACTTTGCCGCCGATAAAAATATAACTGCTTTTTGCCCGCACTCAGTGACCGAGTGTCGATGTTCCAAGGAGTATTCGATGAATCCAGTAGGAAGCACTTCTGTTAATAGCTATGCCAAACAATCTGTCGCCTCTAAACAAGCAAGTATTGCACAAGAAGAAACTAGTGCTTCGCCGCTGAAAGTCGAACACAATAAGGTGACGCTTTCGACCGAAGGCAAAGCGCTACTTGCCGCTCTGCAACAAATCGAGCACGACAGCAAGAAAATAGAAGCAGAAGATAAATCTGTTGGTGAAAAGGTCGAATCTTTCACGCATGGTGCGCTTGGCATGGATCACCCCGATAAAATCGAGAAAGAAGAGGATGGCTCATATTCTGCGGGTCAATACCTTTCTGCGGCACTTACCGTTGGTGGCATCATACTGGCATTAGTCTGATAGTCTGATAATCGTCACGACAACAAGTCCTATTTGAACCAAACACTTACTGCAGCCCATAATTTAATAAGCCAAAGAACGATATGATGCAAACGTAAGTGAATTTAAGTGAATTCGACCGCTCTTGTGGCCCGATAATACATGCTCGTTTATTGCTCCCTAAACTAGGTTTCTTGTGAAGGCACTGAATGGATAACTTTAGTCCATGCTTTCAACTCCTAAGCGTAATCCAAGCCCACGTTTGTGGGCTTTCTTCTTTCCAAACTAACGAACGTTAGAGAGCGACTCATTTTTTCTGCAAAACCAAACAAAAACGACAATTTGGTTAAACTTTTATTACCGACACAAAACCTTCATAAATCATTGCTTTAATGCCTGCGCTTTCAATAAACAAGGAAAATATAATGAAGCGCTTAGTATCTCCAATCGTTACGGCAGTGGCTGCATCTACCCTCTCTTTCAACGCACTCTCAGCTGAAATCAAAAACGTCATTTTGATGATCGGCGACGGCATGGGTCCTCAACAAGTTGGTTTACTCGAGACCTACGCAAAACACGCACCTAACTCGGTTTACAAAGGCGAAAGCACAGCGTTATACAAACTCGCTCAAGAAGGTGTGATTGGATCATCACTGACCAATCCAGAAGACGCAATTGTCGTCGACTCTGCGTGCTCAGCTACGATGCTAGCGACAGGAATCCCTACCGCTTCTGAAGTCATTAGCATTGATAGCCAAGGCAACCATGTCGAAACTATTTTGGAAAAAGCCAAAAGTAAAGGTAAAGCAACTGGGCTCGTCTCTGATACGCGTATGACCCACGCAACGCCAGCAGCATTTGCCGCTCATCAACCACATCGCTCCCTAGAAAACAGTATTGCGGCGGATATGCTCGAAACAGGCGTAGACGTGATGATGTCTGGTGGACTTCGTCATTGGATTCCAAAGTCGACAAACGACAAGGGAGAGACATACGAGCAGCTTGAAAAGCTCACTGAAGGAAATGTCTACCTAAAATCGAAACGCAAAGACGAACGCAACTTGCTTACTGAGGCGCAAGACCAAGGTTACAACCTGGCTTTCAGCCGCGATATGCTCACACAAGCTAAAGGTGACAAATTACTTGGACTTTTTGCTTACTCGGGCATGAACGATGGTATTGCCTACAGTCAAAGCAAAAACGATCCAAAACGCACGCAGCCATCGCTGAAAGAAATGACCACCAAAGCAATCGACATTCTTTCAAAAGACAAAGACGGTTTTTTCTTGATGGTTGAAGGCGGCCAAATTGACTGGGCTGGCCACAGTAACGATGCAGGTACGATGCTGCATGAAATGCTTAAATTCGATGAAGCGGTAAACTCAGTTTATGAGTGGGCAAAAGGCCGTGATGACACCCTGATCATTGTTACTGCTGACCACGAAACCGGCTCTTTTGGCTTTAGCTACTCATCAGCAAACTTGCCTAAACCACAAAAACGCGACGGCGAAGCATTCAAAAATCAGGATTACGCGCCAAACTTCAACTTTGGTCAGTTCGAGATCCTCGATGGTTTATACAACCAAAAGAAAAGTTACTACGGCATGATCAGTGAATTCCAAGCGCTTGATAAGAAAGAGCAAACTCCAGAGAAGTTTGCGGAAGTCGTGAACGCAAATAGCGATTTTTCGATTACGCCTGAGCAAGCAGAACGCGTATTAGCAAGTAAACCAAATCCATACCGACTCGCTGGACACAAATACTTAAGCGAAGAGAACGTACCGACAATCAATGACTTTGATGCTTTCTTTCCTTACAACGACCGTGGCAACTTGCTAGCGCGTGAGCATGCAACAAAGCAAAACACAGTATGGGGGACGGGTACTCATACGCATACTCCTGTCAACGTATTTGCTTGGGGACCTGCAGAAACTATCCTTCCGGTATCAAAAATCATGCACCACTCGCAACTAGGCGAGTACTTGAAGCAACAAATTAAATAATCAACTTGCACTTACTTCACAACTCGTGATGTTTCAACGCTCTCCCAAGGGAGCGTTTTTTTATGCATGAAAACAGTTGACGTTTTAAATCGTACACCACAATAATTATGGGTCTTTAACTATATGAATAAAGAAAATGTGCGAAATCTTTGCTAAGCAACCCCAGGACAACTATCAGTTCATCACCCGTTCTATCCGTATTGATGGTCACGCGACCAGTGTAAAACTTGAAGCGAGCTTTTGGACAATTCTTGAGGAAATCGCTAGTGCTCAAAACATGACGGTTCCTAAATTCATAAGCACTGTTTATCAAGAAGCACTCGAATACAATGGTGAAGTGAACAACTTTGCCTCCTTACTTCGATGCGCTTGCCTCACGTACGCTCGCCAACCTCAAGAGACCACTCGTCAAGCACTTGCGCAACTTAACAGTTAATAGCAACCAACCGACCAATAACCATCCTGGGCTATGCATCCGTATTATAAACCCTTGAACATCTTCTAATTTGTCGTACTAGAGTACTACCCAGGCTCCTTTTGAAATCGCTAACCTATGCGGACTATCAAGGAGTACCCATGACAAAAATGATTCACACCATGATCCGAGTAAGTGATCTGGACCGCTCTCTACAATTTTACTGTGACGTACTTGAACTAGAAGTCGCTGATCAATACATCTTTGATGGCTTTTCTCTAACCTATCTAGCCAACCAAGAAACTGGCTTTGAATTGGAACTGACGCACAATCACGACCAAAGTGAGCCCTATACTCACGGCTCAGGCTACGGCCACCTTGCCGTCAGCGTGGAGGACATTGAACAAGCCCACAAACGCATTAAATCTCTCGGCATTGAAACTGGTGACATCAAAGCCTTTGACCATCAACAAAAGCATTTAGCAACGTTCTTTTTTGTAACCGACCCTGATGGTTACAAAATTGAGTTCCTGCAACGCCAAGGGCGTTACCTATAACAAAAAGAGTAAGCATTATGATTCACTTGACGGCTACCTTTCATGCACAACCGGGAAAAGAACAAGAGTTGAAAGAGGTACTTACCCAAGCGCTTGAACCTACTCGCAATGAAGAAGGTTGCGTTCGTTATCAATTGTTCCAAGACAAAGACAATGCATGCCACTTCGTTTTTCAGGAGCAATTTAAAGACCAACAAGCATTTGAGCTTCATGGTAAAACAGAACACTTTGCTCTTTTGATTAGCCAGATCGACAACTTGTTAGAATGCGAGCCGAAACTGGTGTTCTTTAACGAACTGTAACTATAGCGCTAACCGAAGATCAAAAAAGGCACTCTATCTAGAGTGCCTTTCACTAGTTGGGATCTGTGATTAAGCGTCTTGCTTCTCCACCATATGCAAATGCACATCTTGTTGTGGGAAAGGAATCGAAATACCTTCTCGGTCGAAGCGTAGTTTCACCTCTTTCGTCACATCCCAGTATACATCCCAGTAATCATCCGTTTTTACCCAAGGACGCACAATAAAATCTACAGAAGACGTATTTAATGTATGAACTTTGATCATTGGCTCTGGAGTGCGAAGTACCGAAGGGTGAGAGGTAATGATATCAGACAATACTGACTCCGCTTTTAAGAGGTCATCCGCATAGCCAATGCCAAACACCATATCCACGCGGCGAATGCGTTCATGCGTGACGTTCTTAATAACATCTCCCCAGATTTTGCTGTTAGGCACAATAATAATTTGGTTATCAAACGTACGGATTGTGGTGTTCACCAAACTCATATGGCTTACCTTGCCATCCACACCGCCAGCATACACAAAATCACCAACATCAAATGGGCGATAAATAAGCAGCATCATACCCGCCGCGAAGTTGGATAACGTGTCTTGCAACGCGAAACCAATAATCACACCAGCAATACCGAAACCGGTTAGGATTGGCGCTAGGTTCAAACCAAGCTGAGATAAGCCCACCATGATACCGATCACCCACACGAATTTGCCGGACATCGAGATAAAGAAGTCCTGCATCAAGTGGGAAAGTTTTAAGTTTTTCGATGCAACTGCTTTACGGACGACTTTGCGAGTTAACTTAGCCAGTCCGCGAGCGATCAATAAAATCAGCGCAAAAACAAACAACTGGAAGATATGCTGCGGTGCATTCTCGGCAAACCAATCCAGTGCCGAGTTGGACCAGTGACTCAGTATTGACCACACAACTTTGGTATTCAGTAAATCATGGGTGATATTACCCGTCACTTCAAAAATTTGGCGTTTGTATTCAGACGTTTCTAAACCGACTTTATCACCAATTGAAATCAGGTTGCGTAAGCTTTCTGTCGCAATATTTAGCCTTTGTTTAGTAATGAGCTGACTAAGTTGCAACGACGCTTTTTCCGACTCTGGGCTAGACGAAAGTTGGGAGCCAATGATCTCACTTTGCTGACTCAAGTACTCAATTGAAGCAGACAGTAAGCGCATACGTTTATCAATTTTATCTTTTAGTTCCGCTTCTGCGCGCTCGTTTTGGGCCCCTAGCTCCTTCAACCAAGCGAGATTTTGCCAGCTCGAATCGAAGCTAACATCAAGATAACGCTGTAGCTCTCGATAATCGTTAACAAGAGCAAGCTTCTCTTCATCCTTAGCCTTATTTAAATCCTCGACGACTTTCTTTATTTTTTCCGATAGATAGTTCGTCGCGTCCTCAGAGTATTGTTCTTGTTTTTTAACTAGCAAGATCAGCTTGTCGCGAGAGATAGTTTCACGTTCAATCGCTGACGCTAACTGGCTTCTTAATTCTTCATTCTTTTGGAATAGTTGCAGTTGAAGGGCATCACGCTCGTCGCCACTCGCTTGCGAGAGGCTTTGGGATAAATCCACAATCTCTCGGTTCAAGTTGTCAATCGAGATTTCGGCAGCAGAAGGCTCTTGGATATCGTCAGTAGCAGTCGCATGAACAGCCATTGGGGAGAACATAATGACGGCAAGTGCGAATAATGTCACCCAAGATGTCAGGCGCAGTTTCTGGGGGAAATGAAACGTCATGTTTACCTCATAGGGAACAATCCTGATCAAAACAATCAGGAATAGAAGTGTAAAGCGTTGAAATCATACTCCTAAGTTTACAACACTAAATAATAAACTGAGCAGCATTTCGTTAGCGAGACGTCAAAGTTGGGAGCCCCAATAGCAAACAAGCCTTTCATTTAATCAATGAAAGGCTTGTTTTTATTCGACTAAGGACGGTTGGGATGATTTAAAATATGGTCTTCCCAATCCACCACATCAATCTCGTAAACAACTTTGTTACGGACACTTTCCCCAGCCGCATGCATTGCGGACTTAGAGCCTGTAATCAACGGATGCCATTCTGGTAAAGGCTGCTTTTCAGCCAACAGACGGTAAGCGCACGTGTGTGGCAGCCAAGTAAAATCGTCGATGTCTTCTCGGGTCAGCTTGGTGCACTCTTCACCCGAAGTGAAACGGTTTGGGTAATCCTTACATGAACACGTTTTACTGTTCAGCCAGCTACAAGCCACATTGGTATAGTAGATTTCATCGGTATCTTCATCCATCAGCTTATGCAAACAACATTTGCCACAACCATCACAGAGAGATTCCCATTCCTCTTCTGTCATCTGCTCTAACGATTTACTTTGCCAAAATGGAGTGCTCATACTTCAGGTCTCACCAAGGGAATTTAGGGGGCGATTTATACTCTTCTCAACGCAAAAGTTCAAGTTTTGAGAAGATCTTGCATCCTTCCCACATAACGGTGGAGATATTCAACTACTTTCGTTTTACTGTTCTATCCTTAAACAAGTTTCCATTACTCAATTGATCAAGAAGGCATTAAGGAGTTTTCATGGGTATTATTTCTTGGATTATTTTGGGCTTAATCGCCGGCGCACTTGCTAAATGGCTCATGCCAGGAAAAGATGGGGGCGGTTGGATTGCAACAATGTTACTTGGTATTGCAGGGGCATTTGTAGGTGGCTTCCTTGGCGGCATTCTCGGTTTCGGCGGAGCAACTGGCGTCAACATTGGTAGTATCATTACCGCAACACTAGGCGCATTTATTCTGTTGTTTGTTTATAACCGTTTCTTAAAATAATCACGATGATTTAAAAGCAAAAAACCAAAAAGGGAGCGTAATGTTAAGCGCGCCCTTTTATTTTTTTCTTTCTTCACTCTTCCAATCCACGTCAAAATGACCATAATTACCCCCTTAATTTTTAAGAGGTTTACATTATGGATTGTCGATTAGGATGTGGAGCGTGCTGTATTGCGCCAAGTATCTCTTCACCAATACCTGGAATGCCCAAGGGCAAACCTGCAGGTGTTCGTTGTGTGCAACTCAACGACGACAATTTGTGCAAGCTATTTGGTAAGCCTGAACGCCCTAAAGTCTGTCACGATTTTAAACCGTGTCCGATTGTATGCGGCAACACCAATCAAGAAGCACTCGACAACATCACTGAATTAGAACAATTGACGTAATGCGACTCTAGACCACACGTTTAAAGTTAGTACCTCGGTTGTTTCTCTCCGCGGCAGTAATCAAAGCAAACTCAAGATTTAGCACTCCCCCCTCAGCCTTTTATCTCACCCTTGAGAACTCTTGCCACATAGCGTCCCATTTGCGGTTTTCGCGCGATCTCCCTCACAATTTATTGACAATTCTCGACTATGTTCAGCGGGTCATTTAATTAAAGATCAGGAAAGAACATGAATAAGTATTTGGCTGAGGCTTTTGGCACGTTCTGGCTAGTGTTAGGCGGCTGTGGTAGCGCGGTGTTGGCTGCGGGTTTCCCTGAAGTGGGTATTGGTCTGTTGGGCGTTTCTTTGGCATTCGGTTTAACCGTTCTGACGATGGCATTTGCTATCGGTCATATTTCAGGTTGTCACTTGAACCCTGCAGTGACAGTTGGCCTTTGGGCAGGCGGTCGTTTTGAGACAAAAGACGTTGTTCCCTACATCATCTCACAGGTTATCGGCGGGCTTATCGCAGGTGGCGTGCTTTACGTTATTGCATCTGGACAAGCAGGATTCGATGTTGTGGGTTCTGGCTTTGCCGCCAATGGTTATGGTGAACACTCTCCAGGCCAATACTCGATGATCGCTGCACTTGTGACTGAAGTTGTCATGACGATGATGTTCCTGATTGTCATTATGGGTGCAACAGACAAACGTGCGCCACAAGGCTTTGCACCTATCGCAATTGGCCTGTGTTTGACTCTCATTCACCTGATCAGCATTCCTGTCACCAATACGTCAGTAAACCCTGCTCGTAGCACGGCAGTCGCAGTATATGTGGGTGACTGGGCGGTTTCTCAGCTATGGCTGTTCTGGATTGCTCCTATTGTGGGTGGCGTGCTTGGTGCGGTTATCTACAAAAATCTTCTTGGTAAAGAATCGAACGATTAATCGTTCCTAACTCCCAAAATCAAAAAAGCCGCTGAATTCAGCGGCTTTTTATTAAATTCTGTGTCGACCTAATAGCGAATGTGACAACGTCGTGCCATCAACAAGCTCTAGCTCCCCACCGACAGGCACACCATGCGCGATGCGGCTGGCATCAACTTGGTGCTCTTTACATAGCTCTGCGATGTAGTGGGCAGTGGCTTCACCTTCAACTGTTGGGTTTGTCGCCAAAATCACTTCGGTAATATCACCGCGACGTAAGCGGTAATCAAGGACATCCAATCCAATATCACTTGGACCAATACCATCTAATGGCGACAAATGCCCCATAAGAACAAAATACCGACCAGAATATTGGCCTGTTGCTTCAACGGCTGCGATGTCTGCCGGGCTTTCTACCACACAAATTTGACCATTTTCTTGGCGTTTTGGGTTGGTACAAATGTGACAGACTTCTTCTTCGGTGAAGGTTCGACACTCAGTACAATGACCTATTTCTGTCATTGCCTGACTCAGCGCATCTGCAAGCTGCAAACCGCCTTTTCTATCGCGCTGTAACAAATGAAAGGCCATACGCTGCGCTGACTTGGGGCCAACCCCAGGTAGACAACGTAAGGCCTCCATCAATTGCTCCAGCATATGACTGGTACGCATTAAAAGTCCGCTTAATTAAATATCAGCAGATTAGAATGGCATTTTCATGCCTGGTGGTAGTTGCATACCGCCAGTTACAGAAGCCATTTTCTCTTTTTGAGTTTCTTCAACACGACGGGCTGCATCGTTGAACGCCGCAGCGATCAGATCTTCAAGCATTTCTTTGTCGTCTTCCATCAAACTTTCATCGATGTCAACACGACGTACGCTGTGGCTACCAGTGATAGTAACTTTAACTAGGCCAGCACCAGACTCGCCAGTTACTTCCATATTCGCGATTTCTTCTTGAAGCTTTTGCATGCGATCTTGCATTTGCTGGGCTTGCTTCATTAGGTTGCCCATACCGCCTTTACCAAACATGTTTATCTCTCTGGTTTAATGAGGTGTTGCATCAATTAATGGGGTTATACCTTTGGGTTTTCAACCCCATTCCATTCGATTATTAGATAGGGCGCACACTATCTTTATCAAGCTCTGCAGCAAAACGACGTTCAATAAATTGAACATTTGGATCGTTTTCTAAACTGTTCAGCGCTTGCTGTAATTTCTCTTGGTAGAGCCTATCTCTCAGTTCAAGTGGTGTTTCTCCACTCTCCCCTATTTCGATGCTCATGTGGCACTCTTCACCCAACACGGTATTAAGTGCTTTAAGCAATTCGGCTTGAGCTCTATCAGTATTCAAATGAGCTTGGCTGCTTCTCAATAGTAACGAAACGGTTGTTCCTTCCTTACTATAATGAGAGTTTAGCGCAAGTTGCTCTACCAGCTTAGGGATCTCCATTAAGCTGATTAGCTTCGCCCATTCATTATGTTCTAATGACTCATCGATGAGCTTTTGTGCCATTTCAGGCGTTTTCTCATGCTCAAGTGCCTGCTTGAGCTGCGTAGGTGTCAGTTTTGTATTTACTTTTGTCTCAACAGGCTTGCTTGGACGCCAGCGATACGCTTCCTCAACTTGTGGCTCCGTCGACTTCGGAGCTGAGTTTGGCGACACCTGCGCGGAATTGCCATGCAATTGCGCTACTCGGTCGATAACCGATTCTGGTTGTGCAGATGCCGCTTTAGGCTTTTTTGAGCCACCATTTTGAGGAGTGTTCTGTTGTAGGCCTTGACGCTGAGAACGTAATTGGTGACGCAAACCGCTTAGACCGCCGCGCGCTGGTGTTGAAACGCTCTCTTGCACTTGTTGAGGTGGCGTTTCATGTTGCGGCGCTGGGTTTTCGCTCATCGGCGGCGCCATATCATACTGTGGTGGAACCGTCTCATATCCACTCGCTTGATACTCAGGTTGCGAACTGGATGAAGGTTGAGGCGCCGCTTGTGGTGTGCTTTGTGCTGGACTCGGCTGCTGAGCTCGAGGAGCCGCGGCTGTCTGAGCTGGCGCAGCCTTTGGTTGACTGGTACTTTGAGCCGGAGATGACGCTGGCTCGCAGTTACTAGAAACAACATTTGCCCCACTGTTATTTGATGGGCGGAACGCCATCATACGCAGCACAATCATTTCCAAACCGACTCGCCCATTTGGCGAGAGGGTCAAATCTTCACGACCTTTCAATGCAATTTGATAGTAAAGCTGAACGTCTTGCGGGCTTAGAGCTTTACTCAACAGCTCAATTTTCTCTGCATCTGGTTGGGCTCGGTCTAACGATGCGGGCAACGCTTGATACATCGCAATTCGGTGTAACTGTGTTGCGACTTGCTGCAACAAACCATCCCACTCGACACCATTTGCTGCTAATTGCTGGATTTTATCCATGGCTTGTTGAGGTTGCTTGCTGCTGATTGACTCTAGTAAGTGAATCGCTTGGTCGGTATCAATCGTCCCCAACATGTGGCTGACAATATCGGTTTGCACCGCACCGTTACCTAAAGCAATTGCTTGATCAGTCAAGCTAAGAGCATCACGCATACTGCCATCTGCAGCATGTGAGATCATACCCAACGCTTTTGGCTCTGCTGAAACTTGCTCTTGACCTAGGATGTAATCAAGTTGCTGGTGAATATCATCAACGCTGATTGGTTTCAGATGAAACTGAAGACAACGCGACAATATAGTGACAGGCAGCTTTTGTGGATCAGTTGTTGCGAGTAAGAACTTCACATACTCTGGCGGCTCTTCCAGGGTTTTCAACAACGCATTGAAAGAGTGACGCGATAGCATGTGCACCTCATCGATGAGGTACACTTTAAAACGTCCACGAGCAGGTTTGTATTGAACGTTGTCTAACAGTTCACGAGTGTCTTCAACTTTAGTACGTGATGCTGCGTCGATTTCAAGAAGATCGACAAAGCGACCTTCATCAATTTCACGACAAGTATCACACTTACCACAAGGTGTCGCGGTAATGCCGGTTTCGCAGTTCAAGCCTTTGGCAAACAGCCTACCGATACTCGTTTTACCCACACCACGAGTCCCGCTGAACAGATAAGCATGGTGTAAACGGTTTTGCGCCAGTGCGTTTTCCAACGCCGTCAGGACATGTTTTTGTCCGACAACTTGGTCAAACTGATTAGGACGCCATTTTCGCGCTAAAGCTAAATAACTCATTGAATGTATTAATGTCCTTCAAAATCGCAGATGCTGTACACGTTTAGACCTAGTGCTTCTAAACGTTTATCGCCACCGATTTCTGGTAGGTTGATAACGAAGGCAGCGTGCTCAACTTCACCACCCAGTTGGCGAATCAGCTTAGTCGTCGCTTCAATAGTACCGCCCGTTGCCAATAAATCGTCGACAACCAGTACTTTGTCGCCTTCAACGATGGCATCTGTATGGATTTCTAGTGTATCAACGCCGTATTCAAGCTCATAAGATTGAGCAACAGTAGGGCGTGGTAGCTTGCCTGGTTTACGCACTGGTACAAAACCAACACCTAGCTCAAGCGCTAAAGGCGCGCCAAATAGAAAGCCACGAGCTTCCGTACCCACAACCTTGGTAAAGCCCATATCTTTGTAACGTTCAACAAGTAAGTTGATCGTCGCTTGGTATGCTTTCGCGTCTTCAAGAAGGCTCGTCACATCACGAAATAGAATGCCTGGCTTTGGGTAGTCTTGGATGCTTTTGATGCTAGATTTGATCAGTGAAATTGTTTCTGTAGTCATAATACCGATTTACTTAGATTGGCTCATCGCCCTCTCTAATCGCAGTATCACGAGGGCAACGAACAATAGGTTTTCACCACTATGTGCTTATTTTCGTAAAAGTCACAGGCGCTGAAAATACAAACGCCCACTCGAAGAGCGGGCACACTATTCTCTACAATCTTAGTGATTTTCTTCTCGGTCAGCAACCAACTCAATCACAGGCAGACGCATAAACCAGCTGAGTAAAACGATTAGCATCACTAAAAGACCAATTTTTACCCAAACGAGGGGGACAACAACGATTGAAACCATGAAACTAAGCGCAATAAAAATCGCACCACGCTTTTTTACTTTTGAAGTAACAGCCCGATGCTTATGCCAATTGTCGAGAATGGGTCCAAACGTTTTGTGGTTATGTAACCATTGATGAAATGCGGGGCTACCACGCATAAAACATGCGCTAGCAAGCAAAATAAAAGGTGTGGTGGGTAAAAGTGGAAGGGCTATGCCGGCTATGCCGAGCACAATACAGAGTCCACCAACAGTATTGAAAAAGTAACGCTTAATACGAATGGTGAACTCCGGTACAAAATAGCTAGATTAAAAGCCTGCGTAACCATTCATTACACGAAACCAGGTTAGCGTTGCAGGAAGTGTTGGGATCAAAAGAACTGCAATAAAACCTAAAAAGTAAAAAATATTATAAGGCTCTTTAAAATCTTTGTCTGCCATGATGTGTCTTCTCACTAGTTGACTTTGCTTCTCCCAAGGCACAGCGTTAAATTATCGTTGCACAAATGGGTCATTATTGTTTTAAGCGCTGACTATACATTAAACAGCCAAATCTAAACACCAGTAAAAAGTAAGGTTATTGAACTAAACGTATGTTGTTTTGGTGGTTCTAAAAAGATAATAAGCAGCGTAAGGACGCTGCTTATTGGTTTGCAAGTCATAATTATACTAGTCGGGATTTCCGGGTAATACTTAAACTAAAACTTGAAGAACCTAAACACCCGATAGACAACTGTCCTGCAACACTAAGCGGTAAATCGCGGGTGATGAAGTTTTTCATACTTCCTCCCCCTAAACGGTTACCTGCTGCGATGTGTTGATTCGTATTTCCGTCAGACCAATGGCTATCTAAACCCGCAGGCAATATAGAGACCGAGGATGAAGCGAGGTCGGCGACACCAAACACAGCATTGACTGCACCCGCACACTCCGAACACTCAATTCCTTTTTCAATGATCCCTACCATGTCCTTGAGATCAGCACTGAAACTTTTCAAGTTACGGAGATAATCGTCAAACAATGCCCTAACGAGCAATGTCGTCGCAACTCCATCATTAGCTTGGGAAGCAGAATCAACGAGATAAAACGCAAATTGACCATTCATTAACCAACGATAATCGAAAACCAAGGGCATCACATCCGTCGATTGCAATAAACGGTACGAGCAGCGCCAATCTCCCTGAGCAGCATCCTTCTCTGGCAATAGCGCTTGCAGTAAATCTCTTGCCGCACTCGGATTCTGTTGTAAATATTCCAGATGCCAATACAGCTCTTGTTCATCTGGGATTTCACCACCATCATCAACCCTGAACCACTGACTTGAAAAGTCACGTTGTTCTGAGAAGTGGCTATCGGTATCTTCTAGCGTATTCTCTATCGCCTGAGATAGGTGCTCATAATTACCTATCGGTTTAGGAAGAAAATCTTTAATACCAAATCGCAACGCTTTCGCGACATCGGACATTTCATCCGTGCCTGATACCACGATAAGCGGCATATATGGGTATTCGAGACTAACTTCTTCGACGAACTCGATACCATCTAAGACCGGCATCGATAAATCACATAAGATAAGATCGGGTTGGCATTCCCTGAGTTGTTGAAGCGCTTCTAGGCCGTTTTCTGCTTCTACTACTTTAAAACCCTGACTTTCTAAATAGGCATTGGTTACTTTACGAAATATTGGATCATCGTCCACCAACATTATTAGTTTTTGATTAATCACTTCCTGTGCCGAGACCATTGCCGTTTGACTGTGAGTCTTAAACATACCTTTATCCCTCACAAAGCTCAGTCAAAAAAACAGATTTATTATTAAGTCATTATTTTTGTTGTGTTTACTTCCAGCAAAACGTGTCACAGCAAGACCTGAGGCCGCTTCGCCTTGTTATAAAACTTAGCTCGGAAACTGCATTAATACAAATATTACGGCGTATAACAGTATTTACTCAAACAGGGTTGCTGTGTTCAAATGATGCAACATGTTGACTTAAAGCAAGCTTTGATCACAAAGTTAATTATAAATTAACCGTAATCGGTAATTTAATGTGTCTGGAAATATGAAATTAGATGACTTAAACCTGTTTCGACTGGTTGTCGAAAATGGGAGCTACACCGCAACTTCGCGAAAAACCATGATCCCGGTTGCGACCATCACCCGACGCATTCAAGCGCTAGAAGACTCTGTCAATCTTCGACTATTGAACCGTCATGCTCGCAAACTTTCGCTCACTGAAGCAGGGGAACGTTTTTACCATGAGTGCTCTCCTTTACTACAAAGGCTAACAACTGCGGCAGAGGAAATCACTGACGACTGCCGAGGAGCATCCGGCAAGATTAAGATATCCGCGCCTTATAACTTAACTAAACGAATGATGATGCCGATGTTCAACAGCTTTATGAAGCAGTACCCGGACATCAACATTGAGCTAACGACAGAGAATAATGCGGACAAGCTTGACCCTACTGAATGGGATGTAATTTTTCGAGTGGGACCGCAACGCGACTCTAGCCTCATCGCGCGTAAGATTGGCGAAGTGAAGGATATTCTCGTTGCAAGCCCTGACTATCTAACCTCGAATCCTGCGCCTCATCATGCAGAAGAGCTCTCTAACCATTCATTGCTAAAAGGGTACCCGCTTATTAAGTGGACCTTGATTAATAGCAAAGGCGAGTCTGTGGTGAATGTTGATCGTGGTCGTTTTCAAGCAAACGCGCTCAATGTGGTGCGCAGTGCTTGCTCCGAAGGTTTAGGCATCACACTAATGCCAGATGTCATGATCAAAGAGTACATCGAGAGCGGCGATTTGGTACGCGTACTGCCAGATTGGAGTGCAAACCCGCGCGACATTTATATGCTTTACAACCACAAAGACCACCTGCCAGAGAAAGTTCGCCTCTTTATTGACTTTGTGATCGCTTATAACATTCACTAACTAGATAGCGAAAACAAAAAACCAGAGCCGAAGCTCTGGTTTTTTTACGACTTAAGAAAGCGCATCCTATGCGCCTTCGTTATGAAGCTCTAGATTTGCTAAGTCCTGTTGGATTTCAAGTTGTGTTTTCGCATCATCGTTACGAAGACCATCTAAAAAATCTAGGTATCGTTGGTCAATATCACCCGTTACATATTCCCCGTTAAACACGGATGTATCGAACTGAGTAATATCTTGGTTTCCAAGACCGACTGCCTCTACCAAATCTTCTAGACGTTGATAAATAAGCGCATCGGCACCAATCTGCTTACAAATTGTATCGTTGTCACGGCCATGGGCAATAAGCTCTGTAGCACTTGGCATATCAATGCCATATACGTTCGGGAAACGAACTTCAGGAGCCGCTGAGACCATGTACACTTTCTTGGCACCAGAATCACGAGCCATCTCAATAATCTGCTCTGACGTTGTACCACGAACAATAGAGTCATCCACCAGCAACACATTCTTACCTTTGAATTCCGAACGAATAGCATTCAACTTGCGACGTACTGATTTCTTACGTTGTTGCTGGCCAGGCATGATAAAGGTACGTCCAACATAACGGTTTTTCACGAAACCTTGGCGATAAGGGATATCGATCGCTTGAGCGATTTGCAGTGCAATGTCGCAAGACGTTTCAGGGATAGGAATGACAACATCGATATCAAGGTTTGCGTAATCTTCACGAATACGTTCGCCCAGCTTTTTACCCATTTCAACGCGAGCGCTGTATACCGAAATTTTATCGATGAACGAATCTGGACGAGCAAAGTACACGAACTCGAAAATACAAGGGTTAAGCTTAGGATTATCTGCACACTGCTTCGTGTAAAGCTCACCGTCAAACGTTGCGTAAATCGCTTCACCAGGTGCAACATCACGGACGAAATCAAAACCGACCGCATCCAATGCCACCGATTCAGACGCAACCATGTACTCTGCTCTGCCGTTAACTTCACGCTTACCTAAACACAGCGGGCGAATACCGTGTGGGTCACGAAATGCAATCATACCATGACCAATGATCATAGCTGTCACAGCATAAGCACCGCGAATTGTGCGATGAACATTGGTGACTGCGCGGAATACGTCTTCGGTCGTGACATTTCCTTTTACTGAGTCAATTTCGTGCGCCAGTACATTTAGTAATACTTCAGAGTCTGAAGTGGTATTGATATGACGGCGATCTTTTTCAAACAGCTTCTGACGAACTTCGTTAGCGTTGGTCAAGTTACCGTTGTGGGCAAGTGTAATACCGAAAGGAGAGTTTACGTAGAAAGGTTGAGCTTCTGAAGCGCTTGAACTGCCTGCTGTAGGGTAACGAACATGACCAATTCCGACCTCGCCTTGCAGGCGCTGCATGTGTCTTGCTTCAAATACATCCTTGACTAAACCGTTCGCCTTACGCAGACGAAAACGATTGCTTTCTATGGTACAAATACCAGCGGCATCTTGGCCACGATGCTGTAACACCGTTAACGCGTCATAAATAGACTGGTTTACAGGCGTTGTGCCCACGATTCCAACAATACCACACATGTCCTAATCCTCGATTTGCGACAGTAGCTGGCACTACTAGATAGTGCCAGACAGAAAACTTGATGTTGCTTGTAAATGCTCGAAGAATGGGGCGATGATACGGCTGAACTCAGGGATCAACTGTGAATCTTTCCACCAATCCGAGCTTGGGAATGCAGTAAACGCATCCATAAAAAACAGCACCGCAGAAACAATTAAGACTCCGCGTAGACCACCAAATACAATCCCGAGAATTCGGTCCGTACCTGATAGCCCTGTTTTTTGTACCAGTTGACCAATGACGTAATTCACCACTGCACCAACTACCAAGGTTGCGACAAATAACGCCGCAATCGCCGCTCCGTTACGAAACATATCATCTTCGATGTTGGTGAAGTACACCGCCAATTTGGCATAGTAATTACTGGAGATAAAAAACGCTCCGAACCAAATCACCAAAGACAAAGCTTCTTTAGCAAAACCGCGAACTAAACTGATCAGAGCTGAAAATCCGATCACACCTAAAATGATAAAATCTATCCAATTCATCTTTTCTTCATCTTAAGTTGGCGCGCATTTTAACAGAAAAAATGCCGACGCAAACGTTTTCTTATGGATTTAATGGCTTAAATTTAAGCAATTGACCTTTTGATCCTGTAATTTTTTGTAATTCTTGAACTTGTCGTTCAAGTTTACTTTTTGACACATCAGGGCCAACAATAACTCTCGTAAACTCGTTTTCTTTCTTTGTGTGAGCTTGATAACCACGCTTTTGCAAATCCGCGACAAGCGCGACAGCATTTTCGTGATTCTTAAGTGCCATCAACTGAATGATCCAAGCTGAATCTTCATATTGATTTTTCTCTTGAACAGGACGAGTGACGACCTCAACTTGCTCTGGTTGTTTGATGACCTCAGGTTTAGATGTTGGCACTGGCTCGGGCTCAGAAACGGCTACTTGAGCATCCTCACGTTCTTGCACTACAGCTTCAACCGGAGAATCCGGTAACGTAATGTCGTCTTCCACTGGCTCTAATATTTCGAAGTTTTCCACATCACTATCAAGTTCTGGTTTGATAGGAATACTGGCAAATTCTTCTTTGTAGTGCAGTTTCTTACCATCTAGCACATCGGGAAGAACAATGACTCCGACTGCGACTAGAATGATGGTGCCGACTAAACGACTTTGGAATTTACTTGCCATCAAAATACCTTTACTTATTTATTATTTGATTGCCAATGTTCCAATACCTCTCCGACGGTATGGAATGAGCCAACCACCAGAATAACGTCTCCTGTCTTTGCGTGGCTTCTCGCACTCTCGAAGGCGTCAACAGGGTTTTCAAAATGAACTTGCCCATCAGGTAAGTATTGGCACAATTCATCAGCGGTCGCCGCTCTCGGTCCAGTAAGCGACGCTGGATACCATTGTGTTGCAACTGGAGTTAGAGCTTCAATGGTTGCTTTAATGTCCTTGTCATGCAGCATTGCAACCACAATATGGATATTCTTACCCAGATATTGTTGCTTCACTCTCTCTACCAAATACTCAGCAGAGTGCGGGTTATGAGCGACATCAAGGACTATTTCAGGTTCGTGATGCAGTACTTGCATACGCCCCGCCAAACGCGCATTATTCAAGCCATTGACAATATTTATGTCAGTGATTTGCAATTCCGAAGCCCCTAGTGCCATCAGTGCAGTGGCTGCATTTTGTAATGGTAGCGATGGGATTGGTAAATCCTCTAACTCAAATGCCCCACTGCTCCACTTCCAACCATTATCAGTTAGTTGGTAATCGTACTGAATACCTACTTGGAAGAACTCAGAACCAATATCGTCAGCATGAGCCGCCACGGTCGCTGGTGGCGTTAGTTGACCACAAATTGCTGGCTTCCCTGAACGGTAAATGCCCGCTTTTTCAAAACCAATAACATTGATGTCATCACTAAGCCAATCCACATGATCGATCGCTAAGCTCGTAATAACAGAAACATCATGGTCAACAACGTTAGTGGCGTCTAGACGGCCGCCAAGTCCTACTTCAAGTAAGACAACGTCAACTTTCTCTACTTGGAAAATACGTAGTGCAGCAAGCGTACCGAATTCAAAGAGGCTAAGGCTAACATCACCACGCTGCTTTTCTACATAATCGAATGCTTCACAGTGCTTTGCATCTACAACGTCAACGCCATTAATGCGTACACGCTCGTTGTAACGAATCAGGTGCGGAGAACTGTAAACACCGACTGAATAGCCAGCATCAAGTAAAATGGCTTCCATTAACGCACACGTTGAGCCTTTGCCATTGGTTCCGGCAACGGTGATTACGGTTGGAGCTGGTTTGGTAAGATTGGCTTTGTTTGCTACCGCTTGGACACGGTCTAAGCCTAGATCAATTGCTGAGGAATGAATATTTGCTAAATAATCAAGCCACATCTCTAATGAAGATGTGGCTTGAGGAATTGGGTTTTGGGTCATCTAACTTTAACCATTAAATTCTTTGGTTTTTATGTTAGTTGATACTTTACCCTTTTTCGTCCGCTTCTGGTACAGAATATGGCTCTTCATTTGGAGATTCGTTAACCGAAACCACCAAAGGAGACTTGTGGTTAGTCATCTTAGCGATAAGACCACCCACACGCTGACGCATTTCACGACGGTCAACGATCATATCAATAGCACCGTGATCAAGTAGGAACTCACTACGCTGGAAACCTTCAGGAAGATCTTCACGTACAGTTTGCTCGATTACACGACGACCAGCAAAGCCAATGAGGGCCTTAGGTTCACCGATGTTGATATCACCCAACATAGCCAAACTTGCTGATACACCACCCATTGTAGGGTCAGTTAGAACAGAAATAAACGGCAGACCTTTTTCTGATAAACGCTCAAGCGCAGCACTGGTTTTTGCCATTTGCATAAGAGACATTAAAGCCTCTTGCATACGAGCACCACCACTTGCTGAGAAACAAACAAGCGCACAGTTATTTTCAATGGCTGCATCCACTGCTTTCACAAAGCGAGCACCAACGACTGAACCCATTGAACCACCCATGAAGGAGAATTCAAACGCACACGCCACAAGCGGCAGACCAAGCAATTCACCCTGCATCACAACTAGCGCATCTTTCTCACCGCTGTTTTTTTGTGCAGCAGAGATACGCTCTTTGTATCGCTTAGAATCTTTAAATTTCAGTTTATCCTGTGGCTCAAGTTCAGAACCTAATTCAACTCGATTACCTTCATCTAAAAATGTTTCCAAACGACGACGCGCTTTCATACGCATGTGATGGTTACACTTTGGACAAACTTCTAAGTTACGCTCTAGCTCTGCATGGTATAAAACCTGTTCACAAGAGGTACATTTAGTCCACACACCTTCTGGGATAGAAGCTTTGCGTGAACTTACTAGATTGCTTTTCTCTAAAATCTTTTCAAGCCAACTCATGGAAGACCTTTTCTCTCAACTCTTCCGCTTCATTGCGAAAGATATAAATTCGACATAATACCGACGGATTAAACCATATCTTGCAGCTACTGTAGATAAAAAACTGGTTGTACCTATTTTTGATATCGTAAATAGCGTATGTTTTCCGTTCACATTCAATGTAAACACTACCGATATTTTGAAATAAGTTTGTAAAATTAGTTCAAATTATCTGGTAAAAACAGTGGACCGATCGGCACTTCAGGTAACCCAAACTCTTCTGGGTAGTCTACATCTACCAGGTACAGACCTTCCGCTTTCGCTGTCGCACCCGCTAGTTTGCGATCTTTGGCGTCTAATAACCACTTGATCCATTCAGGACTCTCTTCGCCACGTCCAACTTTTATCAAGCTACCCGTGATATTACGAACCATATGATGCACGAACGCATTGGCTTTAATATCAATAACCACATAGTTTCCATGGCGCGTAACGTTCAGATGCATCAAGTTTCGAAATGGACTGCGAGACTGACAATGCGCCGCGCGAAACGACGTAAAATCATTTTCGCCGAGTAGGAACTGCCCTGCTTCATGCATTTTTTTCTCGTCGAGCTCACCATGATAGTGACTAACCCCCGAGTTTAAGATGCCTGGACGTAAAGCATGATTGAAAATAATGTAACGATAACGGCGCGCTGTCGCTGAGAATCTTGCATGGAAATCATCTGAAACTTCTTGAGCCCAACGAACCGCTATATCGCTCGGCATGTTCGCGTTTGCGCCCATGGTCCAAGCTACCATTTTTCGAGTAACGTTGGTATCAAAGTGCACAACTTGTCCCGTGCCATGCACGCCTGCGTCTGTCCGACCAGCGCACTGAACTTCAACTGGGTGATTAGCGACGACGGACAATGCTTTCTCTAGCTCTTCTTGGACACTTTTCACTTCTCTTTGGCGCTGCCAACCAAAGTAGTTTGTACCGTTGTACTCGATACCTAATGCGATTCTCATCTTAACCTTCGAACTCTAAAATGGGGCGGGAAGTATATACTCAAGTCACCTCAAGTTGCCAGTTTCACCAAGGGTGACATAAAGGTAGCATCATACTAACGGGACACAAAAAGGGTAGCAAACGCTACCCTTTTGTTTCGGTTTATCGGCCATTAATGGCGTCAATCAGGCTTTTTGCTTCGCGGCGAATATCATCCTCACCGTAAACAATCGCCTCTTCTAGTAGTTTAATCGCCCCTTGAGAATCGTTCATCTCGAGATAGATTTTAGCCAAATCCAGTTTCCCAGCCGCTTCAGCATTGCTATCTACGTCAATATCGCCGATCTCACCGATAACATCTGGAAACTCGTTCAATCCGACATCGAGCTTAAGGTCTTCTTCTTCGAACTCACCACCTTCTCTGTCGACCTGAGCCATCAATTCATCAATCGTCATAAATTGATTTTTCTTCGGGTCGAAGTCATCCAAGTCGCTTTGCTCTGCCCAGTTTTCTTGCGCGATCTCTGGCTGACTTAGTGCATCACTCGAATTCCAAACATCACGCTGGTCCTCAGGCACTTCTTCAGTAGAACTTACGTTATCAGCTGCGGGTTTAAAGCCATCCCAATCATCTCCAACATCAAGCATGGTTTCAAAATCCATACCTGCACTTGCGATGGTGTCACTGTCTAGTTTACCTTCAAATACTTCTGAGTTTGCGTCTTCCGCAAGAAGGTTAGCCATTGATGATTCATCATCCAAATTACTGAGCGGCTCACCCTCTGTCGCTGTTGGCTGCACTTCTGGGTCAGTATCAAAGCCGTTTTGCTGCGCAAATACTTCAAACAAAGCATCATGATCGTTATCGGCTTGAATAGCTGGTCTCGATGTCTCTGCTTCAACCTTAGGGCTCTCTGGCGCACCCTCGTTCATTGACGCGAGAACATCTTCCTCATTGAACTCTGGAAGATCTTGGTCGTCAAAACTTAACTCTTCATCCTCACCGGAGATTGGTTCTATATCTGCAGTCTCAGAGCTCGGTAATTCTGGCTCTTCTTCCATCGACGCCAAGGCATCTTCTTCGCTGAACTCTGGCAAATCGAGCTCATCAAAATTGAACTCTTCTTCGGACTCAGCTGGCAAGTCGGCTTCAACCTGTTCTGGCTCAACGGACTCGGACGTTTCTAACGCAGGTTCGCCAGCCATAGACGCCAGTGCATCTTCTTCACTGAACTCTGGCAAATCGAGCTCATCAAAATTGAACTCTTCTTCGGACTCAGTTGGCAAGTCGGCTTCAACTTGTTCTGGCTCAACGGACTCGGACGTTTCTAACGCAGGTTCGCCAGCCATAGACGCCAATGCGTCGTCTTCACTAAACTCAGGAAGATCCAGCTCGTCAAAATTGAACTCTTCTTCGGACTCAGCTGACAAGTCGGCTTCAACTTGTTCTGGCTTAACGGACTCGGACGTTTCTAACGTAGGTTCGCCAGCCATAGACGCCAGTGCATCTTCTTCACTGAACTCTGGCAAATCGATCTCATCAAAATTGACTTCATCTTCTGATTCAGCTGGCAAGTCTGCTTCAACCTGTTCTGGCTCAACGGACTCGGACGTTTCTAACTCCGGCTCATCCGTCATAGACGCCAATGCGTCTTCTTCACTAAACTCAGGAAGATCCAGCTCATCAAAATTGAACTCTTCTTCGGACTCGGTTGGTAAGTCAGCTTCGACTTGCTCTGGTTTAACGGACTCGGACGTTTCTAACTCCGGCTCATCCGCCATAGACGCCAATGCGTCTTCTTCACTAAACTCAGGAAGATCCAGCTCGTCAAAATTGAATTCATCTTCTGATTCAGTTGGTAAGCCTGCTTCAACCTGTTCTGACTCAACGGACTCGGACGTTTCTAACGCAGGTTCGCCAGCCATAGATGCTAGAGCATCTTCTTCACTGAATTCTGGCAAATCTAGCTCATCAAAATTGAATTCTTCTTCTGAATCGTTGGTCGACTCAGTTTCCGGCTCCAATTCAGGCTCATCCAGTAGCCAATCTTCTTCTTGTGGAACACCGAATTCATTTTCTATTGTATTTGGTGTCGGCGTGAAGGCTGGAATGTCTTCCTCTTGCTCAACGTGAGGCTGTACCTCAGCATCGGACTCCACGGATGGTTCTTGTGTTGAATCAGTATCGGTAGCCTCTTGCTGTAGTGATGAAGCTTCCTCTATCTCAGCTTGTGTTTTTTCAACTTGCTGCGGTAAATCGTCTTCACTATCAAATAGAGCGTCAAGTTCAGCAGAAAAATCCGCTTTTTCTTGTTCTGTTGGCAGAAGCTCTTCACTGTCTGACTCAAATAGGTCGTCTAGCTCGCTCATTAAAGGATCATTCTCTGGTGAGAGGTCCTCTAAATCACCAAGAAATTCATCGCTGCTAAATGGCTCTGAAGTAGCTTCTGGCTCGGTTAATGGTTGATCTTCTACAGCTTGTTGCGTGTCTGGCTGGCTTTCACTTAATAAAGCGTCGATGTCCAACCCAGACTCAATGTCCTGATCTTCATGAGTTTGTTCTGACTCAACTACGGGAGATGGCTTTTCGTCGGCGTCTGATTCACCAAAACCAAGTGATTTCAGTAACTCTTCCTCTTCCGATTTATTCTGCTCTGGGCTCTCGTCCTCTCGAATCAGATCATCAAACGGATCTAAATCAGCTTCAGTCTCTTCATCAAGTTCAGAGGTAACATCGTCAATGAGTTCATCCAGTAAGTCTGTGCTATCTGCGTCTAACTCTTCGATCGAGTCATCACCTTCAAAACCAGAGATTGCTTCTAGCTCGTTTAGTGGATCAAACTCGTCTGTGTCATCTTCATCAAAATCAATGAGTTCATCGAGTAGCTCTGTACTGTTTTCATCTAGAACAGGACCTTCATTGGCGTCAGCTTCTCGAACTTCCGATTCACTAGCCGGTTGTTCATACTGGGCCAATAGCTTATCGATATCGTCGTCAGATGCCTCTCCAACACTAAAGTCATCATCCGAAACGGGCTGTTTTAACTCAGGCTCATCAGTATCTAAATCGAAGTCATCGTTGCCGAGTTCAGCAAACAAGTCATCAAGCATATCCTGGTCGACAGTGTCACTTGGTAACTCTTCTGACGGCTCATCGGCTGCAAGTAACTCGGCAAATGCGTCGTCTGAAAGTGAGTCTGATTTCTCATTCGTATCATCCGAAAGATCGAAGCCAGACTCATCGTCATCGAGCACTTCTAGTTCTGGAGCAACCTCATCTAAGGCTCGCTCCATTTCTTCTAAACCAAGCGCTTTTTCTTCGCCGTTGACTTGGATACCATTGTTCGATGACTCAAACTCATCCAGACCAACATCTAGGTCGCCGTCATCGCCAATATCTGCAAATGGGTCATCGTCCCCTTCCAGATTGAAATCCAGTTCTTCATCGTCGAGGTTAGCAAAGACGTCTTCTTCTAAATCTGACTTCTCTTCTTCTAAAGACTGTGCGTTGATATCTTCATCTGCAAACAATTCATCATCAAGCGTGAGCTCTTCATCCAGCTCATCCGCCGCCGCTAAACCGATTGGCGCCGCAAGAGGATCAACGTTTTGCTGTTCCTGTGCAGCCGCATCTTCCTCTTTCGCTTTAGAGCGTCGACCAAGAAGCATAACAACTAGCAACGCAATCAAAGCACCAGGAATTAATGCCGCAAGACCAACAAGCCAACCATTCGACAAAATTTTGTCCATGGTGCTTGGTTGCATGCGTTGTTGTTCAGCAAGGCGCTGGCGTTCTTCAGCAAGCAGCTTCTCGACTTCCGAGCGAATGCGTTCTTCGTCATTCAGCTCGCTTTTCAAAGTTTCGACTTCGCTTTGCACTTCTGACAGCATCAATCGAAGACGATGGTTCTTCTCTTCTAATGAGTCTAATTCACTTTGTGAGCCTTGAAGTTTGTCCTTTAGCGCACTGACCTGCTTTTCCCCCTGCGGAGAGGTGGTTACTGGTGGCGCAGGGATGACGGGTATTGTTTTCGGAGTTGGTTTTGGCTCCGTTGCTGCCACTGTCTCTGGCTTAGTCGCAGGCTTGGGTTCTACTTTAATTTGTGGCTTTGGTTGCTCGGTGACTCGTTGTGCTGGCGTCGCTCTATTTGTCGGCTTCGGCTGTTTTAACTTAGCTTCATGCGCCTTCATAATCGCAACAGCTTGCGCTGTGGTCGCGCTTTGCACTTGCTCTAGAGAAGGTACTCGTAGCCGACTCCCTGGGATCAATTCATGAATGTTTTGGTTCTCAAACGCTTGAGGGTTAATTCGGTAAATGGCAAGAAGCGTTTGTTGAACGGTAACACCGCGTGAAGGTCGTAATTCCGAAGCGATCGACCATAGTGTTTGATTTTCACCAGTCGGACCAAAGAAACGTGACGGTTGAGTATTCGCAGGAGGAGCAGGTAATGCTCGCTCAATATCTTCAGCATAGCTCGGAGATGATTGCACTTCACCAGACGGTCCAACAAGACGAATTCCTTCGGCTTGAACCACTGATGATGTCTGAGTCGCGCTCATCAACACAAGGGCTGCTAACAAACGCTTATAATTTTGACGCATAGAAGGCTCAGTTTTGTGCTAAATACAATTTGAAATGGTGATCGGTTAAATATATCGGATATCGCATGCAAAACTATAGCGTTGAGAATAAAAAATGTGTGGCTCTCGCCATATTCGTACTAATCTCACACTATTTTGTTTCGTTCGTACAAAAAAGCCTCGCACTGTGCGAGGCTTTGAAATGAACTGTAAGCGACTTAGTAGTAATCGCGGATCAGAACTTCTGCGATTTGCACCGCGTTAGTTGCCGCGCCTTTACGCACATTATCAGCAACAACCCACAGATTTACGCCACTATGATGGCTGATATCGTTACGGATACGGCCAACCATTACATGGTCTTTACCGCCCGCATCGCGAACTTGTGTAGGGAAGTCTTCACCGTGGAACACTTCGATACCGTCAGTTTGTTCAAGCAAGTTAACGACTTCTTGTGCATCGATAGGTGAACGAGTCTCAATGTGAAGTGCTTCTGCGTGACCGTAGAATACAGGAACACGTACACACGTTGGATTGACTGTGATTGATGGATCGTTAAAGATCTTCTGTGTTTCCCACACCATTTTCATTTCTTCTTTGGTGTAGCCGTTTTCCATCATCTGATCGATTTGTGGAATACAGTTAAACGCGATCTGTTGAGAGAATTGCTTCTTGTCTGCGGGCAGACCGTTTAGCAGCTTCGCCGTTTGACCTGCTAGCTCATCGATACCCGCTTTGCCTGCACCAGACACCGATTGGTAAGTTGATACGTTAATACGCTCAATGCCCACCGCATCGTGAATTGGTTTTAGTGCCACCAGCATTTGGATGGTTGAACAGTTCGGGTTCGCGATGATGTTACGGTTACGAAACTCTGCAATCGCTTCTGGGTTTACTTCTGGCACAACAAGAGGAATGTCGTACTCGTAACGGAAGTGTGATGTATTGTCGATAACAATCACGCCCTCATCAGCGGCAATTGGAGCCCACTTGGCTGATAGCTCACCACCAGCAGAAAACAGTGCGATATGCGCTTGAGACCAATCGAACTCTTCTACGTTTTGAACGCGTACCGTTTTACCATTGAAGCGGTAAGTCTTGCCTTCGCTGCGCTCACTCGCGAGTAGGAAGATTTCGCCTACTGGGAATTTGCGCTCTTGAAGCACATCCAAAATTGTTTCACCGACCGCACCGGTCGCACCTAAAATGGCAACATTATATTGCTGGCTCATTGACTTACCTCAATCTGAAAACCTAGTTCTGCTAATGGAGCAAGGTTACATGTTTTGTTACCCACTAGCGTGACAGCGCTGTATTCACGGCGATCCCAGTAGTTTTTACGCATCAGGTCAAAAGCGCCTGGCTTACTGATTTCACGGCGGAAAAGAGCGTCATCTCTACGCACATCATAGATTAACTGCGTGATGTTATGCAGTGTTGCTTCGTCCCAAGCTCTGTCCAATACCATAGTAGGAACAGGCGCGGTTGGCAGTAAATCGCTGGCATGCGCACGTAATTCGTTATTTAAGAACTCACAGTAGCTGTTGAAAATCATCGTTGTACCGCGAGCTTTCCCTTCCAAGCCGTAGCCTGCAACGTGAGGGGTTGCGAATGCTAGCAGAGGCAGAAGCTCCATATCAACCTCTGGTTCAAATTCAAATACGTCGAGTGCCGCTGTAAAGCCATCGTTTTTCAAAAGACGTTGCTTCAAAGCAGCGTTGTCAACGATGGGACCTCGAGCCGCGTTAATCAAAATTTGATCGCTGCGGAGACCATTTAATACCTTCTCATCAATCAAATGATGCGTTGGGTATGGGCCATCTTTGGTGATTGGCGTATGTAGTGTAATGATGTCTGAGCTTTCAATCAGTTCTGTCAGCGGAGTAAAGCTACGAGGATCACCAGCCTCTTGTTTGAATGGGTCATTGATCAGAACTTTAATACCCATGCCTTTCAAACATTTCTCTAGGTAGCTACCTACTTGGCCTGCACCAATAATACCTACCGTCTTGTCAAATACCGAGAAACCTTGTTGCTGAGCGAGCACCATCATCACGCTGAACGCGTATTCCGCCACACCCACTTTGTTACACCCTGGCGCCGCAGTGAAGAAAATGCCTTTCTCTTTTAAGAGTGCTTGGTCAACATGATCCATGCCTGCCGTGGCCGTACCAACAAACTTCAGCTTGTTTGCTTTGCTGATCAGGTCAGCATTCACTTTGGTGACTGAGCGAATCATTAGGGCATCAACATCCACTAAATCATCGGCGGTCAGTGTACGACCTGGTTTTAGAATTACGTTACCGAGTTGGCTGAATAGTTCTTCAGCATACGGCATATTTTCATCAACAATAATTTTCATAGCGCCAGCGTTCTAACATCCATTTGTAAGAGTTCGTTTATTCGCAAGATGCGAAACTAAAGCGATTGTGCCCTTTTCCCGAAAAATCTCAAGATATAACACCAATAAACCTCAAGGAGGTAACTCCTATAGAATCGATTGACGGGAAGCCTAGAGAAAAGCAGAAACAGAGAAAAGAAAAAGCCCGGCTAAATAGCCGGGCAAAGTTCCAGAACAAAAGGATCCTATCCCGCTCTCCATGGGATAGAGTCTGCGTCTGTTCGATCAGTGTGACTGATCAAGCTCTGGAAACTGGATTGTTGGCGTTTACAGTACTCTCGCAAGGCGCCAACAAATTCAGTTAACCTTGGTACTTTTTAATAACCAAAGTTGCGTTTGTGCCGCCAAAGCCAAAGCTGTTTGACATTACGGTCGTTAGCTCTGCATCACGTGCTTCTGTCACGATGTCCAGACCTTGTGCTGCTTCGTCCAAGTTTGAAATATTGATGCTTGGAGCAATGAAGTTTTTGTCTAGCATAAGTGTTGAGTAAATTGCTTCGTGCACGCCCGCTGCGCCGAGTGCGTGGCCAGTCATTGCTTTTGTTGCAGAGATTGCAGGGCTGTTCTCACCAAACAATTGTTGGATAGCACCAAGCTCTTTCACGTCACCAACGGGTGTCGATGTGCCGTGCGTGTTGATGTAATCCACACCATCAACGTCTTGCATCGCCATCTTCATACAACGAATTGCGCCTTCACCTGATGGCGCTACCATGTCGTAGCCATCTGATGTCGCACCGTAACCTACGATTTCACCGTAGATTTTCGCACCACGTGCCAGTGCGTGCTCTAGTTCTTCAATAACCAGCATGCCGCCGCCGCCCGAGATAACAAAACCGTCACGGTCTGCATCGTATGTACGAGATGCTTTGTCTGGCGTGTCATTGTATTTGGTTGACAGTGCGCCCATCGCATCAAACATCATAGTTTGAGACCAATCTAGCTCTTCGCCGCCACCAGCAAAAACAATATCTTGTTTGCCTAGTTGAATAAGCTCCATAGCATGGCCGATACAGTGTGCAGATGTTGCACATGCAGAGCTCATTGAGTAGTTCACGCCACGAATCTTAAATGGCGTAGCAAGACAAGCAGAAACAGTAGAAGACATAGTACGAGGAACCATGTAAGGACCAACTCGCTTTACGCCTTTTGCACGCATCGTGTCTGTCGCTACCGTTTGATTGTATGCAGAAGCACCGCCAGAACCTGCAACGATACCGGTACGATCGTTTGAAACCTGTTCTTCTGTAAGACCAGCGTCTGCGATTGCCTGCTCCATTGATAGGTATGCATAAGCAGCCGCATCACCCATAAAGCGCATCTGCTTACGGTCGATGTGTTCCGCCGGGTTGATTTTTAGATCACCCCATACTTGCGAACGAAGACCGTGTTCTTTGAACTGCTCAGATGCAGTGATGCCAGATTTGCCCGCTTTAAGAGACGCTAGAACTTCTTCGACGTTGTTACCGATACTTGAAACAATACCCATACCGGTGATTACGACTCGTTTCATTATGACATTCCTATAATTCAAAAATCCGCTAGATGATAACTAAGATAGTCAACAAAAGTGGTCAGCTTTCCCATAAATTCGTACAATCGCCCCATTCTTACCGCGCCAAATCACAAATTTGCACCATTATGACTTCAATAAAAAACGCAGAACTTGGTTGGAACGAAGCTGGTACTCCGGTTTCAGACCAATTTGATGATGTTTACTTCTCTAACGTAAACGGTCTTGAAGAGACACGCTACGTTTTCTTAAAACAAAATCATCTCCCAGAAAGATGGCAGGAATTTGACCAAAGACGTTTTGTCATTGGTGAAACCGGATTTGGCACGGGATTAAACTTCTTAGCAGTATGCCAGTGGTTTAGTGAGTTTCGTCGTCAGCATCCGGACGCAACATTGAAAGAGCTGCATTTTATTAGCTTTGAAAAATACCCATTAAGCAAAGCCGATTTAAAGAAGGCGCATGAAGCTTGGCCTGAGCTAGCTGAATACGCGGAAAAGTTACAAAAGCACTACCCTGCCGCTGTGCCGGAGTGTCATCGCATTGTTTTAGAAGACGGCGCAATCACACTCGACCTTTGGTTTGGTGACATTAAAGACTGCATGCCGCAAGTTCCATACAACGAACAAGGTTTGATTGATGCTTGGTTCTTAGATGGATTCGCGCCAAGCAAAAACCCAGAAATGTGGAACCAAGGCCTGTTCAACAACATGGCAAAGCTAGCCAAGCAAGATTGTACAGTTGCCACGTTTACCGCAGCAGGCTTTGTACGTCGTGGTTTGAACGAAGCTGGCTTTACAATGAAAAAGGTGAAAGGTTTCGGCACTAAGCGAGAAATGATCGCCGGCTCTATGGAGCAACGTGAAAAGCAGTCGAACCATCTCCCTTGGTTCAATCGCTCAGCATCTAGCAATCTTGATTCGATTGCCATCATTGGTGGTGGTATAGCTAGCGCGGCGTTAGCGAAAACGTTAGTTCGTCGTGGCCAAAACGTCACCCTTTACTGTAAAGACAAACAACCAGCCAAAGGAGCTTCAGGCAATCGACAAGGAGCCGTTTATCCACTGCTTAATGGCCCGCACACGGGCGTTTCGCGTGTGTTTGCTCCTGCATTTTTGTTCGCACGTCAGTTTGTTGAACAAGCAGCACAAGAGATCGATTTTGATCATGACTGGTGTGGCGTAACTCAGTTGATGTGGGATGACAAATCCACAGACAAACTGGAGAAAATGCTTGCGGGTAACTTCACTCCAGAGCTCATTCAAAAGCTGTCCGCCGAGGAAACTGCGAACACTATCGGGTTACCTATTGATATGGCGTCTGTGCACTACCCAATGGGAGGGTGGCTGTGCCCTGCCGAGTTAACTCGCGGGTTAATTAAACAATTGGAGAAGACGTCGTTACTCTCAACGAAGTTTGAACATCTTGTTGAGGCATTAGATTGGGATGAAAAACGTCAGCTCTGGCTACTAACGGCGAGTGGTCAAACATTTGAGCACTCAACGGTTGTAATTGCGAACGGCCATGAGTTCCAGACATTGAGTCAAACCGCTTCCCTACCAATGGGACAAGTGAAAGGACAAGTCAGTCATGCGCCAGCAACCGAAACGCTGAGTCAGCTGAGAACGGTGTTGTGTTACGACGGTTACATGACACCTGTTAACCCAAGTAATCAACACTTGTGTATCGGTGCAAGCTACGACCGCAGTCACCTTGACTACGAATTTGATGAAAACGCCCAAAAAGATAATGCGGAAAAGCTAGTGAAATGTGTACCGAATCAAACATGGGCAAAAGAGGTAGATATCACTGGTAATCAATCTCGCCAAGGTATTCGTTGTGTTAGCCGAGATCACTTACCATTTGTCGGAAATGTGGGTGACTTTGAGACGATCAAAACGCAATACGCCAACTTACAAAATCAAAAAGAAGAAGAGGTAGAAACCATTCATCAGTACCCTAACCTATTCTGCTTCTTAGGTTTAGGATCTCGTGGACTGAGCTCTGCACCATTATTAGCTGAAGTGTTGGCCTCCCAGATCTGTGGGGACCCGCTGCCATTACCTGTTGATGTATTGACCGAACTTCACCCAAGTCGAATGTGGGTTCGTAAACTAAGAAAAGGCAAAGCCATTACCGAGCTGTAAGAGTATTCTCTCGTTTTAATTCCCGACACAGATACGTGTCGGGAATCGCTAACTCATTAAGTCGCTCGTACTGAGATTACTTCAGCAGTGCAACTGCCTGTTTCACTTGCTCTGCCACTTCTGGGTTTACAACCTTACCCGATTCCACGTCAAAATTTTCGTAGAAGCTCGGCACAGATAACGATGCCTTTACATCCGCGCCAAAAAATTGAGCAGAACCTGTCGCCGCCGCAAGAACACTTTGTGCACCACCGGGACCTGGGGAAGTTGCTAAATAAACGACAGGTTTGTTTTGAAATACATTACGCTCAATGCGCGTCGCCCAATCGAACAAGTTTTTATAGGCCGCTGGGTACGAACCGTTATGCTCTGCGAAGGAAACAACGAGAGCGTCAGCCTCCGCCAAGTCACGTAAAAACGCGACAGCCCCTTCAGCTTGACCAATTTCTTTCTCTTTGTCCTCGCTAAACATTGGCGCTTGATAATCGTTTAAGTCTAGAACATTCACTTGAGCGCCTTCGACTTGATTTGCTGCGTATGTAGCAAGTAGTTTGTTGATTGAGGTAGAGCTGGTAGATGCACCAAATGCGACAATTTTCATGGTTGTAATCCTTTGTTCACGTTTTATGCTGATCAGAATAAAAGTTGAACTGTTTCGCTACAACCACAAAAATTTTATGGAGAGGTTCGAATTTTTCGAAGTAGTAAATGACTAGGATTAAATAAAGGGAGAACGCTGCTTAGGGATTAAGCCTGAGCCTGGAGCTCTTGCCACAAATCACTGACAATCACGCGATCGGCCGGGCTTAACTCGGTACGCGCATCTTCTAAGCTGCTCTCAATGCGTGACTTCAGCTCAGTAATATCGCTAATCCCTTCTTCTTCACAAGACGCCGCGGATAAAGAGATGTGACCACGTAAATAACCACCAGCAAACAATTCATCGTCAGATGCTGTTTCAATTCGAGCATCAATCAGTTCCAGTAGTTTTTCTTCAAATTCAATAATCATGGTGTATCTCTGAGGTTATTAGTGGTTATTTAACGCAAAAGTCCGACGCTTCCAGTGGCTTAGTTTGATAAAATGCGCGCAGGGCATCAGAAAGCATTTTCACTCGCAAAGGCAAGCCAACGTCCAAAATACCCAGCACTTCTTTATGCACTTTTTTCATAAAGCCGAGCCTATCTGGTTCAAAATCGCCGTGTAGATTGTCACAACTCACCGTAAAAGGGAAGCCAGCGCTTTGTGCCAGAATCCATTCATAAGCTTGAGGTCGCACTTCAACTTTCTCAAACTCCGCTTGAACTTCTGCTGTTCGCCCATCGGGTTCATACCAATAACCAAAATCTTCCAGCAAACGACGCTCTGGACCAGCCACACACCAATGCGAGATCTCGTGTAAAGCAGAGGCGTAAAAACCCCGAGCAAAAATAATCCGATGATGAGGGTGTTCATCATCAGCAGGAAGATAAATAGGCGCATCACCACCTAACTCTAATTTCGTATTAAATTGTTCTAAAAAGGTGTCATTAAAAATGGTGATTAAGTCTTGGTATTCGTGGGTCATCGTCGAGTTTGTACTTCAGTTTGACATGCGCTGCATATTGTCGCTGTTTTTAGTTATGAGGTAAAGGCAGCCCCACATTTTTGGTTATTAGTTGAATTTATCTGAAGGTCGCTTTCTCCATACAATTTCTCATTCGTCAGCGTACTTATTTACCACTACACTCTCGCCTTATTTTGATGCCGTTCAAACCGCTATTTTGAAGCCGTTTGATTACAAGCATGTTGCTGGTTTTAATCACTTTTTAAGAGAGATAGAACCGTTTGTAAGTGTTGTTACTTCGCCTACGCTGATTCTCGTAGAACGTAGTGACTTTTTACGTTGAGTGTTTCCCTATGTTGCTAAGTGTGTTGTATATCATTGGTATCACGGCTGAAGCCATGACAGGTGCGTTAAGTGCTGGTAGAAGAAAGATGGACTGGTTTGGTGTTATGTTGGTGGCCAGCGCAACGGCCATTGGTGGTGGCACCGTACGTGACATTCTATTAGGCCACTACCCTCTTGGTTGGGTAAAAAACCCAGAGTTCCTTGCAATTACGTGTGTTGCAGGTGTGCTAACAACAGGTTTAGCGAAATGGGTGATTAAGCTGAAAGGTCTGTTCATTCGCCTCGATGCATTAGGTTTAATCGTGTTTAGTATCATCGGAACAAAAATTGCGATGGGCATGGGCTTGCACCCTGGTATTTGTATGGTTTCAGCGTTAGTAACTGGTGTATTCGGTGGGCTACTTCGTGACTTAATCTGTCGCCAAACACCATTGGTACTGCATGAAGAGCTTTACGCTTCTGTCGCTCTTATCGCATCAGGAATGTACTTAGCGCTATTAGAATTCAATGTTCCCGATGTCACTGCCACTATTATTACACTGGTTACTGGTTACATGTTGCGTATGGCTGCGGTACGCTTTAAGTGGCGTCTGCCTTCTTTCCATTTGGAAACCGAAGGCTCGATTCATTAAGCAAAAACTACTTAAACAAAAAAGGTTGCCTGATAAAATTGTGCCACCCGCGATTCAGTGAGTGGCATAATTTTATATTCAGTCATCCTGAACAGCGACGAAGGAGCATGATTCAGGATCTATTATCCGAGCGCTCTGTTGTCAGAGATGTTTCTTTCTCTTTTCATCGCGCTGAAATTAGATTCCTAGTCTCGCTATAGCTCGCTGGAATGACACAAAGCTCTTAAATCTTCGGTGTTTCAGTTGTTACGCCATGGTTTTGACCACGGTGGCGTAGTAAATGATCCATCACCACAATTGCCAGCATCGCTTCTGCGATAGGCACAGCACGAATACCCACACATGGGTCATGACGACCTTTGGTAATCAACTGAGTTGGTTCACCTTCTTTTGTGATGGTCTCACCCGGCACAGTGATACTTGATGTTGGCTTAAGCGCAATGTTTGCGACAATGTCTTGACCAGTCGAGATACCACCAAGAATGCCACCCGCATGATTACTACCAAAACCTTCAGGAGCAAGCGTATCACGGTGCTGACTGCCTTTTTGGTTTACCACCTCGAAACCGTCTCCGATTTCTACGCCTTTCACCGCGTTGATGCTCATTAGTGCGTGCGCGATGTCTGCATCCAGACGGTCAAATACGGGTTCCCCGAGACCAACAGGCACGTTAGTTGCCACAACCTGGATTTTTGCGCCAATAGAGTCGCCTTCTTTTTTCAGGTCACGGATAAGTTGGTCAAATGCTTCTACTTTGTCAGCATCAGGGCAGAAGAATGCATTGTTCTCGATTTCGCTCCAATCTACCTTGTCGATAGATACATCACCCATTTGTGACAAGTAAGCACGAATCTCAACACCAAACTCATCTTTTAAGTATTTCTTCGCGATTGCACCAGCCGCCACACGCATTGCGGTTTCACGAGCTGAAGAACGGCCGCCACCGCGATAGTCGCGGATGCCATATTTTTGGTGGTAAGTGTAATCAGCATGACCCGGTCTGAACTTATCTTTGATGTCAGAGTAGTCTTTTGAGCGCTGATCGGTGTTTTCAATTAGCAAACCGATCGATGTGCCCGTGGTTTTGCCTTCAAAAACGCCAGAAAGAATTTTAACTTCATCCGGTTCACGACGTTGTGTGGTGTAACGTGATGTGCCTGGACGACGGCGGTCGAGATCGATTTGTAGATCTGCTTCTGTAATTTCCAACCCCGGAGGACATCCGTCTACGATACATCCCAGTGCGATACCGTGACTTTCCCCGAATGTCGTCACTCGGAAATGTTGTCCGATACTGTTTCCTGCCATTACTTCCTCAAGTTTTTATCGCCACGCTCTCTCAAAACAGAGCATAGCTGCTTTCCAATTCTTCGTGGATTCATAGTGGCTTTATTACGTTTTGATGTAAAGAGTTAATATCGGCTAGGTATGCATAAAAAAAACACCGAGCATAAAGCTCGGTGTTTTGATGTTTAGTGCAAGACTCTATTAGTCTTTGTACAGTTTAAACTCTTCTGCACACTCAACCAGCTGGTCACGCGTTAGCATAAATACGCCATGACCGCCGTTCTCGAACTCAATCCAAGTAAATGGAATCTCTGGGTACTGTTCCATCATATGAATCATTGAGTTGCCGACTTCACAAATAAGAATGCCGTTATCTGTTAGATAATCTGGCGCGTTAGCAAGAATACGACGCACAAGTTTTAGACCATCCGTACCCGCAGCTAAACCAAGCTCAGGCTCATGCGTGAACTCATCTGGCAGGCTGTTCATGTCTTCTTCATCCACATATGGTGGGTTGGACACGATTAGATTGTATTTCTCTTTTGGAAGATCACGGAACAAATCAGAGCGAATTGGGAACACTTGCTGCTCCATACCGTGATCTTGTACGTTTTGCTCAGCCACTTGTAGAGCATCTGTAGAGATGTCGATCGCATCCACTTCTGCTTCAGGGAAAGCGTGCGCACAAGCAATCGCGATACAACCAGAACCCGTACATAGGTCCATGATGCGCGTAGGCTCTTCCACCAACCAAGGTTGGAATTCCGCTTGAATCAATTCGCCGATAGGAGAACGTGGTACAAGTACACGCTCATCAACGAAGAACTCAAGACCGCAGAACCATGCTTTGTTTGTTAGGTATGCTGTTGGCGTACGCTCGTTGATGCGTTTTACTACGCGCTCAACAATACGCAGACGCTCGCTTGTCGTTAGGCGAGAGTTCAATACGTGCGGAGGCACATCAATCGGCAAGTATAAGGTTGGCAGGATAAGCTGAACTGCTTCATCCCACGCATTATCAGTACCATGACCGTAAAACAGGTTCGCTGCATTAAAGCGGCTTACCGTCCAACGAATCATATCTTGAAGGGTATGCAGCTCCGATACCGCTTCTTCTACAAAAATCTTATCCAAAATTGCCTCCGAAAAGCGCTACAATACTGCCAATAAAGTTTATTAATGAAATTGTTTACCTAATGAGCAAAAAAGACACCGAGAACGATGACGATTTCGCCTTGTTTCAGGAAGCAGTACAGGGCGTAAAAAAGTTGCGACAGGATACCATAATCCAGCAACCAAAAAAAAATACTAAGCAAAAAGAAATCAAGCGCTCCAACCGTGAAGCGAGTGACTCTGAATTTTACTTTTCAGACGAGTTTGTCCCTCTATTAAACGATGAAGGTCCAACTCGTTATGCACGTGACGACGTCTCCACTTATGAAGTCAAACGTCTACGTCGTGGCGTGTATGTACCGGACGTGTTCCTCGATATGCACGGCATGACACAGCAAGAAGCAAAACGCGAGCTTGGTGCGATGATAGCCTATTGCATCAAAAACGAGATTCATTGTGCGTGTGTGCAACATGGTATTGGGAAACACATCCTGAAACAGAAAGCCCCACTTTGGTTAGCACAGCATCCTGACGTAATGGCTTTTCACCAAGCGCCACTAGAATTTGGTGGTGATGGTGCGTTGTTAGTGTTGCTTTCAATTCCTGAAAAGTAACAGGCTTACCGTAGACACGATGAAACGAAAAGGCAGGGATATCCTGCCTTTCTTATTCGGTCTCTAATTTGCAAACGCTTATTTTGGTTTAGACACTTATGGCGTAATATGCCATAGCACTTCACCATTTTGTGTTTGTAAATCATATTCAATGCACACTAGGCCTGATGTAGGAAACATCGGAGGTGTCATTTCTTTTACAAACTCTGAAGTCAGATAACCGACCAAAGGCAAATGCGATACGAACAAAAGCGAGTCCAATTGTTCGACTTCGATTAACGCACTTGCGAAATCGAAGACATGCTCGGACTGGCCATAAGGTGTAATATCTTCACAAGTTTCAATGCTTTTTGCAGAGAAATACGCACTGATCTCTTGCCAAGTTTGTTGAGCTCTAATGTACGGACTCACCAACACTTTATCGAATTGCGCAAAACCCTGTTCTTTACAGGCTCTAGCAACCGCTTCTGATTCGACTCTGCCTCTTGGGGTCAATTGTCGTGCTGCGTCTGAATCTGCAAAATGCTCGGCTTCACCGTGACGCATGATGAATATTTTCATGTTATTTCCTAGGGATAGCTAACGCTACCAAAAGGTTGACTGCTATCTTTATTAGATAGACGGGGCTAACTTTAACAATGACGAAACAAAAATACTGATATAATTATCTGTTAATTATACCAATTCGCTTGTTAAAGATAGCGACTTTCTTAACAATCTATTAAAAGAATGTACTCAGTTCATCACACTATTTAACTGTGCAATGAGTTCAGAGCATTCACTCAAACAGTTCTTCCCCATACGCAAACGCGATGGGCCTGTGCAGAAGTCTACGAATAACAAAAATACGGCAAGCAGTATTTGTCGAAACGCAAACTTTGCGCCCCCCGCGAGGGGAGCCTAAATTACTGTAATGCGAAATCTGGAGACGCATCGTGCATCTAAGTCCTAACGATTCAAATCAATACCGCTACATTACCTTGAGCAATGATCTGCGTGTACTGCTGATTCATTCCGATACAGCTCAACAGTCGGCAGCTGCTCTGGCAGTGAACGTTGGACACTTCGACGACCCAAACGATCGCCAAGGTCTGGCACACTATTTAGAACACATGCTTTTTTTGGGTACGGAAAAATACCCTAAAGTGGGCGAGTTTCAAAGCTATATTAGCCAACACGGTGGAACAAACAACGCTTGGACTGGTACAGAGCACACTTGTTTCTTTTTCAATATTGCTCCAAATGCCTTTGAAAGTGCCTTAGATCGATTTAGCCAATTCTTTACCGCACCTTTGTTTAACGAAGAAGCATTAGACAAAGAACGCCAGGCTGTCGACTCCGAATACAAGCTCAAACTCAATGATGATTCTCGTCGCCTGTATCAAGTTAACAAAGAAGTCATCAATCCAGAGCACCCGTTTTCAAAATTCTCTGTCGGAAACTTAGATACTCTTGGCGACCGAGATGGTAAATCCATCCGCGACGAAATTGTGGAGTTTCACCACTCTCAGTATTCCGCCGATTTGATGACACTGACTCTATTTGGGCCACAGTCGCTCGATGAACAGCAAGCTTGGGTAGAAACCATGTTTGCCGACATCCCAAATCACCACCTTCGTGGAAAATCGATTGATGTACCGATAGGCACTGAGGAAAGCACGGGCATTTTGGTTCAAGTCGAGCCGCTCAAAGAGTTCCGTAAACTGATTCTCACATTCCCCATGCCGGGAATGGATGCGCATTATAGCGTGAAGCCACTCTCCTACTTTGCTCACCTGTTGGGTTATGAAGGAGAAGGCAGTTTGATGCTTCAACTCAAAGAAAAAGGCTGGATTACCTCTCTCTCAGCGGGCGGCGGCGCGAGTGGCAGTAACTACCGAGACTTTACCGTAAGCTGCACCCTGACGCCAAACGGCTTAGATCATGTTGATGATATCGTTCAAGCAGTTTTTCAATACCTCTCGATGATCAAACAAGACGGGTTAGATGAATGGCGCTATCTCGAAAAACAAGCGGTATTAGAATCGGCTTTCCGCTTCCAAGAGCCATCGCGCCCAATGGATCTCGTCAGCCATCTGGTGATCAACATGCAGCACTATCAACCGGAAGACACGGTTTATGGTGACTACAAAATGGCGGGCTACGATGAGGAGTTACAGCGTTCATTGCTGCGATACTTAACCATCGATAATGTACGCGTCACTTTGATTGCTAAAGGCCTGGAATACAACCGTACTGCCGAATGGTACTTTACCCCGTACTCCGTCACACCTTTTAGTGAAGGCCAACGTCGTTTCTATCAACAAATCGACCCAAGCTGGCAATTCGTCTTACCGAAAAAGAACCCTTATATTTGCTACGACCTCGACCCCATGCCACTCGAAAATGGTGATTCGCTGCCAGAGTTGATTGAGGATCTCGAAGGGTTTCGGCTGTGGCATTTGCAAGATGACGAATTTCGCGTGCCTAAAGGTGTCGTTTATGTCGCTATCGACAGCTCTCATGCCGTTGCATCACCAAAGAACATCGTCAAAACGCGCTTATGTGTAGAGATGTTCCTCGATTCGCTAGCAAAAGAAACCTATCAAGCAGAAATCGCAGGGATGGGTTACAATATGTACGCTCACCAAGGTGGCGTGACCTTAACCCTCTCAGGGTTCAGTCAAAAGCTGCCTCAGTTGCTAGAAATGATTCTGCACCGTTTTGCTTCTCGAGATTTCAGCCCAGCTCGCTTTGAAACCATCAAACAACAACTGTTACGAAACTGGAGAAATGCTTCACAAGATCGCCCTATTTCGCAGCTGTTTAACGCACTTACTGGGTTACTTCAACCCAATAACCCGCCTTTCGCAACCTTAGTCGAAGCGCTAGAAGAAATCGAAGTCGATGAACTCTCGGTATTCGTAGAATCCATTCTTGCAGAACTGCACGTTGAAATGTTTGTTTACGGAGACTGGCAACGCCAGCAAGCCCATGACATGGCAACGACCTTAAAGGATGCTCTAAGAGTTAACGAGCAACGTTATGAAGAGGCACTTCGTCCGCTCATTATGCTAGGTAAAAATGGCAGTTTTCAACGTGAGGTGCATTGTAATCAGCAAGATTCCGCAGTCGTTATTTACCACCAGTGCGAGGATATTGAGCCTCGCAGTATCGCGCTATACTCATTGGCCAATCACCTTATGTCGGCAACGTTTTTCCACGAAATCCGTACCAAGCAGCAATTAGGTTACATGGTAGGCACTGGCAATATGCCGCTAAATCGTCACCCTGGTATTGTACTGTATGTGCAGTCACCTAATGCAGCACCTGCCGAGCTGGTTACCTCAATCGATGAGTTTTTAAATGCCTTTTATATGGTGTTGTTAGAGTTAAACGATTACCAATGGCACAGCAGTAAGCGCGGCTTGTGGAACCAAATAGCAACGCCGGACACCACACTTCGAGGACGAGCTCAACGTCTTTGGGTTGCAATAGGAAACAAAGACACTGAGTTTAACCAACGTGACAAGGTACTTGCGGAGTTGAAGAAGCTGACGCGCGCAGACATGATTCGCTTCGTTGTGAACGAATTGAAACCTCGTACTGCAAATCGTTTGATCATGCACTCTCAAGGTCAAGCGCATTCGGAGGCTCCGCGCATCCATCTAGGACAAGAAATAGGATCGATTGAAGAGTTCCAACTTCGGCCAAAAGATTGCGGCTTGGGGTGATCTAGTTGCGCAGAAATAAAATTGTCGATTACTAGAATGTACCTACAAACCCATGAGGTTGTCGGTCTCATAGATTGAATCGGCACCATAATTGGCAGAAAATTGAAATTACGCCATTGCGGCTTATCTCTAATTACCGCACTAAAAATAACTTAATGAGGTAATCATGAAAAAAGCACTTTTACTTGTGGCTCTTATACTGCCATTGGCATCTGCTTACGCTGAAATCTCAGTCAAAGGCGATGGCTTCGAATTAAGTGACGACTGTGTGCGCCTTAGCGGAGACAATGTATCCATCAAATCAGATGATTGCTCTTCAAAGCAGTGGAATGATAAAGACAAAAAAGGTAACAGCAGCGTTCACGGGGACGACAACCCAGGTAAAGGCCACAATAAAGATAAGAAAGACAAGAAGAAGTAACCATTTCTTCTTTATGAAAAAGGCTTGCCACTGGCAAGCCTTTTTCTCTACCGAAGCAACGTTTAATAGAACGTTGTCCCTTCACCAGCTCGAGTAAGCAAACCATCACATGGCGCGTAACGATCGCCATACTTCGATGCAAACTCATTCATTTTCTCTACGAGCTCTTTAATGCCAAATTGGTCCATGTAACGGAACGGACCACCCAAGAACGGTGGGAAACCAATACCAAATATCGCGCCAATATCACCGTCACGTGGCGAGCGAATGATGCCATCATCCAAACAACGTACCGCTTCATTCAGCATTGGCAGCACACAGCGCAACGCAATATCGTTATCGCTTAGCTTAGATTCAGGGTCGAGCTTAAGCAGTTTGTAAACCGATTTGTCGACATCTTTCTTCTTGCCCTTGTAAGTGTAAAACCCCTTACCACTCTTGCGTCCTTTACGTCCATCATTTAACAAGATATCAAACACATCCGGCCCTTTGAATCGGTCACCTAACTCATTAACCAGGATCGGCATAATTTTCGCGCCAATGTCGACACCAACTTCATCCAACAAGGTAATCGGGCCAACAGGGAAACCAAAATCAAGCAACGCCGTATCAATCTTTTCGATCGGTTCGTTAGCCAACAAAATATGCGCCGCTTCGTTCATGTATGGAGCAAGAATGCGGTTCACGTAAAAGCCCGCTTTGTCTTTCACTACGATCGGGGTTTTACCTTGCTTCTTAGCAAGTGCAACAACTGTTGAAACGGTTTCATCTGACGTCGTTTCATGCGGAATCACTTCCACCAACGGCATTTTTTCTACCGGGCTGAAGTAATGCAAACCCACTACGTTTTCTGGACGCTCCGCTTTTTCTGCAATTTTGTGGATAGGCAACGAAGAAGTATTGGTCGCAAAGATAGTTTCTGTCTTAGCGTTTGCTTCAATGTCCGCCACCATTTTTTGCTTAAGATCTAAGTCTTCAAAAACGGCTTCAATTACGACATCAATATGATTAAAACTGGTAAAATCGACACCACCAGACAGTTGCAGCATTTTCGCTTGCAGATCGGCCTTGGATAGAATGCGACGTTTGCGCTGTTTCTCAAATAACTTGTAGTTGTAGTTGAGCGCATTTAAAACGCCATCGTTGCTAACGTCTTTGATGCGAACAGGTACTTTTGCTTTTGCAACAGACACATGGCTGATTCCGGCGCCCATCAGACCACCACCAAGCACACCAACTTTATGAACTGGTGCTGGTTTCGCATCCGTGCCATTTTCTTTCTTCATTTCTGTTGTGGCAAAGAAGATCGAACGGAGCGCTTTTGACTCTGAGCTCATCACAAGCTCACCAAAGCGCTTCGCTTCAAGTTCTTGGCCTTTAGCGAAGCCTTTCTCTAAGCCATGTTGAATAACTTCTAGAATTGCAACCGTTGCTGGATAGTTACCGCGAGTTTTTTGATTCGTTTTCTTCGCAGCTTGCTCAAATACAAACTTGCGCCCTAGCCCGCTACCAGACATCACCTTTTCTTTCGTCGATAGCTTTTTCGTGCCCTTGTTTTTACCTTTGTCGATAAACTGTTTTGCTACGTCGAGCAAAATGGTGTCAGGCACACAGGCGTCCACAACGCCCAATTTTTTAGCTTTCTTCGCACGAAGTTGTTTACCCGTCAGGATCAAGTCCAACGACGGTAACAGGCCAATCAAACGTGGCAGACGCTGAGTACCACCAGAACCTGGCAATAAACCAAGTTGTACTTCTGGCAGACCTAAACGCGTTTTGTCAGAATCCGTACAAACACGATAATCACATGCAAGAGCCAGTTCTAAACCACCGCCCAAACATGGGCCATGAATAGCCGCAACGACAGGATAAGGTAAGTCCGATAGCTGCTGGAACAACTCCTGACCTTGCCTTGCTAAGGCTTCCGCTTCACTTGCTGTGGTGCATGCTTCTAGCATTCGAACATCAGCACCCGCAACAAAATTGTCCGGTTTTAGGGAGTGGATGATCATCCCTTTAATACCACTGGAGTCTTTTAGCTGAGCAAAAATTTCTTTCATTTCGTCAGCAAAAGCCGCCTGCAGCGTATTCATTTTTTCATTAGGAACATCGATGGCTAACCAAGCAATATTTTGCTCATCAACCTTTAGACTAAATGCTTTTTGCTCGCTCATTACTCAACCTCCAGAATCATTGCCGCACCAAGACCACCAGCAGCACATGCGGTATTCAATGCAATACCACCGCCACGGCGTTTTAGCTCTCGTAGGGTTTGCGTCATCATACGCGCACCAGTCGCAGCAAATGGGTGACCATAAGCAATTGATCCGCCAAGCACGTTGAACTTATCCATGTCAATTTCACCAATCGCTTTTGAGCGACCAAGGTTTTCTTGAGCAAACTTATCGGAAGCAAACATCTTCACATTCGCCAATGCTTGAGCAGCAAAGGCCTCGTGCATGTCGATCAACGTCAGGTCTGACAGTTCCAAGCCTGTATTTTCAAGCACTTTCGCTGTGGCATAAGTCGGCCCCATCAGCATGTCCTTTTCCACGCCGATAGCAGAGAATGCATAACCTCGGATGTAACCAAGAATCTCCATTCCGAGCTCTTTCGCTTTACCTTCTCGCATCAACATCACTGCCGCACCACCATCAGTCAACGGCGTACTGTTCGCAGCCGTAACACTGCCATACTGACGATCAAACGCAGGTCGCAATTTCGCGTATCCCTCAACCGTTGAGTCATGACGGATATTGTTGTCTTCCGAAATCCACTTTTTGTATGGCTCAGGGAAAGCCGTCATCACTTCATCTTGGATTTTTCCTTCTTTCCAAGCTTGAGAAGCCAGCGTATGAGAACGATGTGCAAGCGCATCCTGTTCTGCGCGAGAAATACCATGTGTTTTAGCCATTTGCTCTGCAGTTTGTCCCATGGATAAACCCGTAGAGTACTCTGCTACTGCTGGTGGCACTGGCATCAGGTCTTTAAAGCTCAAGTTTTTGAGGATACTAAGCTTCTGACCCATTGTTTTTGTCTTACTAAGAGCAAGCAGATTAGCGGCCAGTTTCTTTGATACGCCAATAGGTAGGACGGATGAAGAGTCTGCACCGCCAGCAATACCAATATCGATGGTTCCCGCCATGATGCTTTCTGCGACATTAACCGCCGCTTGAAAACTCGTCGCACACGCTCGAGTCACACTGTAAGCATCAGTATGGATGTTCATACCGGTGCCTAACACGATTTCTCGTGCGATGTTTGGCGCTTCAGGCATTTGTACTACTTGTCCAAATACCACTTGTTCGATTAGCTTCGGATCAATATCTGTTCGAGCAAGCATTTCGCTTACTACCATTTTCCCTAAATCGACCGCTGGCACTTGGCTAAATTCCGTGCTTTGACGAGCAAAGGGAGTTCGAAGCCCCGCGACAATAGCGACACGCTCACCATTGCGTGTTTTTACTTCCTGCTTGCCCATTGTTTCTCCTTAAATACAAGAGGTCTGACCTGATGCATTGTAATGAATTTGTTAAATTTATCAAACGTGCGTTTAAATAAACGTGAAGCAAGTAGTTCAATTACTCTACTTCTTTGATTCTTATGCGATTACTAATGGTTAACTATAGAGAGTTAAAACGGTAAGAGGTATACGGAAAGTAAAATCGAAGCAAAAAAAAACCACACATAACTGTGTGGTCGGAATATCTATAAAACAATTAACTTACGCCAATTGAAAAGTAATCAGTTTCCTGATTAGGAGAAAGTAAAGTCAGCCTTCAAAAGGAAGTGTCATCTTGCTCAACATGTTAGTCGCAATGACTAACGAGATGACAAGGTGTACTATAACCCCTTCACTGCTTGATATTTTGAAATAGATCAATTTTATAGTGATTTTACGAGTTTTAAGCTCACCTAGAGCGATTATTGATTCAAAATAATTCAAGAATCCACCATCAGAAGTCCCTTTTAATGCTCCATCGAGTGAACTTATCCAAGCCATTGATTACTAATGATGATATTGTTAACAATATATATCAATTCGTGTTCGATGATATCTGACATTTGCGTATACACTTTTAGGTAACCACATGGCTTATTGTGTCAAAGGGGTTGCATGACAAATCCTGCAACCAAAACCGCTAAGCGATGAAGCAAGTAAAGTCATGCTCAGAACAAATAAGAAACTCACAGAGCGAGGATGGAGGCTCCTGTGGCCATATTAAAAATGTTTGGAAAGAAAAATTCCAACAGTCCGGTCAACTCTGATATGGACAAGCAAAGAAAATACGAAGCGCTCGTCCGAGGGTATCATCGTGACTTGTACCGCTACGCATATTGGTTGTGCAAAGATAAAGCGGTCGCGGAAGATCTAGTTCAGGAAACCTGTCTTAGAGCTTGGAAGTCACTCGATAGCCTCCAGGACGAAAAAGCTGCCAAGTCTTGGCTCATCACAATATTGAGACGAGAAAACGCGCGCCGCTTCGAACGTAAACAATTTGATTTAGTTGATATCGATGATTACGGCAATGATGCTAAAGTCAGCGATGACTCACATCATCAGCAAGAATGGCTGCAGGCACAGATCATGAAGCTCGATGTTGAATATCGTGAGCCTTTATTTCTCCAAGTTGTCGGTGGTTTCAGTGGAGAAGAAATTGGCGACATTCTTGATTTAAATAAAAACACAGTGATGACTCGACTATTTCGCGCTCGTAATCAACTTAAAGAGATGTTGGATTCTCAAGATACCAAGAGAGGACAAAAGAATGGATGATTTAGAATTTCGTCGTCGTATTTTGTCGGATCCAAAACAAAAGGATGAAGAGATTCTGCAAGCTTTAGCTGGTAGCGACGCCAACAATAAGTTTGTTGATGACGTTTTGGATCTCGATGTAAAAATTAAACAAGCCATGAATGTGGATGTACCCGAAGATCTCGCAGATAAGATTTTATTTAGCCAGACGTCGAGTGCACTTGATGAAGAGAGGGTCGTAAGACCAAACTTTGTCCGCAAAGCAATGGCACTTGCCGCTTCTATTGCGTTCACCGCAGGATTATTAGTTGGCCAAGTAAACTGGGGAAATGTTTTGGTGTCTCCAGCACAAGCCAGTTTAGCGGATACCGCGATGAAACACGTTATTCATGAAGAGCCGTTTGTTCGTCATCTTGATGAGGATGTACCGAGCTCGCAAATTAATGCGAAAATGTCGCCATTTCATTACCAGTTTAGTGAAAACTTTCCATATCACGTTTACTACCTAAACCACTGCGGTTTTGGCGAATCTAATGCGGTGCATATGGTGTTCCAAGGCCCAAAAGGTAAAGTAACGTTATTTATTACTGGTATTCCAAGCGAACAAAGTACCGACTTTAATAAGGATGGCATGACCGGAGTCGTTCAGCCCGTTGGGAGTTCAAGCCTGATTTTAGTCGGGGAAGAAGGTGAAAATATTGATGCTATCGCTACGACTCTTGCATCAATGATTAAGCCGATGTAACAACTTCGACGATTTCCAGCTTTCAAAAGGTTAAATGCCGCTAAATGATCTTATTTAGCGGCATTTTTGTATAAATAGAGCACAAAACATTCACCACCGCTATAGCATTTAGAGCTTAAACTCTAAATTATGCATTTTAAGTGCAATTTCCCGTCTTTTAGACATCATTTCTGCAATTTTTATTCAATTTTATCCAATGGTCGGATTTGTCCAAGCAATTATTGATACTACTATCTGCGCCACTGAGCAAAAGCTCAATTTATCGTCCAAAGAGACGAATCTAATAAGGAAAAACAAATGACTCAGAACACGCGTCTGTTTAAAAAGACTCTCCTAGCAGTAACGGTAGCTTTTGCCTCAGGTCAATCGATGGCAGCGGGTTTCCAAATCAACGCTCAATCAGCAACTGGCATCGGCCGTGCATTTGCTGGTGATGCAGTAATCGCAGATAATGCAGCAGTAATGGCTCGTAACCCAGCAGCAATGGCTCTGTTTGATAAAATGGAACTTTCGCTAGGTTTCGAAAGCATTACTTCAATGATTGAAGTGAAAGATGCGAAATATAACGTTAATACTCCTTTGGGCTCCAATACTGTAAGTGTTGCTGATACTGATGATGTGGGTGATACGTCAATAGCTCCAAACATTCACCTAATCGTTCCAGTAAATGACAAGTTTGCATGGGGCGTAAACGCATACTCTAATTTCGGCACTAAAACTGAATTTTCAGATAACTACACCGCAACAGAGTACGGTGGTCTTACGGATGTAAAAAGCTTCAACTTTGGATTGGCGGGTTCTTACCGTTTAAACGAACAATGGAGCTTTGGTGCTGGTTTAGATTTAATCTACGGCCAAGGCACAATGAAGCGTACAACTAGCTCTTCAGTCCCAAGGGTTGGCGGTCAAAAAATTCTGGACGTAGATAAAGCTGATGGTTGGGCTGTTGGTTTTAACGTAGGTACTGTGTACGAACTAGATGAAAACAACCGTTTTGGTCTAGCGTATCGTTACAGCCCTGAATTTACGGCGAAAGACGACAAAGGTCAGGAAATCACGCTACCTCTACCAGATATGGCCGAGTTTTCTGGTTTCCACAAAATCCAAGACACTAAGTTTGCTGTACACTACAGCATCCAATACATCGGCTGGAAAGATTTCGACCAAATTGATTTTGAGAACCTAAATCAGGGTTTACTTAAAGGTGGTTACTCGAAAGACTATCAATGGCAAGATGGCTGGCACTACGCAATTGGTGGTACTTACTACCTAAACAACAACTGGACACTTCGTGCTGGTTACATGTACGACACAAGCGCTCAAGATAAAGTAACGTCTATCTCGGTACCAGACTCTGATCGCCAGTGGTTCTCCACAGGTTTCTCTTACCATATTGATAATAGCTCAAACATCGATTTTGGCTTCACGTACTTGTTAGGTGAAGATGTAAAAGTTAATGAGAATACTCAATTATCTCCTGTTCTTTCTACCGGTGTAACAGCAACAACTCATGCTGATGCAATTCTATTCGGCTTACAATACAGCCGTAGCTTCTAAACGCTTCGCTGTTAGTTAGTAGAAAAATACTTTATATAAAAGGCTGGATTTCCAGCCTTTTTTCATATCTGCGATTTATTGCCCACTCAATTTGAGTGAACACGTGTATCTAAATCTCACAATTAGGACGCACAGCTGTTCGCTGAATTCCGTTTACAAGCCTTTCACAGTTAGATTATTAAACCGCACAAATAACATTTAAAAGCATAATATTCCAAATGACCACTTACGCTGGATTTTCATTTCTAAAGTAAAAACTCTACCTTTAAACTTTTGTCCCACGTTATAAACAAATCAGCGAACATTCGAATGAAAACCAACAAGACTCTTCTATCAACAGCAGTGGCATTAAGCCTACTTGGCGCAACGGGCATGGCTAACGCAGCAGGTTTCCAACTTGCTGAATATTCTGCAACAGGCCTAGGTCGAGCATATGCTGGTGAAGCTGCAATGGCTGACAACGCAAGTGCACAATGGCGTAACCCAGCAATGCTAACTTATTTGGAAGGCACTCAAGTGTCCGTTGGTGCAATCTATGTGAACCCAAATATTGATATTGAAGGTGATGTAAACTTCCACGGTAGCACTTCTTCTGCATCTTCAGATGACTTCGCACATGATGCAATCATTCCAAACTTCTACCTATCACACCAATATAATGAGAAATTCGCGATTGGTTTGGCATTTGGCACCAACTACGGCATGGAAACCGATTTAGGTAAAGGCTTTGGTGCCTCGCACTTCGGTAACGAAGCAAGCGTAACGACAATGGAAGCGAACTTGAACGCAGCTTACAAAGTCAATGAATCAATCAGCGTTGGTGGTGGTATCCGTTACATCATCGGCGAAGGCAGCTTTGGCGCAGCAGCTCCTAAGAATAACGTTGTAGGGTTAAATCCTGAAACTAATCAACCAATCAGTGTTCCTCAAGGTACCGCTCTAAAATACATGGAAGGTGACGATACCGCTTGGGGCTGGCAAGTTGGTACAGCATGGCAGATCAATGAAAATAACCGTATCGGCTTCGCGTACAAATCTGAAGTTGAACTGAAGCTTGAAGGCCATGCTGAAGGTCTTGGTTTTGGCTTCGGTACTTCTGAACGCGACAACGGCTACATGTATCTAAACCTGCCTGCAACGGCTGAGTTGGCAAGCTTCCACCAAGTAACAGACCAACTTGCGTTACACGCAAGCGTTAACTGGACGGATTGGAGCTCTTTCGAGAAATTGGAAGCACGTCTAGATACTGCAGGCACGCATATGGTTAAAGTAGAAAACTGGGAAGATAATTATCGCTTTGCTGTTGGTGCTACTTACCAGCTTGATCCTAAGCTAGCGCTACGCACTGGTATTGCATACGATACTTCAGCGGTAAGCGACAAAAACCGTACGATCACTATTCCAGAAACTGACCGTACTTGGCTAAGTATTGGCGCAACGTACGATTGGACGAAAGACTTCAGCCTAGACGCTGGCTTCACCTATATTTTTGCGAAAGACGCACCAATCGTTGAGTCTCGTGGTTACAAGTCAGACGACACTGCAGAACAAGTCGGTGGCCAATTCGTAGGCGAAACTACGGGTAATGTTTGGCTAATCGGTGTTCAAGCAAACTACCGTTTCTAACCAAGCTGCAAAATACAAAAAAGGCTTAGCATCAGCTAAGCCTTTTTTCATTTCTCTATTGTGAAGAACAACGCTTAAAAGTCTTCTAGATATTCGTCTAAATACTCTTCTTCTTCGATGTTAACTTCTTCTACCGTTTCAACTTCTGCTTTAAAGTTTTGACGCTGGATATAAACATCACGAGTAAGAATATATGGATCCGGCGATGAGTCTAGCTGCGCTTCTTGCGGCACTAATAAAGCACGCTTCTCCATGCCTTCAAACGCCCACTTACCCAAACTCGCCCAGAAGTTGAGATAAGAGAGGGGTAAATACGTACTATCTACGGTATCTGTCACTTCACGTAAGGTATACGGACCATAACCCGGAACCATGAAGTAAGGACCATTTCCAACACCATAGTGGCCTACTGCATCACTGAACGCTTTCTCGTCGTACTTCGTAATACCCGCGGCACTTGCAATATCGAATAAACCGAAAATACCGAACGTCGAATTAATCCAAAAACGGTTAAAGTGGTCCACGGCTTTCGTACCATTACCCATGATTAAGTTATTAACCATGCTTGCTGGCTCATCTAAGTTCGATAAGAAGTTAGCGATACCAGAACGAATAGGAACTGGCGTGTATTCTACATACGCAAGTGATACAGGACGAACCAAATACGGATCTAAATATTCGTAGTTGAGTTCCCACATGGTTCGGTTAAAGCCTTCCAACGGGTCATACACATCAGAAGTCGTTTGATTTGTTTCTTGTCCTGTTACTGCTTCATCAGGCGCACTTGAACAGCCAACCAGTCCAACGGCTAACAGCAACAAGAAGGTAGAATTACCCTTGTTATACATTTTATTTTCCATAACGACTATTAATGTACCTAAGTCACCCCGATTAACCATTGTACGTATGTTGAGCAGGATACATAGTAAAGATGACTCAGATATGGGAATAAATAAAGGCCAGCAATCGCTGGCCTTCGGTATTCTACTCGATCGTTTAGAGTCATACCACTAAAGGCAACTGACTCTACCTCGTTGTCATGTTTCAGAGACAGATGTTAACAATTAATACTGCTGATCAATGGTCACTTCTACTGGTGCGCCAAATTCAACGACGTCACTTTCTCCGTGCCAATCTTGATCACGCGTTGCTACGTTACCGTCAGAATCTACACGCACACGGACGATTAGCTTATCGAGTGAAGATAACTTTTGCCCTTGCATCATGGCATTGCCATCATCTAATACGACTGTGCGAGGGAAAGTACCTAGCGGATAACGAGCAGCAGCCACAGGCATCGGGGAGCCATCTGAACGATGTACTGACACAATCAGAACTGCGTTTGGATCCAGCTGAGCATTTGGTGCCACATTAATTGTCACGGCTACACTCTTATCCGGTGAAACCGCTTCGCCCATTTGCTTACGAGCACTCTCAATACTGCGTGACAACATCTCGTAGCGGCTATCTTCTGGACCAATCATTTGCTGCATGATTCCCCAGTACTTGATGGCTGCCGGGAAGTCTTGACGCTCAAACGCATCGAACGCTAACAAAGAAAACACACGCAGATCGACATAGTCTTGCTGCATCAGCTTGCCGAGTAATGAGCGAGCCGTCGCTTGATCCATTTCCTCTTGAGACAGCATCAGAGCTTGTGCATAACCCAACATCACATCAGGATCTTTGGGCTCTAGGCGGTACGATTTTTCCATCGCATCGATAGCTGTGGTGACATCACGATTTGCTAACGCAATACGACCTAGCAGTAACCAACCTGTCGAGTCTTCCGGCTGGTAATGTAAGCGAGTTCGAAGGGCAAGGGTCAAATCCGCCATTTCATCGTCACTCAGCGGCTCAGAAGAAGCCGACATCAGCTTTTTCGATAACTCAGGTAGATTTGCAGACACTTCTTGCCATTGAACAATATCGTCTGACGCGCCAAATTTATAATACAAACCATAGCTCAGCACCACCGTCAGAATTACCGATGGAACTAAAACCGCGATTGGAGAAACCTTAGTTTCTTTTTGCGCTTTATCACCAGGGATATCGTCAAGCAGTGATTGCTTTAGATCAGAAATCAGTTCGTCTTCACTTTCAACTAGACCTTCGTCAGTTTCTTCTGCAAGCTCAGATAGTCGGTCTTTATAAAATGCCTTGTTAAGCTCATCGCGTAACACATCATCATTGTTCGCTTTTTGTTTAAGCAGCGGCAAAGCCACCAGCGCACAAGCAATAAGCGTGAGAGCAACGGTGGAAATCCAAAATAGTGTCATTACTTCTTATCTCCGTTGTTCTCTTCTTCAAGCAATGCTTTTAAACGAGCTTCTTTTTGCTCATCCCATTGCTCGTCACTGCTCGCTTTTGCCTTAACTTTAGATTTACGGCTACGCAGTACAATCAAACCAAAACCACCCATTACTACAGCGAGTGGCCCTAGCCACAAAATCGCAGTCGCGACCGTAAATGGTGGGTTGTAAGTCACGAAGTTACCGTAACGGGCGATCATGTAATCAACAATCTCATCTTTGGACTTACCTTCTTTGGTCATTTCATACACCTTATGGCGTAAGTCCTGAGCAAGTTCAGCGTTAGAATCCGAGATCGTGTTGTTCTGACATTTAGGGCAACGGAGCGTATGGCTTAACTCTTTGAACTGCTGTTCTTGTTCCAAATTATCAAACTCGTACACTTCAATGGCCGCATGAGCAGCAAGAGATAATGTCATCGCAGCAAAAACGGCAAGAATTAGCTTTCTCATTGCTTCGCCTCCTCAACCAATTTGTTGTAAAGCGGCTCCAGTGTTTCTGACCAATTACGTGGGTTTACATCCCCTACATGGCGATAGCGAATCACACCATTTGCATCAATAATGAATGTTTCTGGAGCACCATAAACGCCAAGGTCAAGGCCAAGCATACCACTGCCATCAAATAGGCTGATCAAGTACGGGTTGCCGAGATCATTCAGCCAACCTATTGCTTTATTACGATCATCTTTGTAATTCATACCGATGATCTTAACGCCCTTACCCGCCAATTCGTTTAGGTATTTATGCTCTGCATAACACGTTGGGCACCACGTTGCCCAAACGTTCAAGAGCAACGGTTCACCTTTAAAAATTGATTGGTCGTACTGTTTTCCAGGCTCAGCCAGGTCTTCTAAATGAAACTCAGGAACTGGCTTGCCAACCAAAACCGACTCCAATTTAGTTGGATCATCGCCCTCTTGGTTACGCATTAATTGGGTTGCGAAAATGCCCGCTAGAATCATGAAAGCGACAAGCGGAATAAATAAGATTTTCTTATTCATGTTATGCCTCCTGCTCTTTTGACTTCGCATTTTTCTTCGGCGATTTACGGAAGCGGTAGCGTTTATCAGAAATCGCTAGTGCGCCGCCTAATGCCATAATCAAAGAGCCAGCCCAAATCCAACGAACGAACGGTTTATAGTAAATACGAACAGCCCAAGATCGGTTGTCGTCTAAACGTTCACCCATTGCAATGTATAGGTCGCGGCTAATACCACGGTCAATGGCTGCTTCAGTCATCATAGACTTAGCCGTACGGTAGAAGCGCTTCTCTGCGTGAAGCGTATTCACGTATTTGCCATCATGTGTGATCTCAAAGTCTGCGATGTAGCCATCGTAGTTTGGACCATCTTTATCACGCAAGCCTGAGAAGTAGAAATCATAACCTTGAATTTGGAAGTGTTCGCCAGGTGCTAAACGTACATCTCGCTCGATGCTGTAGTTCTGTACCATCGCAATACCGATAACAGATACCGCCAGACCAACATGACCCAACATCATTGCCCAGTGGCTACGTTGCAGCTTGCGAACACCTTCACTAAAGCTATGACGGTGCGTTGCACGCTCGTACAATTCAAAGCCATGCATCGCAATAATCCAAATCGCCATCACCCAACCAATGTAAGCCATGGTTGAGAAGAAATCGGCAAACAGGTACACGCATAGCGCGGCCAAAGCGAAAGCAAGCACACCTGAAACGAGCATTGGTTTCACAAGTTTAGATAAACTGTCTCGCTTCCAGCGAATAAGAGGACCAATACCAAGCAGAAAAGCAAATGGCATCATTAACCACGCAAATAGCATGTCAAAGAATGGCGCACCGATAGAGACCGACCCCAAACCAAGCTGCTTGTGTACGAGCGGCAACAGTGTCCCCACTAACACCACAACAAGAGCGGCGATAAGTAATACATTGTTGGCTAAGAGCGCATTTTCACGTGAGACTAAGTCGAAGTTACCTCGTACACGCACTGCTGCCCCTTTTACGGCAAACAGCAATAAAGAGCCGCCGATAACGAAAACGAGGAAGCCTAGAATAAACATACCGCGCGACGGGTCAGACGCGAACGCGTGCACCGATACTAAAATACCGGAACGGACTAAGAAGGTGCCCAACAAACTCAACGAAAATGCAGAGATTGCCAATAGTACCGTCCACGCTTTAAATGTGCCGCGTTTTTCTGTCACGGCAAGAGAGTGCATTAATGCGGTACCCGCTAACCAAGGCATGAATGATGCGTTTTCTACTGGGTCCCAGAACCACCAGCCACCCCAGCCAAGTTCGTAGTAAGCCCACCAAGAACCTAGTGCGATACCAAGTGTTAAAAATACCCATGCAGCGGTTGTCCAAGGACGAGACCAACGAGCCCAAGCCGTATCAAGGCGTCCGGTCATTAGGGATGCGATCGCAAAAGAGAATGCAACCGAGAAACCAACATAGCCCATGTAAAGCATTGGCGGGTGAACAATCAAACCAGGGTCTTGAAGCAGAGGGTTCAAGTCACGTCCGTCAACCGGGAAGAACGGTAACGTACGTAGGAATGGGTTCGACGTTAGGATGATAAACAGTAGGAAACCCACTGAGATCATGCCCATAACAGCAAGTACACGTGCAACCGACTCTTGCGGCATACCACGACTAAACGTCGCTACAGCGACAGTCCAAGCAGCTTGGATTAAAACCCATAGCAACAGTGAACCTTCGTGCGCACCCCATACTGCGGTTAAACGGTAGTACCAAGGAAGCTGACTATTCGAGTTGCTCGCTACATACTGTAACGTGAAGTCGTTGGTATAAAATCCCCAACATAAAATGGCGAAAGAGAACAACAGCATCAGGAACATAGACCAAGATAGCGGTCGCGCTGTGTTCATGAGCATGGTGTTATTATTCGATGCTCCCCACAATGGCAATACGCTCAACAGCACTGCCATTGCAAGCGAAAGAATGAGAGCAAAGTGACCGATTTCAGCAATCATTGGCCGCTTCCTTGTTTCTGTTCGGTGCTGTATTGAAGCGGTTCATGCGTTTTCTTCATCGCTTCTGCAATTTCTGGTGGCATGTATTCTTCATCGTGCTTCGCTAGGACCTCAAATGCCTCAACTGTCGTGGCATCTTTCAGTACACCTTGAGCAACAATACCCTGCCCTTCACGGAACAAGTCAGGAAGAATACCGTCATAGGTAATCGTCACTTTCGGACCGACATCGTGCAGGTCAAAACTCACTTTCAAAGAATTAGGATCTCGACGAACTGAGCCCACAACCACCATTCCACCGATACGCAGACGCTGGCCTACTTCTGGCTTGGTGCCATCTGGCTTACCATTAACCAATTCCGTTGGAGTGTAGAAAAGGTCCATATTTTGGTTAAGCGCATAAAGTATCAAACCAATGGTGGCACTAATACCGATAAAGATCGCTAGTACAATACCTAGCCTCTTTTTACGTCTCGGGTTCATAAGGTGTTCTCCATGTTCTTCGCTGCGTCGATACGAGCTTGACGGTCAATTTTTGCTTTCACTTCTTTCAATAATGCATCACCGCGGCGAAGGCTAGTGATCAGAAGAATCAGCATGGATAAGAAAGTAATACCAAACGCACTCCATACGTATGATGCGTAGCCACCCATGGCAAAAAAGTCGCTCAGAGATTCAAAATGCATAATCAGTTACCTCACTGAGTTTGTTCTGTTGCGAGTTTGCGCACCCAAGGGCGGTGACTTTCTTTACTGATGATTTCGTTACGAAAACGGACCATCGTCACGGCACCAAAGAAGAACGCAAAGCCAAAGATGTTCAGCAATAACGGCCAAAGCATGTCGGATGAAATAGAAGGTTGTTCAAATTTCGTGATCGTCGCACCTTGATGAAGCGTGTTCCACCATTCCACGGAAAAGTGAATGATAGGTAGGTTTACTACGCCTACGATCGCTAAAATACCAGCAGCTTTTGCGGCGGTTTTTTGATCGTCAAACGCATGGTAAAGCGCAATCACACCAAGGTAGAGAAATAGAAGAATCAATTCAGATGTAAGACGGGCATCCCATACCCACCAAGTGCCCCACATAGGCTTGCCCCAAACAGCACCTGTAAGTAGAGCAATAAAAGTAAATACTGCACCAATCGGAGCCATCGCAAGTGCCGCCATATCAGATAGGCGAACTTGCCATACTAGGCCAATAAATGCAGCGATCGCCATCGACATATAAACGCCCATAGACCAAATAGCTGATGGGACATGAATGTAGATGATTCGGAAACTATCACCTTGTTGGTAATCTGAAGGCGCAAATGCAAGCCCCCAAACCGTACCAACCGATAAGCATACGAGGGCCAATACAGAAAACCAAGGCAGAAACTTACCACTCAAACGATAAGCTGCTTCTGGCTTGGCATAAGGATGTAGCCATTTCCACATGTTTTGTTCTCACTCTTACTTCAGGGACACTGTCTAAAGGGTTGAGACCGTAGCAGTGCTTTAATAATAATTCTTTGATCAAGCGCCGCTTCATTGGCACTTTATTGAGTTAGTTAACACTAACTCGCAATGCGGCACTGATGGCAAAAGGCGTTAATGTCATCGCCCCCATTAGCATCGCACCTAAAATCGCTAGTTGACCGTTATACGCCATACCGAGTGCGGCAGCATCAATTGCCGATGTTGCGAAAATCAAAATTGGGATGTAGAGCGGAAGAATAAGCAAACTCAAAAGAACGCCACCCTTTTGCAACCCAACAGTCAACGCCACACCAATGGCGCCAATAAAACTTAGTGTTGGTGTACCGATCATCAAGGTTAATACAACCGATAGCCAAGTATTGAAGTCGAGCGAAAGTAAAACCGCCAATAATGGGCTAATTAAAATCAGAGGTAACCCTGTTAACAACCAATGTGCTATGACCTTTGAAACCACTACAAGTTGCAATGGAATCGGCATTAGCATCATTTGTTCTAGTGCACCGTCTTGAAAATCATCACGAAATAGACGCTCTAATGATAATAAGGCGGACAGCAATGCGGCAACCCAAACGATGCCCGCTGCAATACGTGCTAACAAATTAGGTTCTGGTCCAATACTCAGAGGAAAGAGAGTAATGACAATAATAAAGAACCACAGCGGGTTTAGAATGTCTGCCTGACGGCGAAATGCGATTAGGAGCTCACGACGAATGATGGTGGTCATCGATGAAATCATATCAGTCACCCAGCTTTATTTTTCTAAGTTTCGGGCTGTCCGCAAACATATCTTGATGTGTCGTCAACACGACAATACCGCCATTATCAGCATGACTTGCGAACAAAGATTCAAGCACCTTGACACCTTGCTTATCAATGGCAGTCAACGGCTCATCTAAAATCCATAAAATTTGCTTACTGAGCCATAACCTTGCCAATGCGACTCGTCGTTGCTGACCTGCGGAAAGTTGTGCTACAGGCACATCTTCTCGACCAGCTAATCCTACTTGAGTCAAAGCGATAAAGATTTCTTCGTCTGAAGAGCGATTATTTTGAATAGATTGATAAAAACGTAAGTTTTCTAATGCGGTAAGCTCTCGTTTCACTCCTGTTTGATGTCCTAAGAAAAGCAGATCTTGATGGAAAACATCACGAGATTTTTCAACCTCTTCGCCTTTCCATTTAATGACACCTTCTTCTCTATCACCTAACCCTGTCACAATCCGTAGCAATGTAGTTTTACCAGTACCATTACGCCCTTCGATCTGGACCAATTCACCAGGCTTAATTTCAAACTGCAGGTTTTCAAACAGAACCCTTTCATCACGGATTGCTGTCAGGTTAGACACTTCTAACATAGAGCTTCAACTAAAAAATGAACGAGCCGCTATATTAGCACAGCTTAGTTATGACAAAACAGGATAAGAGGGCTAGGTTACATGTAAGTTCATGTATTTTTGTTAATTAATCATCACACTTTAATAAAATTAACTATAAGTAGTTATAAGCGCTCATTTTGAATTTGAGAGGCCAGAACTAAGAGCAAGATCGACTGAAGGTTATCTAGGGTTGTATTTAAGAAGAGCATTAGCGGCTAAAAACAAAAAAGAGGCGTAATAACGCCTCTTTTTTATCGCTTGATAACCTTTAGCGTCGACGACGTCCACGCGTTGGATATTCTGCGTCATCTGATGGCTGACCACTTAATGGTGGAATCTTCTCTTTCCCCGCCAGTTTCTTCTGAAGTGAAAGCATCAACTCAGCTTCGGCTTTTGGTAGTTCGCACTCTTCAATCAGCTCGTTGATATCAGCGCCAAGCTGAACCATTTTAGAAGCACGACTATACAAGCGACCATCAGTATCAGCGTGTTCGAGTTCGCGAATTCTCTCGTTTAAGTGCTGAATAATGTCTTGTTGCTCCGTCACTTTTTGTCCAAGACCAACAACAACCGAGCGCACTTCGAGTAACTGCTTACTCAACTTTTGCACTTCTTTATCTGCGTGTCGAGATTGAGCTCGTTGTTGGTCTAACTGCTTTTGTAACCCCGAGCGAATCCGCAGTTGCAAAACAACCAATACTAACACGATAAAAGCGACGCCACCCGCAAGGAATGGAGCAGATAAAAGAGTCTCTTCAGCCATTAAAGGTGAGCCATCTCGTCCCACTCGTCATCTGTTAGCAGCTTGTTCAAATCCACAAGGATAAGAAGCTTGCCGTCACGGTTGCTCACACCCTGGATGAACTTCGCACTCTCGTCGGTACCAACTGAAGGCGTCGTATCAATTTCAGAAGAACGCAGATAAACGACTTCTGCCACGCTATCGACTAAGATACCAATCACTTGACGCTCAGACTCGATCACTATAATACGAGTGTTGTCGGTGACTTCGCCTTCCATCAGGCCAAAACGTGAACGTGTATCGATAACAGTAACTACATTACCGCGTAGGTTGATGATACCAAGTACATAATCTGGTGCACCTGGAACAGGGGCAATTTCAGTATAACGAAGTACTTCACGAACTTGCATTACGTTGATGCCGTACGTTTCTTCTTCTAGCTGGAACGTCACCCACTGAAGAACTTCGTCATTCGATGCATCTTTCTTCACTTCTACTTCAAAAGCTTGAGACATAGTTAATCCTCGTTAATGTCGTTCCCGACTTAAATCTAATTCAGTGATTTGACATCTAAACCGGCGTTTAGCATGTCAATGAGCGCCTGGACATGAATTAAGGCACACATTTTTTCTTTTACCATGCCCGCTAGCCAAGGGCGTTTACCCGCCTGCTCACGCCAGCGAACCTTGTCGATATTAAGCGTTTCAGTCCCCATTAATTGGTTACTGGCCAACCCCCACATGCTCTCACCAAGCATGACGACATATTGGTAGTTATCTTTATAGCTATCATCACGAAGCTTATCTGCCATCACCCATTTCGCGGTATCGACGACATCAAACTGTTGCTCGCGATTTGTTTGTAGCCCCAAATACCAGGCGGGTTTTCCTATCAAATGGTTAAGCTCGCTAATGCGATGAATACCACCTAACTCATCAAGAGGTACAGCAAACGTGACACCATTCACATCAAAGTAAAGAACTTGGAAGTCCTCACTTCGCTTCGTGCTTTCCCAGACCGTTGGTATATCGGAATCTGCTTGTGTTTCGAGTTCAGTATCGACGTTCGATTCTATATTGATACTTTGTTCGATCACTGCGTGAGGTTCATCCACCTCTGGTTGAGCTTCCTCAAAAACTGGCTCATCAATCACCCAGTCCTGTATTTCCTCAACACCCTGAAGCTCAGGCACCTCAGTAAAGGTTTGTACCTCAGGCTCAGCCGCTTTTATCTCTGCTGCAATATCAATCGTATTTTGTTCAAGAATACTATCAATATCCAACTCAGCCACTGGGTTGCTTGCTTCAAGCTGACTTAATAGCCTTTGAACATCTTCCAGGTTTGGAGCTTCCAACTCTGGCGGATATGTTTCTTGAAACTGGTACGTTTCTGGCTCCGAGTATTGTAGCTGCAATTCTGGCTCTGGCTCTGGCTCTGGCTCTGGCTCTGGCTCTGGCTCTGGCTCTGGCTCTGGCTCTGGCTCTGGCTCTGGCTCTGCAGATGATACCTCTTGAGCCAACAGGTCAAGGTCTTCCTCAAGAGTCGTTATTTCAGTTTCATCATCCAGTAATGCATTAAAGTAGTCATCAAGTGCTTGTTCACTGGACAGCACATCATTACTGCTCATCGAACGCCAACCTCTCCAGATAAATCAGTAGCTGTTTATAGGCAAACACACCACGACTACCAGATGCAAAATGCGACGCTGGCAAGTGCTTTAAACTGGCATCGCGGAACTTGGTATCAATAGGCACCGCTGAGGTCCACACTTGATTTGGGTAATCTTTTTTCAGTTGCATCAATGTCTGCAATGACGCTTTCGTGCGCTTATCGTACATGGTTGGGACGATAGTCACTTTGAAACCGCCCGGGCGAGATTTTTGCATAATGGTTAGCGTACGCATCATGCGCTCTAGACCTTTCATTGCCAAAAACTCTGTTTGAACAGGAATCAAAATTCGGTCACTGGCTGCCAACGCGTTCACCATCATCACGCCAAGGATTGGCGGACAGTCAATCAACACATAGTCATAGTCTTGTGAGACAGTTTGCAGCGCCCGTTTTAAGATTAATCCCATACCACTGCGATTACCCATTACGCGATCAAGCGTGGCAAGGGACATATGCGCGGGAATGATATCCATTCCTTCCAGCTCTGTTTCTAAAATCAACGGCTTAACCGTCTCACGAGAAAACGTCTTCAACTGGAATAAATCAAATAGGCTCGAAGTTACTGCATCAGGATCATAACCGAGATAAGTAGTCAGTGAGGCGTGAGGATCAGTATCAACCATCAATACTCGATGGCCTTTCTGGCTCAATAAGCCCGCCAATGTCACTGTTGAGGTGGTTTTACCCACGCCTCCTTTCTGGTTAGCTACACTCCAAACAATCATGATGAATCCTAAGCTAGGCCAACTTCCACCAACATGCGTTCAGCAATGCGGTCAAGCGGTAAATCTTCTGAAGAAATGCCTGCTTTAGCAACCGCTTGGGGCATGCCATAAACAACACAACTTTCTTCATCTTGTGCCCAAATTGTTGAGCCTGAAGACTTCAACATGCGAGCGCCCTCACGACCGTCTGCACCCATGCCTGTCAACACTAAAGAGAGCACTTTGTCGCCATATACTTTTGCGGCAGAACCAAAAGTCACATCCACACATGGTTTGTAGTTCATGCGGTCGCCGCCATCAATAATGCGAAGACGAGCAGCGCCCGCTCGTCCATCTACCATCATTTGTTTCCCACCTGGTGCAAGGTATGCCACACCGGGCTGTAACACATCGCCATCTTGTGCTTCTTTCACTTGAATCTTACACAAGGTGTTCAAACGACTGGCAAACGCAGCAGTAAACGTTGCTGGCATGTGTTGAATCAATACAATCGGATGCGGATAGTTCATCGGCAAGCGCGTCAGAATTTTTTGTAGAGCAACGGGGCCACCTGTTGATGTGCCAATTGCCGTCAGTTGATACTTCTTACCAGAAGCACGGTACTTTGACGCAGCAGGTCGAGTTGGTGTTGGAGTCACAGGTGAAGCCGTTCTTGAACCTAATGATCGAGTAGTCGTGCTGGTACTCGCTGTTGGGCGAGCGATAGGTCGACGCATGAAAGCGCGCTTCGAGGCAATCTGAATCACACGCTGTTGAAGTAATGACACCGCTTCTTCACGGTTACGCGCAATGTCCTCAAACTTTTTCGGTAAGAAGTCCAATGCGCCCGCATCTAGCGCATCAAGCGTAGCTTTCGCCCCGTCGTGGGTCAGGGACGAAAACATTAGAATTGGCGTTGGAGCAGCGGCCATTATTTCACGTACAGCTGTAATGCCATCCATCACTGGCATTTCAATATCCATCGTGATGACGTCAGGTTTGAGAGATTTGGCTTTCTCAACCGCCTCTCTACCATTTACCGCAACGTCAATCACTTCTAGGCGCGATTCTGAGTTGATGATTTCGCTCACGCGACGTCGGAAAAAACTCGAATCATCAACGACTAGTACTTTAATCGCCATCTTATTCCTTTTAATAACGTCAGCTTTGCTTAAAGGCGTGAAGCCGCAGCATATCGCTTAAGTAAATCAGGCACATCTAGAATTAATGCAATATGGCCATCGCTAGTAATTGTCGCACCAGCCATACCTGGAGTGCCCTGTAATAGATTATCGAGTGGCTTAATAACCACTTCTTCTTGACCAATAAGCGTATCCACAACAAAACCAACGCGCTGGTTACCAATCTGTACAATCACCACGTGACCGTGACCAGTACGCTCTTGGACGTTTTGCGATTTGGATGCCAACCAGTTTTGTAAGTAAAATAGTGGGATAGATTTCTCACGCACAATAATCGTCAGCTGACCATCTACCACGTTTGTACGACTAAGATCCAAGTGGAAAATTTCACTCACCGAAGCCAATGGTAGAGCAAAAGGATGACCGCCAACACCAACCATCAGAGTCGGTAAAATCGCTAACGTTAGTGGTACTTTGATCGTAATCTTAGTGCCCTTGCCTAGCTCAGAATCGATATCGATTGAACCGTTTAAGGTATTGATCGCCGTCTTAACCACGTCCATACCCACACCACGACCAGAAATGTCAGAAATTTTATCTTTACTTGAGAAGCCAGGTGCGAAGATAAGGTTGAAGCACTCTTTATCTGTTAAACGTGCCGCCGCATCTTCATCCATCATGCCACGCTTCACCGCGATGCCACGCAGTTTGTTCGGGTCCATACCGCCACCATCATCTACGATGGATAGTTCAATATGGTCCCCTTCTTGCGATGCTGACAAAATCACTTTACCTGTGCGTGATTTGCCGGCCTTCGCGCGTGCGTCTGGCATTTCAATACCGTGATCAACCGAGTTACGCACCAAGTGAATCAACGGATCGGCCAATGCTTCTACAAGGTTTTTATCGAGATCGGTTTCTTCACCGCGCATTTCTAGCACGATGTCTTTATTTAGGTTACGAGCCAAGTCACGGACAACGCGTGGGAAACGGCCAAACACTTTCTTAATTGGCTGCATACGCGTTTTCATTACCGCGCCTTGTAGATCCGCAGTTACCACATCAAGGTTAGCGACCGCTTTGGACATCTCTTCGTTGTCGCTATTCAAGCCAAGACTTAGTAGACGGTTACGCACCAATACAAGCTCACCCACCATGTTCATGATGGTATCAAGCGTCGAGGTATCAACACGAACGGTTGCTTCAGCCTGAGGTTTTTTAACCGCTGGTGTTTTGGCTTCTTCTTTTACCGCGACTGGTTTAGATTCTGGCTTTGGTGCTGGCGCTGCTTGAACGGGTGCTGGCTTAGCAACAGGCTCAGGTTTCGCAGGGCTTTGCTCTACGTTTGCTGACGCTGGCTTCGTTGCCATATCCAATTCTTCTAGCGTTGGACCTTTACCTGAACCATGTAGCTCATCGAGTAACTTTTCGAACTCTTCGTCCGTCATTAAGTCACTGTCTTGATTTGATGAAGATGACACTGGAGCGGAAGGCTCTGCCGCTTTAGGTGGCTCTACTGGTACGGATGCAGATGCAGCAGCCTCTGCCGTAGAAGGGCTTTTTCCTACACCGTGCAGTTCATCGAGTAAACGTTCAAACTCATCATCAGTGATATCACCACTTTCAACTGATGGTGCACTCGATTGAGGCGGTTCAGATGGCGTTGTAGGTGTCGCAGACATTGAGGTGCCTGGCGCTGAACCTTTACCATGAAGCTCATCCAGTAGCTTTTCGAATTCGTCTTGGGTAATTTCATCAACAGAGCCGACACTTGATGGTGCTGACGGCGCAGCAGGTTCTTCGATGCTAGGCTCGGGAATAATAGGCTCTGGAGTAGCCACTGGTTCTTCAACTACGGTTGCCGCTACTTCATCTTCTGACTCAGGTTTGCATAGACGATGAAGTTCTTCAAGAAGCTCAGGGTCCGCAGCTTCTAACGGCTCACGATCTTGAACAGCCTGGAACTGGGTATTAACCGTATCCAAGGCTTTTAGCATCGTATCCATTAAGTTTTGCGTTACCGTGCGTTGACCGTTTCGTAAAACGTCGAACACGTTCTCCGCACCATGACAAGTATCGACTAGCTCTGCCAATGAAAGGAAGCCGGCACCGCCTTTTACGGTATGAAACCCGCGGAAAATAGCATTAAGTAAGTCTTTGTCTTCTGGGTTATTTTCTAATTCAACCAACTGCTCAGAAAGCAGCTCGAGAATTTCCCCAGCCTCAATGAGAAAGTCCTGAAGAATATCTTCGTCTAAATCGTAGCTCATACGTTACCTTTAAAATCCAAGACTGGACAACAAGTCATCGACTTCGTCCTGCGATGAAACCGCATCTTCTCTCAGTTCTGGATGAAGAATCGGGCCTTCGGCTTCGCTTGTTTGTGTATTCTTTTTATCTGCCGGTTCTGACAAAACTTGAATGTGTTCTTCAAGTTTATTTCCAGAGAATACGGTTAGGATTTCCACTAAGCGGCCTTCAACTTCATTAACCAACGTAATTACGCGGCGAATGATTTGGCCAGTTAGGTCTTGGAAGTCTTGCGCCATGAGAATTTCGGTCAACTGGCCGCGCAATTCAGTGCTGTCCCCTTCGACTTGCACTAATAGCCCGTCGATTCGGTGGCACAGTGCTTTAAATTCGCTTAATTCTATGCGCCCGTGCATGAGTTCATTCCATTGAGGACGAACTTTTAGAAGGCAATCATGCAGGTTGTCAGCGATAGGAAGGCAGCAGTCGACCGCATCCATTGCTTTGTTGGCTGCAAGCTCTGTCTTCTCGATCACATAATTGAGACGATCCCTAGCGTTAGGGATTTCGTCTTTCGCAATTTCGGTCATGCGCTGATCGAGACTGAACTGCTTGAGTGATTCGTGAAGGTCTCGAGTTAACGCTCCAATTTCTTGCAGCATTGGGTTATCGGCACCTTCGTAGATCGAGGCAACAAGCATATTGGCTTGGTCTTGTTCCCCGTTTTCTAGCATTTGAACGAGTGACTTCGCCTGCTCTAGTGAGATCATTCTGAATAGACCCTTTTACGTTTAGTTCTTCTTATCACTTTGAAAACGCTAAACGAGTCATTTAATAGGTATTTAATAATTGGTATGAATGACTCGAATAACAAAGAGAAAGAGAGAGTTATAAACGCTCGAAAATTTTATCTAATTTTTCTTTTAATGTTGCAGCAGTAAATGGCTTAACAATGTAGCCGTTTACACCTGCTTGAGCAGCTTCAATGATCTGCTCACGCTTCGCTTCAGCCGTGATCATTAGAACTGGCAGATGCTTAAGTTCTGCATCCGCGCGGATGTGTTTAAGCAAATCGATGCCTTGCATACCTGGCATGTTCCAGTCAGTTACAACAAAATCGAAGTCACCTTTTTTCAGCATTGGTAATGCGGTTAAACCATCGTCCGCTTCTTGAGTGTTATTGAAACCCAAGTCACGAAGCAGGTTTTTAACAATACGGCGCATTGTTGAGAAATCATCAACAATAAGGATCTTCATGTTTTTATTCAAAATTGCCTCCACTGAATCGTAAAATCAGTGTTTTTAGTCATTTTGTGTCCACGCACTGAGCTTGGTACGTAAACGTTGCATCGCTTGACTCAGTATTTGACTTACGCGAGATTCGCTTACGCCTAACACATCGCCAATTTCTTTCAAATTGAGTTCTTCATCATAATAAAGCGAAAGAACCAAAGCTTCACGCTCTGGAAGCTGTTTTATTGATTCAACCAGTGCTTTTCGAAATGATTCATCAACTACCCCTTTGAATGGGTTGCTGTCATCGGTTTCATCCGCCGGTGAAATCACATCATCAGAAACGCCTAAATCTTCAATACCGACTAATTTTGAGCAGTTGATATCGGTAAGAGCACTATGATATTGATCCAGTGTCATACCGAGATGCGTGGCTACTTCAGAATCAGTAGGATCTCGATTTAATTCGCCTTCCAGCTCCGCAATCGCTTGGTTAATCTCTCGATTATTTTTATGAACAGAACGCGGTACCCAATCGCCTTTACGCATGTCATCTAACATTGCGCCACGAATACGGATACCTGCATAAGTTTCAAAGCTCGCACCTTTAGAACCATCATAATTCTGCTGAGCTTCGATAAGACCGATCATGCCGGCCTGAATTAAATCCTCTACCTGAACACTCGGCGGTAAACGGCCTAGTAGGTGGTGAGCAATGCGCTTAACCAACACTGAATAACGTTCAATGAACGCCTGCTGGCTATTAAATTTGCCATGTTGGTCATAGGTTATCGCTTTATTCACCAAAAGGGTCCTCTGCGAATTCGGTACGATTTAGCAACCTTTCCACAAAAAATTCCAAGTGTCCACTTGGTGTTTTCGGTAGTGGCCACGTCAACGCTTTGTTTGCTAGTGAGCTGATAGCTAAAGCGGCAGGCGAGCGTGGGAACGCATCAACGACAATTTTTTGTCTTTTTACAGCCTGTCGTACTTTATCATCTAATGGAATACATGCTACGAGTTCAAGGCTAACATTCAAGAATCGCTCTGTGACTAGTGTCAACTTTGCAAACAATTCTCGCCCTTCACGGTAGCTTCTGACCATATTTGCTACAACTTTAAAGCGTTGAACTTGGTGTTCTTTACTCAACAGCTTGATTAATGCATAGGCATCTGTGATTGACGTCGGTTCATCACACACAACTACAACCACATCTTGAGCTGCTCGCAAAAAACTGATTACCATGTCAGAGATACCAGCAGCGGTATCAATCAGCAGGACATCCATTTCGTCTTCAAGACTACCAAATGCTCGGATGAGTCCAGCATGCTGAGCGTGAGAAAGCTCTGTCATGCTCTGTGTGCCAGAAGTTGCAGGAATTATCTTTATACCATAAGGCCCTTCGACAATCGCATCTTTTAGCTCACATTCACCCGCTAAGACATGTCCTAGATTACGTTTTGCACGAATTCCGAGCATCACGTCCACATTGGCCAGACCTAAATCAGCGTCGAGAACCATCACCTTCTTGCCTTGGCGAGCCATACAAATCGCCAGACCCAGTGTTACGTTTGATTTCCCCACACCACCTTTGCCGCCAGTAACAGCAATCACTTTGGTCAACGATGGTTGTGTTAAGCGACGGAGGCCGCTTGCTTGATCGTGTATCATATTCTCAGTCATAGTAGTCCGCCGCCTTAGAGTCCTTCACTGTCACTGTTCCAAAAGTGAGGTTCGTTCTCTGTCGACTTCTCTAACAGTTCATTTGCTTTCGCAAGCATATATTTTGGTTGCGCTATCACAATGTCTTCTGGTACGCGCTGACCATTAGCGATGTAAGCTACTGGCATTGCGTTTTGAATCACTACACTGATGAATTCGCCTAGGCTTAATGACTCATCAAGCTTCGTCATAATACAACCCGAAAGTGGTATACGTCGGAAGTGATCCAGCGTTTCTTGTAGAACACGACGTTGTGCGGTAGCCGGCAAAACAAGGTAGCTGTGAATCACTTCTCCGCTCTCTTGCATTAGAGTGTCGAGCTGCTCGGAAAGCCTCACATCTCGTTGCCCCATCCCTGCCGTATCGACCAAAATCAGTCTTCTGTTTCTTAGCTGATATATAACATCGGCTAACTCGTTAGAATCTTTAGCAACTCTTACGGGACAACCCATGATTCTTCCGTAAATTGAGAGTTGCTCATGTGCACCTATGCGATATGTATCTGTTGTCACAAGGGCCACATTGTCGGCACCGTATTCCATGGCTGCGCGTGCTGCGAGTTTCGCTACGGTTGTTGTTTTCCCAACCCCAGTCGGACCCAACAATGCGACTACGCCACCACGTTTTAAAATGTCCTGTTTAGGAATATTGATTTGATCCGCCACCAGCGACAATAACGCTTTCCACGCTCGCGCTGGCTTTGTATCTTCCGGAATATAACAGGCCATCTGGTCTGCTAACTCCGGAGAAACGCCCATTCGCTCTAAGCGCTTAATCAGCATTGCTCTTAGCGGCTCACGGCGTTCTACTTCTTGCCACATCAGGCCAGAAACTTGGTGCTCCAACAGACGACGAATTGACGTCATCTCTTCGCGCATGCTTTCTAGCTCATCGGCCGATTCGTCACGCTCATCACTTGGGCGACGTCGGTCATATCGCGTCGGATCCAGCTTGGGCGTCGGACGTTCAAATCGATTGTCCTGTGCGATTAGCTTCGCCAAAGGTGAATCTGGTTGATATGGCGCTGGCTTTTCTTGGTTGTAGCCGTCGCGATGCTTATTTTGGCGTTGCAGCAAAGCAGAGAGCGAATCTTCATTTTCCGCTACGTGATCGTCAGCATCTGCTGCACCACCGCTATATTGCTTAAGCATATTAGCGAATCGCTGCGTCATTGAGCCTGTTTTTTCATTGTTACTGTTATTACTGTTCAGGCTAATTTTATCTTCATCTAAATGACGATCTTGGTAACGATCAGCAGAAGACGATGACATTTGACGATGTTCGTTATAGCGATTCGATTGAGAAGCACCGCGATTTTGCTGTGACGCTGCGCTTGCTTGAGGCGGATTAGATTCACTATCTATCGCCGCAACAATCGCTACTCCACCAGCCACTTTCTTGTTTGACATGATCACAGCTTCCGCGCCTAACTCCTCTTTCACTTGGAGCAGCGCCGTTCTCATGTCTTTGGCAAAAAATCGCTTTATTTTCAAACTATGAATCCATTAATGATGCGTGAGATCAGTTACCCACGGCTTGCACAATTCTGATCTGTTTTTCATCCGGGATTTCTTGGTAAGACAGTACCCGGAGATTAGGTATTGTGTTCTTCACAAATTTCGCCAACGTCGAGCGTAATACACCAGAAGTAAGCAGAACGGCAGGTTCGCCTTTCAGTTCTTGTTCCTGTGTCGCTTGGCTTAGTGAAGACTGCAATCGCTCAGCGAGTCCCGGTTCAATCCCCGCGGATTCGCCTCCTGATGCTTGCATAGTTTGATGCAATATTTGTTCCAGTTCGGGTATTAAAGTGATCACTGGTAACTCAGGCTCTATACCATTGATTTCTTGAACAATTAGACGTTTAAGACTAATTCGAACTGCTGCCGTCAATATGTCAGCTTCTTGACTCTTACTTGAGTACTCAGCCAAAGTTTGAACAATCGTGCGAATATCGCGGATTGGAATGGCCTCGTTTAACAAGTTTTGTAGGACTTTCACCACCACACCTAATGGTAATTGGTCAGGAACAAAGTTCTCGACCAACTTAGGCGCACTGCGTCCCAACATTTCTAATAAATTCTCTACTTCTTCATGGCCAATTAGCTGTGATGCGTTGTTGGTCAATAGCTGGCTTAGGTGCGTCGCTAATACCGTTGATGAATCAACCACCGTATAACCTAAGGCTTGCGCGTGCTCACGCTGATCTTCTCGGATCCATACGGCTTCCAGTCCAAAAGCAGGGTCAATGGTTGGCTCACCATCAATCATGCCATACACCTGACCTGGGTTAATCGCTAACTCTTGATCCGGACGAATCTCTGCTTCGCCCACCGCAACCCCCATCAATGTAATTCGGTAACTGTTTGGGGTCAGCTCAAGATTGTCACGAATATGAACCGCTGGAATTAGGAACCCAAAATCTTGCGATAACTTTTTACGCACGCCTTTTACGCGCTCTAACAGTTCCCCACCTTGGTCTCTGTCCACCAAAGGGATTAAGCGATAACCGACTTCCAAGCCAATAATATCGACTGGCTGGACGTCATCCCAAGACAGTTCGCGCTGTGAGGAAGGTTCTGTACCTTCGTCTGCTGTTGCTGGTAAAGCGGGCTCTTTCGCTTTCTGCTTCTGCCGTTTGTCGATGAAATATGCCGCTGCACCGGCCGCGACTGCCAGGCTCAAAAACGCAAAGTGTGGCATGCCCGGTACGATGCCCATCACACCAAGAATAGCCGCAGTAATCATCAGCGCTTTTGGGTTGTCGAACATCTGGAAAACCAGTTGTTCACCCATGTCTTCATCGGTGTTTTGGCGTGTCACCATCATTGCCGCTGCAATTGACAGCAATAGCGATGGGATTTGTGCGACCAAACCATCACCGATTGTCAGTAAGGTATAGATTTCAATCGCTTCACCGAAACCCAATCCATATTGCGCCATACCGATCGACAGACCGCCGACGATGTTGATAAACAGAATCAAAATACCGGCAATCGCGTCACCTTTTACGAACTTCGAGGCACCATCCATCGAGCTATAGAAATCCGCTTCTTTGGTCACTTCAAAACGACGAACTCTTGCCTGCTCTTGGTCTATCAATCCGGCATTCAAGTCCGCATCAATCGCCATTTGCTTACCCGGCAACGCATCAAGCGTAAAGCGAGCACTTACCTCAGAGATACGACCCGCACCTTTGGTCACCACCATAAAGTTGATGATCATTAAGATGAGGAAAACCACTAGGCCGACCGCGTAGTTACCACCAATAACGACGTTACCGAACGCCTCAATTACGTTACCTGCCGCATTACCGCCTTCATGACCATGCAGTAAGACGACACGAGTCGAGGCAACGTTCAAAGCCAAGCGGAGCAACGTGGCGATCAGCAATACCGTTGGAAAAGCAGCGAAGTCCAAAGGGCGACGTGTGTAAACGGTCACTAACAACACCACCATCGACAGCGCGATGTTAAAGGTGAAGAACATATCCAGCAAAAATGCTGGAATCGGCAGTACCACCATCGCTAGGGTGGCCAAAACCATCACCGGAGCACCAATAGCTGGCATTTCACGTTGAGGGATTCGTGGCAATTTATCTGCAAACGGCAGGCTTAACTTCATACTGCGAGAGATCTCAATCGATTGAAGCGTCACGTAAGCTCTTACTATTAATACGCGACCGCTTTAGCCTAAAAGTTTAGGTAGGGTTGATAATTAAAGCGTTTTAAGCAATCTATGTACCATAATTAGCGCCAAAATAATGACTAAACACTCAAATAGAGCTTAGCTTTTGATCAAACGAGCTTTTTTAAGGCTTTACAGCTTTTCGTATCAATGACGGTGCTCGGGCGGGATTGGCAAATCATAATCTTGAATTTTCGGGCGCTGTCCACCTCGTTTTCGGTATTGCTTCAATTGGAATACAAATGCCAAAACCTGAGCGACGGCAGTAAATAACCCATCGGGGATCTCTTGCTCGAGCTCTGTCGTGTGGTACAACGCACGAGCCAAAGGTGGTGCGGGCACAATCGTAATGTCATGTTCGCGGGCGACTTCTCGAATCTTCATCGCCATGTGGTCAGTACCTTTAGCGATCACGACTGGCGCACGGTCTGTCTTCTGTTTATAACGAAGCGCTACCGAGAAGTGCTCTGGGTTAGTAACAATAACATCAGCTTGAGGAACGTCCGCCATCATTCGACGTTGAGCCGCTTCCCTTTGCAACATACGAATACGGCCTTTCACTTCCGGCTTACCTTCAGTCTCTTTGTATTCGTCTTTGACTTCTTGCTTGGTCATTTTTAACTGATCGGCGTGCTGCCAAATTTGAAATGGAATATCGATGGCAACCACAATCAATAGCGAGCAACTGATCAGCAAAATAAAGTTCAGCAAAATATCTAAAGCATGGAAGATGTTTTGCGGATACACATCCATGCTCAATTGAATCAGATCGGCCTGTGATGCTTGGATCAAATAGATGGCGACACCAGTGACCAGAACCACTTTAAGGATTGATTTGATCAACTCTACCCAGCTTTGCATGCCAACCATTCGCTTTAAGCCGCTAAGCGGATTCATTTTCGACAGCTTGGGCATGGCCGCTTGGGCAGAAAAACTGATTCCTCCCACACCTGCTGCTCCAATCATGGCGGCGGTAAACAATGTCGCTAACACCAAAAATAGTGGGAACAACAAATCACTCATCGCGCCCAAAGCGATATCAAACAGTTTTGCAGTATCGAAAATCTCTTCTCGTTGAAGATCAAATAAACGGCTCATGATGGAAAACAATGAACGTGCTAACGCCTCGCCAAACCACATCAATGAAATGGCGCCAACGATCAGCACAGATGCTGATGCAAGCTCTTTAGATCGAGCGACCTGCCCCTTTTCTCTGGCTTGTTGTAACCGTCGGGGCGTGGCTTCTTCGGTGCGTTCCTGACCGTCTGATTCTGCCAAATCTTAGCACTCCAAGCGAATGAGCCGACAAATCTGCGCCTCACCCACTGTCCAGAACATTTCATAATGACTGTATAGACCAGCCAGTATGTACCAACAAAGTAATAGACCCACCATCAAAGCAAAAGCAAAACCAAGCGAGAAGATATTCAGCTGTGGTGCGGCACGGGTCATTACACCAAACGACAAGTTAATGGTCAGTAGTGCAATAATGCCGGATAGAGACATACTCAATGCCGTTTGGAACATAATACCAAGCCAGCCTGCCATTTCACGGAAATCAACCGCGTTGAGCGAGCCGGAGCCAATCGGCAAAGTTTTAAAACTGAACACCACCAATTGCAGCATTTTTAAGTGTCCATCGGTGGCAAGGAAAAACATTGTCGTTAAGAACATGAATAACTGACCAAGCAATGGCGTGTTCTGACCATTTGCGGGATCGACCATAGAAGCAAAGCCCAAACTTGATTGCATACCCAATATTTGACCCAGCAGGACAAAGGTTTGAATCATAAATTGAGTAACCATACCCATCGCTATGCCGATGATCATTTGCTCGGCAATGGTCATGAAGCCACGAAACGAGAGTAGCTCAATGTCTTGAGGTACGGCGGGGATAGCTGGCATGACAGCGAAAGTGATGGCTAAACCGAGGTAAAGGCGGATTCTTGGCGAAACAAATCGGGCCCCGGTTACTGTCATCACCATCAACATGGATGAGATACGAACATAGGGCCAGAAGTAGTTTGCGATCCAATCTAAGACAACGCTAGTGGGGTACTCCATAGGCGCCTCTAATAAAGCACCTGAGGTAAGCGTTCAATCAAGCCATAGAAATATTCCATCAACATTTGCGTCATCCAATGCCCAAACAGCATCAGGGCCAAAAGCGTGACAATCAAACGCGGTAAGAAGCTCAACGTTTGTTCGTTGATGGATGTCGCAGCTTGAAAAATCGCGACTACAAGGCCGATAAGCAAGCTTGGGATGATAATAGCGCAGACCATGATAAGCACCATCCAAAGTGCTTCACGGAAAAGCTCGACAAACATTTCTGGTGTCATGTCTTATCCTCTATCTGCGCTTATCTAAAGGGCAAAGCTGCCCGCAAGTGTCGAGAGTATCAAGTTCCAACCATCGACCAATACGAACAACATCAACTTGAACGGCAACGAAACAATCATTGGTGACAACATCATCATACCCATTGCCATCAGTACCGAAGCGACTACAAGGTCAATAATCAAAAACGGCAAGAAGAGCATAAAGCCAATTTGGAATGCAGTTTTTAGCTCTGAGGTGATAAAAGCCGGAATCAACACCGCCATCGACACATCTTCTGGATTCTCGACTTGCTCTCCTGACATGGTTACGAACGTCTCCAAGTCTTTGATTCGGGTCTGCTTAAGCATAAATGCTTTCATTGGCGCTTGTGCAGCATCAAACGCTTCTCGCGCCGTGACTTGCTCGTTCAAATAAGGCTGAACAGCTTTGTCGTTGATTTCGTTCAGGACAGGGGACATAACAAAAAAGGTCAAAAACAGCGCAATACCAATAATAACCTGATTAGAAGGCGTTTGTTGCAAACCCATTGCCTGACGCAATATCGACATCACCACCACAATTCGAGTGAACGAGGTCATCAGAATCACCATGGCAGGCAAGAAGCCAAGCATGGTCATTAACGCTAAAATTTGTAGTGTAACCGAGTAGTCTTCACTGCCATCAGGGTTCGTGGTCATGGTGAATGCTGGAATACCACCGCCACTAGAAACGGACATAGCACGGCTAGCACCAGTATCACTTTGCATAGCCTGAACTGTAACACTACTTCCATCGGCTAAGTTATCTGGCAGCGCTGACTCCTCTGCTTCAGCAAAGGTAAATGAAGAAAACAGCACGCCGACAAAAAGTAACAACGTACTCAGGAGCAAACGAATTGGATTACCCTTTGTCATGTTTTTTGATCAGCTGGCTAAATTGAGTCGCAAAAGCATTGGTCGCCAACTCTTCCTCTTTCAGTGGCTTATCTAACTTGGCTAAAGTTTGGATCGATTGGCTAGTAATCCCAACCAAAAACTGTTCTTCACCCACTTGAACTACTGCGATTCTTTCTTTTGTACCCACTGGCAACTGACTCACTATACGCAAGCCCTTTTGTTGTCCCATCGCTGGCACTTGCATACGTTTCAGCAACCAAGCCAGCAAAAGAATCACGCCGATTACAAGCACAAGCGAGCCAAGTGTCGTCGCAAGATCTAGATTATTTGGTGCGGCAGCAAATGCATAAGGAGCACTTAGTATTAAGCTCAGTGCTCCAGTGATTTGCTTCAATCGCATTTTGATTGAACGACTCATCTTAACGCAGCTTCTTAATTCGTTCAGTTTGGCTGATCACATCCGTCAAACGGATACCAAACTTATCGTTGACGACCACGACTTCGCCGTGAGCAATCAAAGTACCGTTAACCAATACGTCGAGCGACTCACCGGCTAGACGATCCAATTCAACAACCGAACCTTGGTTAAGCTGCAACAGGTTCCGAATGCTAATTTGAGAACGACCGACTTCCATCGAAATCGTCACCGGGATATCCATAATAGTGTCGAGTTTACGACGCTCATCTTCGCTAATTGGGCTTGAAGTGTCTTTTAGCTCTTCCAGTGGCGCAGCCAATACTTCATCTACGTCTACAGAAGGGGCAGACGGGTCTTCGCCAAGAGCGGCTGCCCATTCGTCTGCTAGCTTTTGATCGTCACTTGGTTCCATTTTTCTATCCTGTGTTACGCCTTACTCATGCCATAGCATGTCTGTTTAATAAGGTATCTTAATGGTCTATATCGTCTTCACTCTCAAGCTCGGACATGATGTCTTTACCTAAGAAAGCTAAATCTGTTTTGACGACATGTGGGCGCTCAATTTCCTCAGAAATTTGCACCGCTAATTTATCTTCCGAACGACCCATTTTTACGCGATAGGTCGGTAGGTCTTCTACAAACATCGTCGCATGTTCTGGCATTTCAATCGGGATGATATCGCCCGGTTGCAGCTCCATGAGATCACGCAAAGAAATGTCTTTTTCGAGCAAGTTCACACGGAAGTTAACCGGACAATCCATGATCTCTTCACGTAGTGCTGAGCTCCAGCGAACGTCCGTTTCCATCTTGTCGGACTGAACACCTGCATCCAATAGTTCACGGATAGGCTCAACCATGGAGTAAGGCATAACGACATGAAAATCGCCGCCACCGCCGTCAACTTCTATATGGAATGAACTCACGACAATCACTTCTGTCGGGCTGACAATGTTTGCCATGCTTGGGTTTACTTCAGAGTCGAGATATTCGAACTCTACCCCCATCACTGGCGACCACGCTTCTTTATAATCTTCAAATACAATTTTCAGTAACAACTGAATGATGCGGCGTTCCGTTGGGGTAAATTCACGGCCTTCTATTTTGGCGTGGAATCGACCATCACCGCCAAAGAAGTTTTCTACCAGAATAAAGACTAAACGAGCCTCCATGGTGATCAACGCAGTGCCTTTTAACGGACGAAAACGCACCATGTTCAAACTGGTTGGCACGTACAATGTGTTCTGGTATTCACCAAACTTCATCATCTGCACGCCATTGATCGACACCTCTGCCGTTTTACGCAGCATATTAAACAGACTAATACGCATGTGCCGTGCGAAGCGCTCGTTGATAAGTTCGAGCGTCGGCATTCGACCACGTACGATTCTGTCTTGCGACGAGAAATCAAAATTGACGGCGCCCTCAGTGTCGTTTTCTATCGGTTCATCGACGTCATCAACATCGTCAACCCCATGCAATAGCGCATCAATTTCGTCTTGGCTTAATAGATCGGTCACGTTTTACCTATTGAATAACAAAATCTGTAAACAGTACTTTTTCAATCACTGGCTTACCGACCGCAGCATTCAGCGCTGCTTTGATATCTTCGGAAGCACGATCGCGCAATTCCACTCGTCCTGTAGGAGAGCGCAATTGATCAACCGTCGCGGAAGCAAACGTTGATAGCATAGAGCTTTCAATCAGTGGCGAGTGATACCGCGCCAACTCTTCATTTTCTGCACCGCGAACCATTAACTGCGCTTTAATTTGAACCAACCTATCGCGGCTATCCCCAGTAACGTTAAATACAAATGCCTGAGGAAGATTCACATACGCGATGGGCGCAGCATCCGATGCCTTCACTTGAGCCTGTTGAGACGATTCAGCCTGAGCAGGTTCATCAGAGCCCATTAGAAAAAATGCCGCTGCCCCGCCACCAAGTAGTAATACTACAACAGCGATGATGATGATAAGTAACTTGCTTTTTCCTTTCGGCGCATCGGCCCCTTGTAACTGTTCTTCTGCCATTCTTGTCTCTTATTGTTCTTTTGAGTTACCAAGACGTTTTAGTGAGTTGCTTGGTAACCGTATGCCATTGCCGTTAAACGGCCTTTTATGCGTAAAAACTAATTCCATCACGCTTTGAAGCGACATTCAAATCCAGATTGACATCAGATTCAAAACCCTCTTCGGACTGTCCAGAAAAACCGCCACTTTGCGCGCTTTGACCATGTTGTTCAGCAGTATACCTACCTTGCTGTTGCCCGCTGTTTTGTTGCTGGACGGAAGAATCAGCCAGCTGCATACCTTGTTGCGCTAGCATTTCTCTCAAACGAGGGAGCGTCTGTTCAATAATGTCACGAGCTTGCGGGTTGTTCACTGTAAAATGTACATTGGCAACGTCGTTATTCATGGTCATACGAATTTGCATACGACCTAACTCTGGTGGATCAAGACGAATATCGAGATTTTTCAGATTCTTCGACATCATCATTTGCACTTTTTCCGCAACTTGCTCGTTGGCTAGCTCTTTAGTTAGTTGCAACGGAAGCTGAGCTTGTTGTGCAGCATCAATACGCGCTTGTTGCTGCACATTAATTCCTTGCTGACCTGCCATAGCCTGAAGTTGTCCAGCGAAGCCATGTTGGAGGTCCGGCTTATCTTGTTTATCCGCAGTCGCCTTTAGCGCACCAGTCTCCAATGCTGCGTTCATCACTTTCTGGCTAATCTCTCCGTCTTTCACACCTTGAAGCGACGTCGGCACTTGCGCGGCTATCAACGTATCAGGCGTTGGAGATAATGCGACTTTTTCTCCACTATGAGCAGTTTGTGGCTGGGGTACTTGAGCCGCTGTATGCTGGATTTGCTGAGACACTGCCATAGGTCCAGCCTGGCGAGTTAAATTATGTTGTACTTGTTGCTCTGCGAGAATCTGTTTAATGTCATTAGGGAGCGCAACAAATTGGGCAAGGTCTTGATCAGGAATATCCGCCGTGATCCTTCCTTGTTTCAACCCTTCAATGATCTGAGCTTCTTGCTGAGTCAGTGGTTTTCCTTGCGCCAACTTAGTATCTATAACTTCAAGTTCATCCAAGGATACTCGTGGAAGCGCGTCGATGTTGGAACAATCAACATCTGTTAACAACGGCGACAGATCATTAGCTACTTCACCACTGACTGCGCTCTTAGTCGTCGGATGGCTGGCTTGTTTCGCTAGCTCTTGCCAAGCAGCAAACTCAGACGAGAGTTTGTCGACATCGATAGGTTGACCATTCTTATCTAAAATTGGCTCTAAGTCTTGCCCTGGGATCAGCTGTGCTTGTTCAAGAGAATGAACTGATGGCGTTTCATTCAAAGCCAGCTCATCAAGGTTTGTCGAAACGGTTGCTTGCTCGTGGAACGAATGCACTAAATTCGCGCTCTGAGGCAAAACTTTGCCACTATTGATGGATGCATTACTCGCATTCAGGGTTTGATTCGCTTGTTCAATTCGGCCAAGAAGCTGTTGTCCTTCGCCCATAGTGCTTTTTACGTCCATTGTATTTGATGGGTTGCTCGTATCGATTGATGTTGATTTCACTTTTTCAATAGCTTCAACATCATTCTCCAAAGGTGTGCTGTTACCCGCCTTTTGTAAACTTGCTTCTTCACTTAAGGTTGCATTCGGTTTGTTTGCTGATATTTCATCAAAACCATGGGTCTCGTCACTGACGGATTCTTGGCTTTCTTGCGCCAACAATTCGTCCGAGACGTTAGCAGAAGAAGTACTGCCTACATCCGCTCTTTCTTTTTCTTCAACCACTGTCGATTCTGTTGCTACTTTTTCGGGCTTTTGTTTACCAGCAAACGCATCGGTTAACGTTTCTAAAAATCCCTTGCTCTCAGTGCTCTCTGCGGACGCTTTAGCGGACACATCAGAAACTGGCGTCTTGGTAGTCGCAGATACATGGGACAAATTCACACTCATTTAGAAACTCTCGTTCTCGTGGCTCTGAGCGTATCGCTGACAGACAGCAATACTGGCGGCAAACAAAGGTCAAAAAGACCCGACACTGACAGCTAAAATGCAAAAATCACACCACAATATTGAGTCAATTCTCGGTAAGCTAATAGATGGCATGTTTATGGAACAAACATCAACAGTACTATCCGAGAACCTGGTTCCTAACATGATGTACAGCTACTTGATTGACTTTGAAAAACGATAAGCGTAAACAGACATTTGACTTAACAATTAAGGAATCACTTTGAAGATCACAGAATTACGCCAATATAGAATCAAAGCAGGCAAAACAGAACAGTGGCTAAGTTGGATGAAGGAAGAACTGTTGCCCTATCAACGTTCACAAGGCATGCGTGTACTGAATACTTACGTCCACACTGGTGATGATGGACATGACTATTTTGTTTGGCTTAGAGAGTTCGACAATGAACAAGCACGCCAGACTCTCTACGAAAAAACATACAACGAGTGGTGGGTTCGCGAGATTCGACCGAAGGTATTTGAGCTAATTGAACAAGACTCAATCAAAGTTACCTTACTTGAATCGGTAGAGATGTAGTCAACTGCAACACCGTAATGCAATATCGAACCGATAACCTTTAGAAACGATGTGGTTTTCGACTGTAAAGTAAGGTGGAAAACTCGTCCATTTGCTTTTGTTCGCGCTTAGCTTCAGCAAGTTGTTTCTCTTTTTCGCGTTTGTCTATCATCCACTCATAGGATTTGCGTTCTTTACGCACGGTTAACCAATATTCTTTACAGTTTTCAACCTGCTCTTTGAAATGACTTTCTGCTTGCTTTTGCTTAGATAAAGTCTCATCTAGCTGGGTAAGGAATCGATTTAAGTGTCCATATTGACTTGCCGTTAGGCCCGCCTGACCACGGTCGACGAGTTGCTGGCAATAATCAAGCCGATACTTTTCAATTTGTTCAACCTGACGGTAATAATCTTCGAGTTCAGAACGCGCTTTGTTCAGTGCAAGCACAGCTTGGTCTTCACGATCCTTAGTTTGCTCAAGTAGAAACTCCATCGCATTATTCACGCGCTATCACCCACCCAAAATGTTTCTAAGCATATTGATGCACATATCGTATGGCACCGATTCTTTCATGCTCTGCTGCAAGTATTCGTCTAACTTCGGTTTCAAAGTAAATGCGCCATCAATAGCAGGATCGGTACCCGGTTTGTACGCTCCAATCGAGACCAAATCTTGATTCTTGCGACAAATAGACAAGACCTGTCGCACCGCTTTTGACATCAGAACGTGCTCTTCGGTCGTGATTTGCGGCATAACACGGCTCACCGACTTCTCGACATCAATCGCCGGATAATGGCCTGCATCCGCCATTTCACGAGAAAGTACAATATGGCCATCAAGAATGGCTCGCGATGCGTCCGCTATCGGATCTTGCAAATCATCCCCTTCGGTCAACACGGTAAAGAACGCCGTAATCGAGCCTTGTTCGGCACTTCCATTACCCGCTCGCTCAACCAGCGCTGGCAGCTTGGCAAATACAGAAGGCGGGTAGCCTTTCGTCGCTGGCGGCTCACCAACAGAAAGTGCGATTTCACGCTGTGCTTGTGCAAAACGAGTCAACGAGTCCATCAATAGCAGAACATCTAACCCTTGGTCCCGGAAGTATTCAGCAATCGTTAATGCCGTTTGGCACCCCTTTAAGCGCATTAGAGGTGAAGCATCGGCAGGCGCCGCGACCACCACTGAGCGGCGACGACCGTCCTCACCCAAGATCTCTTCGATGAACTCTTTAACTTCACGTCCACGCTCACCTATCAGGCCGACGACCACAACCTGTGCGGTGGTGCCTCGCGTCATCATGCCAAGCGTGACCGATTTACCCACACCAGAACCTGCAAACAGACCGATACGCTGACCTTTACCAACCGTCAACAAACCATTGATAGCTTTTAGGCCAACATCGAGCGGTTCAGAAATTGGCTTTCGAGCCAATGGGTTGATTGGTTCGGCATTAAAAGAGGCACGGTGATCGGTATACAAAGGGCCAAGTCCATCAAGTGGATTCCCAACCCCGTCTATCACGCGCCCAAGTAACTCCATGCCGACAGGCAAACCAGCGTCACTGGTTAAAGGGGTGACTCTCGCGCCAGGTAAAATGCCCGTAATTTGTTCGCTTGGCATTAAAAATAGGTTGTCACCTGAAAAGCCGACAACCTCGGCTTCCATCTGACCTGACATGGTTTCCACTAAGCATAAACTGCCAATTGGTGCGCGACAGCCGGTTGCTTCCAACGTTAACCCAACCACACGCACCAGTTTGCCAGAGGCGACAGGGCGCGTCGTAAGGCCTTCAACTTTGTAGCTTTTTAAGCGGTCAGCGAGTGCTTGCATGGATTACTCACCCTCTTGATGACGGTTTGCGCCACAAAAGCTGTGCAATACGCTTTTGACGCGTTCTTCCATGCGATAATTAATGCTTGATTCACCTGCTTCAATCTGGACGTCACCTCGATTGAGCGATGGCTCAGCAACTAACGTCCAGTTGCGACAATTAAGGTCTTCTTCACCATAAGCTGAACGAATAATCGCGACATCTTCTGGATTCAGGTGCAAGGTAATAGGGTGGCCTGATATTGGTAGCGCTTCGACCGACTGCTTCACCGTATCTAAAATAATTTGAGGGTTGGTTTGTACTTCAACGTGCACCACTTCTTTAACTAAACAGAGCACCATATCCACCAGCTGCTTTTCAACCTGAGCATTCATCAACTCCAAAGGTTGAGCAAACTGATTGGCCAAGTTCATGAAGGTTTCAACTTGCTGCTGAATGTATTCTTGCCCTGCAGTTACCCCTTCAGATTTTCCGAGCTCGAGACCTTCAGCATGGCCGGCTTGCAACCCTTCTTCTTTACCTTTGTCGTAACCTTGCTTAAAGCCAGCTTCCTGACCTTGATGTAAGCCTTCTTGATAAGCACCTTGCTTAATCAGTTCAATTTGTTCTTCGGTTAGCGCAAGTGGCTGCTCTTCTTCAGGCTCATCAAAATTCGGCACCCATCCCGGGTCATAGTTGAACGCGGTTTGTTTTGCTTGTTTGGCTTTAGGCTCGCCATAATCAGGCAGCCCCCAACGTTGAGGTTCGATCATCGAATCATCTTCATCAGGACGGATAAATCCACGTTTTCTATCGCCAGCCATGGGTTACCTATTGTGTGTTCGATTAAGAAGTGAGGGTGCTCCGCAATAGGATAATTGCGAAGCAATAGAAATTATAAGAATTCGTCAGCACCGCCAGATAGCATGAGCTCACCAGCATCCGCCATTCGACGGGCAATTGCTAAGATTTCTTTCTGAGCGGCTTCTACATCTGCCACTCGTACTGGCGGCATCGCTTCTATATCATCACGCATCATATCAGCAGCACGTTTAGACATGTTCTTGAAGACTTTCTCACGTAACGAGTCATCTGCACCTTTGAGTGCTTTTTGCAACACGTCTTGTGGTACGTCACGCAGCAACTTCTGAATACCTTGGTCGTCCACTTCGACTAAGTTTTCGAAGACAAACATTAGGTCTTGGATTTGCGTCGCCATGTCTTCGTCCTGATCGCGAATTTGTTCCATTAACAAACCTTCGACGTTGTTGTCTAGGTAGTTCATGATCTCCGCTGCTGCTTTCAGGCCGCCAATTTTGGCTGCTTGTGCACCCGCTTGACCCGCGAACTGTTTCTCCATGATTTCGTTCAGCTCTGCCAATGCTGATGGCTGAACTTCTTCAAGGTTGGCAATACGCATCATCAGATCCAAACGCACGCGCTCAGGGAACTGAGACAAAATCTCTGCAGATTGGTCTGCTTCTAAATAAGACAGTACGATAGTTTGAATCTGTGGGTGTTCATTGACGATAATGCTCGCCACTTGGCGTGGGTCCATCCATTTCAAAGAATCCAAGCCTTTTGAGCCCGTACCAAGTAGGATCTGGTCAACTAAGTTGTTGGCTTTGTCTTCACCAAGAGCGGCAACCAGTGCATTACGCATAAAGTCTTCGCTGCCCATACCAATGTTGGTGTATTTCTGGATATCCTCCAAAAACGCACGATGAACAGCAGATACCTTGTCTTGGCTGAGATCCTTCGCGCGAGCCATCGCACTACCAACACGCTGAACCTGTTTTGGTTCTAGGTGACGGATAATGCCAGCTGCATCTTGTTCATTAAGGCTCAGTAGCAAAATTGCCGCTTTTTCTTCGCCAGTAATGGTTGAAACATCCAGCTCTACTGGCATTCCCGCGGCGTTGTCATCTTGAGGTACGATATCGTTAGCCATTGTCATTCATCCAGTTTTTCACTACTTGAGCAGCCAGTTCAGGTTCATTCGCAACCAGAGCGCGAACCGCTTTCAATACATCTTCATCTTTATGAAGGTTTGGCAAATCAATACTTGAGCCAAACTCGAACAGTTCGCTGCTTTCGATGTCACTGCCAATCAAGCTAGTTTCACCATCCGCACCAATCGGCAAGCCGTCTGGTCCGTACATTTCGTCTTCATCATCGCTGGTAGGGTTAAGCAATTTCTTCATTGCTGGGCGAACCAGAACCAACACAACCACAATAATCACTAATGCACTTGCGAACCAACGAACCCAATCACTGAAGTTAGGGTGCTCCCAAATTGGTGGTTCTTCTAGCTGCTCAGCCTCTGGCTCAGCAAACTTTACACTCAATACATTCAGTAAATCGCCACGACCTTGATCAAAGCCAACGGTACCAATTAATACTTGGCGAATGGCATTGATTTCAGATTCGGACATTGGGGTATAAGTCACTTCACCCGTATCAGGGTTAACTTGACGACGGTCTTTAATCGCAACAGAAACGGTCTGACGAGCCACCGTCCCGGTCTGCTTTCGCTCGTGGCTGATGGTGGTATCTAGCTCAAAGTTACGCGTGGACTCTTTACGAACTGACCCCTGCCCCATGACAGAACCATCTTTCATTTGAGCCACATCTTGCGGAATTGAGGCATCCGCTGGAGGCTGATTACTCAACGCACCCGGAATACCCGCTACCATGTTACCGTTATTGTAATCTTCGAGTGCGTACTCACTGCGGGTCGCAGGGGTGTTCGGATCAAAGCGTTTGCGAGTTTGTTCAACCGCACTGAAATCCATTTGGATATCAACCTGCGCCGTATAGTTGCCATAACCTAAAATCGGTAATAGTACGGAATCAATTTTTTCGCGCAGCGCTTGCTCTTGGCTGCGTTCTAATTCTTGTTCTTTGCGTCGCGCCGCAGAAGCGGGATCTTGGGAGCCTGAGCTGAGTAAGCGGCCATGCTGATCTGTGACGGTAATTCGAGAAGTTTTCATTCCCGGCACGGCACTCGCTACCATGTCGACAATAGAATCCACTTCTTGCTGCTTAAGGTTCGTGCCTGTCGACAATGTCAAAAATACCGACGCAGACGCTTCTTGGTTATGACGCACAAACACGCTGTGCTTTGGCAGTGCCAATAACACTCGTGCTTTGCGAACTTGCTTCATTTCTTCAATTGCTTGAGCCAATTGGCGCTCTCGACTGAGTTTGAGACGCTCTTGCTCGAGACGTTGTGAAACACCAAAACCCATGTCTTGCAGCAAAATATCATCGCCTGCTTCTGTAGCTTGGTTAACGCCGGAACGAACCATGCCAAGTTTGATCGAGTTGTACTCACTCGATTCAACAGAAACAGTATTGCCATCAAGCTTATAATTGATTTTCTGCTGGTCCAGATAATCCAGAACGGGGATCAATTCTTCGGTCTCATACGCACCAAGTGGGCGCATCTCCGGTTCTTTGACCCAAAAGAACAGCATCACGATCAATGCAACACAGATGGATATCGACAGCACAAGCACAACCTGACGAAGTAAATCGAGGTCGCCCACTGCCATATCGAATTTTGACGCACTGCGCTCTTCTAGATCTGGATTTTGACTCTCCACATCCACATCGGAACTTGCTACCAGTGCACCATCTGAGCCGCCTTCAGTGACGGTTAAATCTGTAGACTTGTCTGCCACACTTATTACCTAAATTACACTGGCATGTTCATGAGATCTTTATATGCCTCAACGAGTTTATTGCGAATTTGAACCGTCGCATCAAAAGCGACACTAGACTTGTTACGAGCGATCATAACGTCAGAAAGGGATACATCGGCATCACCACGATCAAAACGGGTTTGTAAATCACCAGATGCTTTTTGAAGTGTGTTCACGTTATTGATGGCTTTAGTTAGGAGATCGTTAAAATCCGCTCCAACTTTCGCCCCACTTGCAGTAGGAGCCGTATTGGTTGCTTCTACCATCATGGCGCGCATTTCTGCCTGAATACCATCAATTTTCATTAGCACCTCTAAGCCAAAAGATTGACTATTAACAAAACTGATTATTGACAAAGCAATTAACGTGCCATAAGACATTAGCAATCAATTTACTTACACTTTTCGTCTTATGGCCGTTGTCTGTGTTAATTCGGGATATCTATACCAGCATCACGCATTTTGGCAAGCTTATAGCGCAAGGTTCGAGGGCTTATACCCAGTTTCTCCGCCATTTCTTTGCGTCGACCATTACACTCAACCAAAGTCTCTAAAATAATGGCGTATTCTTGATCGCGCAGCTCGCTGCCTAAGCCTTCTCCACCAGTTACTGGGCGGCTGACACTCTCAGCTTGAGCAACTGGCTTAACATTGGGCACGACCATATCTGCATTTTGCACCACGTGTTGTAAGCTATTGGCATCTTGCCAATCTACGCCCTCAAGCAAAATGTGCTCAGCATCGATGTCGCCATTTTCACTTAATATCAGCGCTCGTTGAACCACGTTATCCAACTCACGAACATTACCCGGCCAAGGGTATTGCAATAGTTTTTCTAACGCAACGGTCGAGAATTGAGGCACTGGCATGCCCATTTTGCTGCAATGACGCTCAGCAAGATGCTTGGCAAGCGGTGCAATATCGCCTTTACGTTCTTTAAGTGCAGGCCACGCAATTGGGAATACATTCAGGCGGTAATATAAGTCCTCTCTGAAGTTTCCTTCTGACACGTATTGCTTAAGATCACGGTTACTAGTCGCTAACACACGAACATCTAACTTGATGCTTTTGCGACTGCCTAGGCGCTCTACTTCTCGCTCTTGCAAAACACGCAACAACTTCGCTTGCAGGTTCAAGTCCATTTCGCTGATTTCATCAAGCAAGATTGTGCCACCTTGCGCTTGTTCAAACTTTCCTGGGCATGCCTGAACAGCACCAGTAAATGCGCCCTTTTCATAGCCAAACAGTGTTGCTTCGAGCATATTGTCAGGAATCGCGGCACAGTTAATTGCGACAAAAGGACCATTTTTACGATTTGACGCGTTGTGAATATAACGCGACATCACTTCTTTACCTGAGCCACTCGGACCTAGCACCATAACATTCGCATCTGTACGCGCCACTTTATCGGCCAACGCGAGTAAGCTCAGACTTTTCTCATCAGCAACGATAGCGTCACCGTTGTCATCACTTTTTATCGGTGCATAACGACTGACCATATTTAGCAACACTTCTGGTGCAAATGGTTTCGCCATGTAGTCAATCGCGCCGTCTTTCATTGCCGACACGGCATCTTCAATATTGGCGTACGCCGTCATTAGCAATACTGGTAAGTTAGGCCAATTCTGCTTGATGCTTTTGAGCAGAGCTAAGCCACCCATACCCGCCATTTGCACATCAGAAACGACGATATCAACCGTATTCGATTTCAGCTTTAACAGTGCATCTTCAGCACAGTCCGCTTCCAACCACTCATACCCAGCCAGAGCCAGAGTATCGACTAGGGCTTCACGAAGACCTTCATCGTCTTCTACGATCAGCACTTTGCTTTGCGCCATTATGATTCTCCAGAAATTGTTATTACCAAAAGCCGCTTATTGCGCTTCTGTTTGCACTCGCTCTAGCGGAATGCACATGGTGAAGCAGGCTCCATCACCCTGCTCTGAAATAAGTTCCAATCGACCGTCATGGGCACGGCAAACCATTTGAACAACTGCCAACCCTAATCCAGTTCCTTGAGAACGTGTGGTAAAAAATGGCTCCATGATTTTGGCTTGCAGTTCTTCGGGCACTCCCGGTCCGCTGTCTTGCACAGAAATGCGTAACTCACCATTTACCGGGCGGAAAAAAATATCGACTTGCGATTCTTTACCAGACATTTGAATCGCATTCATGACCAGATTACTCAATGCGGATGCAATGGCGTTCGCATTGCCTAGTAGTTCAGTTTGTTCTTCTTCCACTTCTAGGCAGTAATCAATACTGTTGTTTTTTAGCGCGGTTTCGACCATCGGCTGATATTCCGCTACCAACTGGGCAATCGTAAATGGCTTAATGACTTTATTATCACCACCTTTAGCAAAAAGCAGCATATCATTAACCTGCTTTTCCAAATCGTGCAGTCGATCCATTAATTTGGTTTGGAAGCGATCTTTTGTCGCTGGAGGAAGATTTGGCGCTCCCAAATTGGATGCATATAACATAGCGCTCGACAGCGGCGTTCTTACTTGGTGAGCAAGCGACGCAACCATACGTCCTAACGACGATAAGCGCTGTAAATCACTGACACGAGCTTGAAGTAAACGGGTTTCGGTTAAATCGGTAATCAGGATCAATTGACCTGTTGTGGACGCCGAGATGGCGAGTCGAACTTTACGGCCATTACGTAATGAAACTTCGTGGCCATCATCTTCACGTGGGTCAAACACCGCCTGGATAACGTTGAACCATTTTTCGTTAACCAGTGGAATCTCAAGAATTCGGTGCGCTTCTGGATTTGCTTCACGGACTACTCCGTACGTATCGAGCAAAATCACTCCAGCAGGCATCACATCGAGCACCTGTTTGTAGCGCTCAACCTGATTCTCTACGGAATCTAAATGGGATTGATTGGTGTTGTTATCCATTACTGCCTGTCGAAATATCGCCGCTAAAACTAAAATAGCTTGGTAAGCAATTAGCGTACCAAGCTATTCTTTATATTTATCAGTATGTTAAGCTATCGACAATAAGTTGACACTCAGAGATAACGGTTTTGGATGCCAGAAAAACGATGTTAACTAGCACAAGTGATAATTCAGATATCGTCTTAAAACTTCACTTTACCTAGCGCTGTAAGTTGTACTTACGCATTTTTTCCACCAGCGTAGTACGTCGCATACCCAGCATGTCGGCCGCTCTTGCTACAACGCCACCCTGCGCTTCTAATGCTTGGCTGATCATATTAACTTCTAAATCAGCCAGCAGCTCTTTCAAATTAACCCCTTCCGGTGGCAGCGCTTGCGGGGCGTTCATGCTGTGATCAAGGTCGTCTTGATCTTCAAAGCTAAAATCTTCAGAGAAGATGTCTTGGAACACATCACGCTCTTGTTCTTCAACCGAAATAAACGGATTACTTTCTGGTTGGAACTCTGGGATATCACTGTAGCGATATTTGGTTGGTAAGTGGTTTACATCGACCAAGCTATTTGGGTACAGAATGATCATTCGCTCAACAAGGTTCGCTAACTCACGCACGTTACCCGGCCAGTTGTGCTCCATCAATGAATTGATCGCACGAGGGGTAAAACAGATAGGTTGTCCGCCTTCCGCCTCTAAACGTGTCATCAGTTCTTGCAGCAGCAATGGTATATCTTGTTTGCGCTCTTTCAGCGCTGGCATCTCAATCGGAAACACGTTCAGACGATAGAACAAGTCTTCTCGGAACGTGCCTTCTTCAATCATATTTTCTAGATTACGGTGTGTCGCCGCCACAACTCGAACATTTACCTTGATGGTACTATTGCCACCTACACGTTCAAAGCAGCGTTCTTGCAATACACGAAGCAACTTTACTTGCATCGACATTGGCATATCGCCAATCTCATCAAGAAAGATAGTGCCACCGTCTGCGAGCTCAAATCGACCTTTACGGGCAGTTAACGCACCAGTAAACGCGCCTTTTTCGTGACCAAATAATTCGCTTTCTAGGAGCTCAGGCGGTATTGCACCACAGTTAATAGGTACAAATGCGCCATCGCGGTATGAAGAGTGATAGTGGATGTTACGCGCAACAACTTCTTTACCCGTACCGGACTCACCTAAGATCAACACGTTTGCTTCCGTGTTTGATGCTTGCTCAATCAGGTGTCGAACTTCTTGAATACCTCTACTTTGACCAACTAAGCTGCGAAAAAGCGTGTTTTTGCGTGCACTAGCAACAACATTCACTCCTTTTCGCCCCAGAAAATCTTTGCAGTGGCGTAACGCTTCACTAAGCTGTGGGTAATTAAGCGGCAGCTCTAGTTCACCAACAAAATTTGGAAGATCATCAACAGGCAAAGGAAAACGGCCCATGACTAGAAGAGGGATGTGGTAAGCGCTGTTTAAATGAGAGATAACCGTACTCGCCGCTTGACCTGCTGGAATATTACCAACAATACAGCACGACCATACGCTAGACCAATCAACATCGCTGAGCTGATCAGAACTGACCGCTTCGCAATTTTCTCCAACAAATTCCAATATATTGCTTAAATTTAAACGACTTGATGCGTCATCATCAATTACAAGCAGCTTTGCCAAACCATGCATAAGTAAGAATGATTGCCTTTATTTTAGGTGCGTTGCGGCCAAACCTTGATTTGCGCAATTGGGTGCTAAAGAAGGCAGAACCACCACACTCAATTTACGATAGACAAAATAGGAAAATCAGCAACAAAAAAGCCATTAGGGCTACTAATGGCTTCTATTTTATTTGAATATAAAAATAAGGCAACCAAGCAATGGAGAGGTGTGAGCTTGATAGAAACTTTGCTACACAACTCGTTGCGCAATTGACAAATATATTCGTCTAGTATCTTAACGCATTGTTTTGACTATTAAATACCAACTTCAGCAGCGGTAAGATTATGAAACTCTGTTGGGATTTGGTCCCAAGCGGACTTGATCTCACGGATAATGTCGATAACGTCGTCGATCAGCTGAGGCTCATTTTGATGGTTAGCAGCAGAAATTTGCGTGATCATAAACTCATACAGTGAATCTAAGTTTGAAGCAATATCACCACCGTCATCCATAGATAGACAGCTGCGTAGCGCGATAATGATGTCTAACGCTTTACCTAAGCGCTCACCTTTTGCTGGAATATTGCCTGCTTGCATGGCTGCTTTACCTTGAATAAGGCGCTCAATCGCACCAGCCATAAGCATTTGAATGACTTTGTGCGGAGAAGCCGCGCTAAGCTGGCTGTCGACTGATACCTTTTTGTATGCTTGCAAAGAACCGCGCATAGTAATCCTCTTTTAAATAAATTTTTTGTACTGCTGAAGTGAACGCTGGCCATAACGAAACTTATGGAGCTCTTTTCCGACCTTTGACGTTTCCGATTGCATCAGCTCGACAATTCTTTTGGTACGAGTTAGCAATGCTTGCCACTCTGCATCCTGCTTAACCAAAGGATTTTGATGAATAATTGGTAACAGGTTTTGCAATAACCGTTCCCTGATATCGACCAAGCGAAGAATTTCTTCAGCATTAAAATCAATTTTTTCTAATTCTTGCGTAATTAGTTGATCTATATCACTAATTTCCATGAGTTCTTTTTGCATTTATTAACCCAACGCACTCATCAAAGCGCCTAACTGGCCTTGCATTTTACCGGTCGCATCTTGCATCGCGGTAAACTTCGCATGAGTACGCTTCTCTAGGCTTTCCATGCGGCGATCTAATGCCGCTTGATCGTCACTCAAACGGTAGTTTTGTTCTGTGAGACTTTTTTCTCGAGTACGAATACTGCCTGTAATACCTGTGATACCGTGAATCGCATCTTCTACTCGTTTAGCAAAACCTGTGTTGCCACCGAAGAACTTTTCTAACTCGTTGAAGTTATTGTTCAACTGGCGGTCTAGCATGTCATAGTTGATTTCTAGGGTGCCTTGACGTGTGGTCGTAATGCCAAATTCTGTTAAGGACTTTAGGTTTTCAGGTGCTTTATCGATTCGAGTAGAAAAGACCGATTTTAATCGTGAATCTGCACTGCGTACGGTGCTGTCACCTGACAACGGCCCTTTTTGGCCAGTTACCGGATCCACACTCGCCAACGCTTGGGAGGTTTGATAAAACGAGTTATACGCTGCCACAAAGTTTTCGATATCGTTGCGTACACTTTGACGGTCGTACTCGACACCAATTTCAGCAGGCGGTTTATTCGGTTCTGATTTGCCTTTTAGCGTTAAATCAACACCTTCGATCGCATCTTCAATCACATTGTTGTGGCTAGATAGCTTTGCCACTCCATCAAGCAGAACTTCTGAATCTTGCCCTGCTTGTACTTCTGTCATTCCAAGGTATTCTTCAAAAGCAGATTGTGCCTTTGCGATTTTCGCTTCTGCTTCATCAATTTTTTCCAGACGCTCACGTTCTTGAGGATCAAGTTTAGCGCGATGAATTTGCTTAGCTTGCGCTTCGGAAAGTTCACCACGTGCCACTTTTTCGTCTAACGCTTGCTTTTCACTCGCAATTTTTTGCTCGATTTCCGCTTTTTCTTGCTCAAGAAGCTGCTTAGCCTCTTTCGTCGTAACGTAAGAATCGGTTAGGGTGCCCGATGCGGCATTATTCCAGCCTGGTACATCTGGTGCCTTCTCTATTGCCTTTTCGTCGAGTTCAAGCTCTGGTTCTTCATAAGAGTCCAACAAAGTACCTGACGCAGTTTCTGTCCACCCTGGAATTCTGTCTTCAGGGCGTAAGCTCGCGCGTCGGTTGGCTTCATCAATGGCTTCTTGACCAGCTTTGGCTGCTTCTGCACCCGCCGCAGAGATTGGCGCTTGCGATGCATCATCTTGTACATCGTCTGCCGCTTTTTGCTCTTCTGGAGGTAGAGGATTGCCGTTTGCATCCAGCTCTTCTGCTGGTTGTTCCGGAAATTTAAGAGGACCTAAGACATCTTCCGCCGCTGAACGAGCTTCTTCAAGCGCGTTGACGCGGTCTTCAAGTGTTTGGTATTCGAAATATTTAAGAGGGTTGCCTTTTTCTGCCTCCACACTGACTCTGATTTGATGATCCTTACCAGAGAGGTTAGAAGCAAGGATAAGGCGTGGACCTTCGACGTCGTTAATAAGAGATGCACGAACGCCAGGGTTATCTTTAGCGCCATTGATGCCGCGTACGACATCGATGAGCTTAGATCGGGAACGAACATCGATATTAAAACGCTCATCACCAAGCGAAATCTGCAGCTTACCAGGGCCAAATTTTGCGTCTTCTGGCAATACGTCAGAAGCGACTTTGTGGCTCTGAGCAAGCTGCAACACATCGATAGCATATTTGCCAGCGATAGCATCTGTGGTTGCCGTGGCAGATACGATATTGTCATTGGTCGTTTCGACAGTGCGAACGGCAAATGCTTTCTCCTGACGAAAGTTCGCCATGAGATTTTTCATCGTATCCAATGATTCTCTGAGTCGCCCGTAAGCACTGATACTGGCATTAATTGTCGTGCGTTCGTTGTCGATGCGTTGCTGCTTTGGTACGCGTTCGGCATCCACAATTTTGCTGACCATGGAATTAATATCCATGCCGCCAGACATCCCCAAAGGGCCTAAACTCATCAAATCACCTCTAAAAACGACTTACACTTTTTCAGTCAACAACCCGCTGTTGGCTGTGTGCTCAGCTAGGCGACGCAATACCACTAGCATTTCTTCATCAGGAATTTGACGAATCACGTCACCGGTATTGGCTTCATAAATCGTCACCACATCTCGTCCGGATTCTTCATCCACTCGAAATGCGACTCCTTTGTTTATGGACGTTACAAATTCATTCATTTGTGCGACCAATTTTTCACGTTCTTCTTTGTTCAGTTCTTGACGGCTTTCAGCCATCTCGATCGCAGCTTGAACAGAGAAGTCGTATTCGGTGTTTTTCGCTTTTTGCGGCGAAATCTCACCATTTGAATTTGCTGGGCTAGACGTGCCTATATCATTGCCATTTTTATTTGCAAACTTTGTGCCATTTGGCGTGCCGTAAGGCTGGATGTTCGATGCGTAGGAGGATATATCCATTACAATCTCCCTTCCACCTTATGGGCTAACGATAGAATCTATCGCTTTGGTGCCTCAGCACTAAGGTGTTGACCTCAGGCTGGGTTTACCACTTAGCCCAACAAGCTTAGCGCTGCAGATGGAGACTGCTTCGCTTGAGCCAGGATTGAAGTACTTGCTTGCTGAAGAATTTGCGACTTAGTCATCGCAGTGGTTTCCTTCGCGTAATCAGTATCTTTAATACGGCTTTTAGACGCGTTAACGTTCTCGTTAATGTTGTCTAGGTTGCTGATTGCGTGGTTGAAGCGGTTTTGGAAAGCACCGAGTGAAGCTCGTTGGCTGTCTACGGACTTAAGAGCGCCGTCGATAACCGCTACTGCTTCTTGAGAGCCAGCTACTGTGGTTACGTCGATGTCTTTCACTGTTACGTCTTTCGGACCACCAAAGCCGATCTCATCTGCTAGGTTGCCAGAAAACTCAACATCACCTTCAACTTTTTGAGAAGAAGCAAATACTTGTAGTTTGCCATCTTCGCCAACAGAGGCTTTTACATCATCGTTTTGACCGTTGATGTATGTCGCTAGCTGTTCAATATCATCGCCTTGCTTAGCGCTGATTGATAGCTCTTTCTCTTCACCCTGCTTGTTGGTGTAGCTCATTTTGAACTCTGTTTTCTCACCAACAGTCCAAGATGCGTCTTTACCCTCTTCTGCTGCGTAGCTCTTACCACCCATTGCTGAAGTGTCTGAGCGTAGGTTACCCATAGACAGCATCACTGCTTCACCTGAGTCCGCCCCGATTTGGAAAGACTGAGTACCGTAAGTACCGTTTAGAAGCTTGTTACCACCGAAAGAGGTAGTTTCAGCAATACGGTTTAGCTCGTCGTTTAGCGCTGTTACTTCTTCTTGGATCGCTACACGTTCTGCTTTTGAGTTAGAGCCGTTCGCCGATTGAAGCGAAAGATCACGCATACGTTGTAGGATGTTGGTAGATTCATTCATTGCACCTTCAGCAACCTGTGCAATAGAAATACCGTCGTTTGCGTTTTTCACTGCCATGTCTAGGCCACGGCTTTGTGCATTCAAGCGGTTTGAAATCTGTAGACCTGCAGCATCGTCTTTCGCGCTATTGATTTTATAACCCGAAGACAAACGCTCCATTGATTTTTGTTGACCGTCAGCTGCCTGGTTTAGGTAACGCTGTGCAGTCATCGCAGAAACGTTAGTATTAACGTTAATCGCCATAATTGATCTCCTTAAGGCTTTAGTGAATGTACCGTCGTGTCTCTCACCTCACTTAGGTACATCTCATTTCTCTCAGTCCCTTTAACGGCGACCGATGAATATCCTTTAGAAGAAATTTTCAATTTTTTGCGATTATTTTCTTTGGCTTACTGAAATGTGATGAAGCTCTAATGTCGTGATTCGCAGAAATCCTGGGGGCCCAAAAGACAGAAAAAAACCCAGCCGAAGCTGGGTTTACTCGCTCATCTCTCACCACGAGCCAATGAGGTTCTCGTCTTAGGTTTGAAATTAACCTAGCAGACTTAGCGCTGAGTTTGGCGCTTGTTTCGCTTGCGCAAGGATTGAGCTTGACGCTTGCGATAGAATTTGTGATTTGGTCATTGCCGTCGTTTC